>NZ_DKHL01000007.1:0-149480 GCF_002453775.1 Empedobacter sp. UBA6745
AAAAATGAACATATAATTATTAATCAACTTGTAACAATTTTTACCTAAGCTCCACTGGAGCTTCTCCTTTTAATTTCAAATTCTTAATCTCAAATGTTTTTTCATCAAGGTTCCCCGTAGGGCATATAAATTCATTTGAAATAATAATAACTCATGAATAAAAAATGAACAAATAATCATTTTCTTATTATCGTAATTATGTTCAGAACCTCATTTCGTTGTCATTCTGAACTTATCTCAAAACCTCATCCTTAATCTGAATACATAATACTTTTTACATTTTACTTAATACTTAAAAACATCTTACAATTCTAAAATCTCAATACTAATATCTAACACCTACTATATACATCTTACAATTCTAATAGAATCTAATAACCGTCTGTGTATTTCTATTATAAGAAACACATATTTTTAGAGAGAGTATTTTACTTGATTTGTAGAGGAATTAAACCAAGTGTAACGTATGAAGTCCAATGCTATTGTTATGGAAGAAACGACCAAAACAAAAAAGGCATGAACTCATCTTAAAGCTTTTGAGGTACTGGTATACCTTGCAACAATAAGAGAGCCCACGCCTAGGTCGTGAGCAAATTTACTTATTTTCTCGTTGCTACAAAAATTACCAGTTTTCAAAAGCGAGATTAAAGTACAATTACTTTATTTTTTAACTATCTGATAACAAATATAATAATATATTTTTAATTGCGCACTATCGACCGCAATATTTTTACATACTACTCTTATTATTGTTACAATGGATAACGTAAACAGACGTATATGTAAATACATATATTATAATTGGATAATAAATTCTGATTCACAAAGAAAGTTTGCTGATGAGCATAATATAGAAGAAAGTATTGTTAGAAAGATTAAAAAAGCATCTCAAGATAAAGATTATATTGAGTATAATATTCCTATCACTACACTTGAAAAAATATGTACATCTAGGGAAATCAAGTTATACGAGTTTTTCAAAATGGTTAATATATAATAAAGGCTCCAACTTGGAGCCTTTATTTATTTAACTTCTGCCAATTGTCTTGCAGTTTTTAATTTTATTTTAGTAGATAAAACTCTTTTTACATTCCATTATTAACGTATGAGAAATAATAATGCTATAAAGTAGGAGTAAATCTTACTATCTATTGAACAATAATTCAAATTATTTCACATTCCAAAAACACTTTACACAACAAGGTATACCTCTTATTTTGTCGTCTATATTTTATAATAACAAAATAGCCTATTTCTTCGGGGTTTGTTCGAGTGTCCTTCGACAATGGTTCGAGAAAAAGGTTGTTTTGTCGAACAACAGTCGAACAACGGTCGAAGGATTATCGAAGAAGATAGGTTAAAACACGGCTTTATTTAGATGTAATATTTTTACGTTAAATGATATAATTTGAGAGAATTTTGTAAAATAATAAAAGGCAAACAAACGTTTGACAATAAAATCGAAAGGAAAAGGTAAAAGCGGTGGAGCAAGAGTAATAACGCATCTTTTTATTGAAAACGAAACAGTTTATCTACTTTCTCTTTACGATAAAAGCGAGCAAAATTCTATCTCCGATAAAGAAATAAAAGATTTACTAAAACTGATAAAATAACAAAAGGCAAACAAACGTTTGCCTTTTTCTTTATTGTGTATTATTTTATTTAAAATAATACGATTGGAAGAGTATCTTATTCAAGTACTACAGCATTGACACCAATTTTATTAATTTCTTTAATAAAAAGATTACCTAATTCAATGTCATTAATTCTTATAATAACTTTTTTCCCATCTAATAGATTATCAACATTATTTTTTGATTCTTTTAAAGATAATTTTAATAAATCCATTTGCAATTTTGTTAAACATACTTTTTGGAATCCCTCATTCCAACTTTCTAATAATATTTCCATTAATTAACTGGTATTTTAATAGGTGAAGGTATTTGACCTTTATATTTACCTGTAGTTCTTTTACCTCCTTGTATAATAACTTCTTCTACTTTAAATTGTTTTCCTAAATCTTTTGCCATTTTCCATAAATTTTGACGACCAATTTGCCCTCCAGAAGAACCTTGAAGATGTAACTGATTTAAATGTAATTGATTTTCTTTTACAATGAAATTAGTAACTCCTTCTACTGTCTCATTTCCTATTTTAGCAGTAAAAATCATTACATCATCCTCTATTTGAGCAATTTTAACTAAATTTTTCGCAAAGACAGCTGATTTTAATAATGACCAACCTCCATTTAAAAGTTTAAAACTTCCAATCGCTAAACCTCTTAAAGCTATCGCAGGACCAATTACATCAGTTTCTATTAAATTTAAGGAAGAAGGCCCTTTAATTCCATATGTTCTTAAAGTTCTTTCATGAGCACTTTCGGTAACATCTTTAGAATCTACTAATTTTCCATTTTCAAAAAGATAATCTTTATCATCGCCACCTAAATTATTAACTTTTTTATAGCCTCCATTTCCATCTCTTTCATAACCATTATCATTCCCATCTTTTGAACCCCTTTCATGAGGAGGAATATACATTCCCATTTCATTATAACGGTTTCTACCCCATATATCTTGAGCCTCCATTCCGTCAGGATCAATCATATTGACAGGATTATTTAGAACATAATTGTAAGGAGTTGTATTAATGAATTTCTCCGCGAGCGGGTCAATGTTAAACCATCTACCAATTGCAGGGTCATAGTTTCGCGCTCCGTAATCGTATAAATTTAAGCTTAATTCCTCTTGCAGTTCAGCACTTCGTGCGCTATGTTCGTCAAAAGTTTACTCAAAACTTTTTTCTCCATAATCATTGTATTTGTACTTATAGTTAGCATTTGCAAGATTGGTATTGTTGTATCCACTATGTTTTAACCCAAATGGATAATAATTGTTTTCTTCTAAAACAAACTCAAAGAACTTATGTCGATAAATTTAAAAAATTATACGTTAAAAATCTAGCTACTTTATAAAATAACAAAAGGCAAACAAACGTTTGCCTTTTGCTTTATTGAGAATGTTGGGTTGTTTTCCGGCAACACATCTGATACACTACCATTATTTTGATTTTAGTAATTCAACACTATATACAAACGATACAAAGCTAATTGTTATATAAATTAACAAATATAGGTAACCTATAAAAGAGGATTGAAAATTATAAACTTCATACTGCTTTTTTCTTATATAGTTATTTATAATTAAGAATAATCCTAAACAAAATAAAATAACTGGAATAATATAATTTTTATTAGGATAATGATTCTTCATTAGAATATAATTTATTAATGTTAAAATATTCATCCAAAGCATTATTGTGAAAAATACTGATGTTGTAAATGTTGAAACATCTTGATTACCTACTTTTTTTTGGAATTCAATAAAGTGGAATATGATGTAGTTTAAAATTTTTTTCATTATTGAGTGGGTTTTTCAAATAGATCCTTACCTGATGAATATTCATATATTGCCTTACCTCCAAAATAAATCAAGGAGGCTCCTGCACCAAATGGTCCTAAAAAACCTACACCGCTCATTATCATATCTACAGTAAACTCCGTGCCAGAGATTTGACCTGAGCCATACTGATAAATTGATACAACAGCACCTACTCCAGCTAAAGCATTTCCTGATATTTTAAGAACTTTTGCAGCTGATGCAACTTTTGAAGTTTTGATTGCTGAATTTAAAAGTGATGTTCTATAACTAGGACGAGTATATTCATCTAAAATTGTAAAATTAACTGTAGATTTAGTTTTAAGAGCTTTATCTAAATAAGATGTAGTTTTGGCAATTCCTTGTTCTAAACCTAAAGAAGTCAAATCATAATATTTATTATTTAAAATACCATCAATAAACTCATATTGAGGTATATAACTATTCGTGTTAGATTCTTTTTTATTACTATTTGTCACAGTAGTTTCAGCTAGCTGTATTACTGCACTTACAGTATTTGTTTCAGTATCATAAACATATTCATTATTAGGATCATCAATAAAAGGTTTAAATTCTGGAGTTTTTGGACAAGTAGGGCAAGTTTCAATATTTTGTTCAAATAAGCCAGTTGGATCAGAAAAATAAATTGGATTGTTAAAAGAGAAACGATAAGGAGTCCAATCAGGCATTACTTCAGCAAGTCCATCCTGAGACATAAATCTACCTATTGAAGCATCATAATTTCTGAAGTCCATAGCAGTCCAATTAAGACCTAATTCTTCTTGTAACTCTTTGCCGTTGTATTTGTACTTATAGTTAGTATTTGCAAGATTAGTATTGTTGTATCCCTTATGCTTTAACCCAAACGGATAGTAATTGTTTTCTTCTAATACTTTTAGCGTACCATTTGCTTCTTTTTGGTAACTCAATCGTACATTTCCAAGATGATCAGTGTAATTGTAAACATAATTAAAAGTTGTACCTCCAGTTACATTCACATACCCCTCAGCTGTTGGAAAAAACTGTAAACTGTTATTTACGTACTGAAAACCTCCTAAATAATCGGTTGTGGTTACTGTAGCTCCATCTGTTACGACTTTTCTTAACTTAACTCCACTTGCATCGTACGTGTAATTAATCTTTTTAGATGCATTCCAAAGAACTTCTGTTGGTAAATTTAAGTAATTATAACTAATTTTTGTTATTCCTTTGTTTAAATCTTTGGTAAGATTACCATTAAGATCATATTTGTAATCATTTTTAGGATCTTCAATTGTTGTTCCGCTGTATTTATTCTTATCAGCGAAACCATCTTCTGTTCTGTTGTCAGAAACATTAAGAAGTTTATTCGAATTAGCTTGATAATCGTATGTTAAATCATCGATTGTAAATAGATTATTGTTCAATAAGTTTCCATTACGTGTAAAACCTTTTATATTCCCATTATAATCGTAGCCTTTTACATATTCATTATAAGCACCAACATTGGTAGAACCTCCTATAAAACCAGTTTGTATTACAGCAAAATCTGCCGTTAACAGTCGATTTAATCCATCATAATCAAATCTATAGGTTTTATATGAATCTTGTTCATTGGTTTTCCAAGAAACTCCAGATATATTTCCATTGAAATGAGAACCGTAGTTGATATTAAATGAAAATAATTTTGGTCTAATAGCTTGTTCTACATCGTTTATATCTGTTAACCAACCTCTAATATTATACTTATAATCTACCGTTTGTAATGGATTAGAAGCAACCGTGTTTCCAACTTTCTTACTCGTCAACTGATTGATTTCGTTGTACGAATTTTGAACAATGTATTCTATTGCACCATTATTAATTTGGTGTGTTTGATACTTTAATAATTCATTCTCATAATATTCAAAACCTTCATTGATTGTTATTTCTGCTCCTATATCCGTTGGTTTGTGCTTGGTAACTGTATGCTTAACCTTTCCTCTAAAATCTAAAATAGATGCGGTTGTTTGATATCCTTTCAAATAATTATCTAAGTGAGAAGCTACTGGACGAATATATTTCGAATCATAATATGTATACGCTTTGTTCCACGTTGCAGTACCTAATACATTGGTATAACTTGCAACAGCTAAACCTTTGGTTTTTGTATCATCAACCCCAACAACTTTTTGATTATCTATAGACGAAGGTGTAACACCTAAATTTTGATAATGATCGTAATAATTAACAGATTGAACGGTTAAGCTTCCGTTAGGAAATTGCGCATTGGTATAGAAAATATTTTGTCCATTATTAGCAAATACAGTTGGTACTCTTTCTTCATTATTAGCCGTTTTTTTATTGTTCAAAGCGGTTTGCATTGAACCTCGTGTCGCTGTATTTTTAAAGAAACCTGAATACACCATTCTTCCAAATTTATCGTATTTAAAGAAAGTCCATCCTTTTTCAACTGCCGTTCGTTGATTGATATCTTGTTGTAAGGTTAAACGATCTTGGTTATCATACACCATAAATTCACGTCCTTTTCCAGGAAGTTGTTTTTCAACTAACCTGTTCTTTTCATCATAAAAATATTGATAACCTAATTCGGCAAGATTATTTCTGTAAGAATTGATATTTCCATAATCGGTATTTATTAATTGTGGTGGAAGAACAAAGGTTAAATTACCATAAATATCGTACACGTAATACGTATCATGATTACCAGACGAATTTAAAGGAGCTACTGTTTTTGATTCGATGTGAATTCTTTTCAGAACAACTCTCCCTTCTTTGTCTTTAAATTCCTCAATAGGTTGACCATTCTCATCTGTTGTAATCGTTTTATATAAAGCTCCTCCTGAATATGTTATAGAATTACTTAACGTTAAAGTTGGATTGGTAGTAGGATCTGCTACGCCAAAATTAAAAACTTCTCCATCTGAATTTGTTGCATATTGAAATCCTATCTCATGACCTGCTCCTTTCATCCAGTCTCTTCCTGGAGCAGCCTGAAATAACACTCGGTTTAAAGGTGAATTCTCAAATGTTTTTTCTGAATAAGGAATATAGTCTCCTGTCGTTTCTAAGTAAAAAGTATCTCCTGTTGCTCCAGTATTTAGTTGATTACTTGCTCCAGAAATAGGAAAAGGCAAATATTCTTTGGCTTGACGCCCAAAACCATCATATTCAAATGGTGTTACAATCGTATTACCTGTAGGTGAAGCACCTACTTGCAAGGCTTGTTTTTCACGTCCTAGACCATCAAAATAAACAACAGTTTCTTTCTTTTCAGAACAATCGGCTTTTAAACATTCGACTGTTTTAATGTAATTCTCCGTAGAGGTTTGTGCATATACACTACCACTTCCTAAAGTCAGAAGCGTACCGTATATAAAATTTTTATAAAAGTGTTTCATCTCGCTATAGCTTAAGGTTGTTTGTAGTTGTACTCAAAGGTTTTTAATACTTCTTGTTTATCATTTACGATAGATTGCAAACGGTTAGCTGCATCATAGTTGTAATATTCTGTTTGTCCGTTTGGCCCTGTAATACTAGTGACACCAACAAGAGGTTGATAGATATAAGAAGTGATCATAGCTTGAGGTAATGCTGTTCGTAAACTAGCAAAAGAATCTTTCGTTAAAGTACCATTGTTGCTTGCTATTTCTAAATTTTGAATAAAACTACTAACCTCTGATAAAGAAGCTCCTTCTATTTTAGCGATAGGATATTGACCGCCATATCCCCAAATAATAGAAACAGGAATTCCATTTTCTAAAGTATATTGTGTAAGATTACCTTTAGCATCATAACTGGTGTAAGTTATTTTTCGGTCGGCTGTAGTTTTAATATTGACACCATTTCCTTTCTTTTGATGAACAGCAGCTTTCTGAACGATTCCATTGAATAAATTATATTGATTATGAACTTCAGAAATATATACGCCATCAACACTTTGTTTGACAACAACTGGCTCTGCAATGCGGTTAGCATCGGTTAGTTCTTTCATGTAATCTTCTTGTCCAACTAAATCAGGTGGATATTGGTATTCCGTAGTTAATGTTTCGTTTTTGCTGTTTTTGGTTGTTACACTTGCTGGATACAAATGTTTATAAGTAGGTGAATAGTGATTTTCTGTTGTTATCACTATACTATCATTTGGAAAAAAATCAGTTGTTGTTGTTCTAATATTTTGTATCCATGCATTATCTATTGAAAAAGGAGCATATTCAAATTTAGCAAAAACAAAACCATTCTCATCTTGTACTTTTGTAATATCTAAACCATATTCTATTCCAGAATGATTTGGAAGTGCACTTGATGAAAATCTATTTAAAAATCTATCTTCATTGTAATCAAATATAGTTTTTTTTACTATTGTATTCTCATTATCTTTTAAAACCTCCTCTTTAACTTTTCCTTGTAAAAAAGCTTCATTACATATAGGATATATAAAATTTGATGTTCCATAACCATCAAAACGCGTAGAACATCCGCTATTATTATACATTGTCAGTTTTGTGTAATTTTCACTTTCCTTTTTTAAATTTTTATACGTTTCAGTTACGTATTTATATAATACAGATTTTCCATTTATTGTATTAATTTGCCACCCAGGATTGTTTGTTATTATCCTTTGTTTTCCAGCTAATTTAGTATCTCCTTTAGTAAAATTTGAGGTATAAAAAGTTCTGAATTGATTTTCACCATATAAGGTTCCACTTTCTTTTGTTGTTTCTGGAATCGCATAAGTATAATCTCTAGTAATCGTATTATTATTGTTATCATCAAGAGTAATGTTTTTAACTCTTATAGTTCCTATAGATTCATTATGTTCAGGTACAATAAAAGTTTCTCTTTCAATCCATGATAATGTTGCGTAACAATCAATAGATTTTTCAGTTAAATGATCATAACCTTTTTCAATAGACATTTTAAAACTTTTACCTTCAATATCTGATGCTTTGTAAGGCGTTCCATTTCCCAATGTATATTGATAAGGATTTTTTATTATGTTTTGATTAGTAGATTTATTTAGAACGGATAAATAACAATTTCCAACTGTTTCTACTCCTGAACCATTATCATTATCTCCTGTGAAATTTAGTTTAACATCATATATTCGTATATTATTTCCTTTTCTCGCCTCAAAATCTAAATAATCATATGTAGACCTAGTATTATAAGTTTTTTCTACATGATAAATAATAGAATCAACACTTTCTTTCTTAAAATATTGATCAGCTTCATATTTAATAGTTAAACTTCCTTTTGTTGGGTATATAATCTTTTTTAGATTTCCTATGATTCCATATTCAAGATTAGGTTTTTTATCAGCTCCTCCATAAAAAGATGTATTCCCTTTAAAGTTAGTTATGGTAGCTGCTGGGATAGAAGACATCTGTCCGCTTTTACCATTATAAACCCCCCAATAATCTTGCGCAAAAGAGAAACGATTAATTAATGGTTTTTCTTCATAATATTCTAATCTATATTTTTGATTAGAAAATATCTCTTCAATCTCTTCTAATTTTAATCGTTTATCAATACCTTTAATTAATCTACTATCAATTAAGTTCATTTGCCTTGTTAAATCTTGATGAATATCAAGCGAAGGAGAAACAAAATAATTTGCGGTTTGGTTTAACTTAAATTTTTTAATAGGTTTACCATTATAGTCTATTACAATAATTTCTTCTAAAAAAACTTCTCCTGGTAAATCTTGTCGTTCTTTTTTACTATTATTTACATTATAATTAAATTCAATTGCATTATTCTCATACTTTATCCTTTTTAATACAGGTTCATTTGAAGATGAATAATACAAGCAAAAAGGCGATATATTAGGACCTGAACCTTGCGAATCATCATTAAAATAATTAACTGCTTTTATTTCATCAACTTTTTTTTGTTCTGAAAAACCAGTAGCAAACATGGTATGCGCAGGATGTTCATATTCATATTTAATTATTTTTTTATTTTTGGTTAAAATTTTTTCTAATATATATGTAGAATTTGAAGCTTCGGCCAAAACTGAGGCACAAGTGTTATAGTTATAACTTGACATTGGACTTGAAAAGAAAAATTCATTTCCTTGATCATCTATAATTATTATTGTACCATCTTGCTTTTTAATTTCAATAGGATAATATGGGATAGTAATTCCTTTTGAATTTTTAGAATCAATAATAAATTTCCCTGAATAGTTTCCAATACTATAAGAATAAATATCTGGTTTATATTCTTCTATTGGTTCCATCCCATTTCCTACTGCGGCCATTGCAATCTGATAAGAAGGATTGTCTGCACTTGTAACATCATTAGGATAAAATGTTCCTGGATCAAATATTTCTCTTGTATTATAGTAATCTTTGGCTCCTACAACTTGCATTGTCAATGATGGACCTGCATTAAGATTCCAACCTAAACCTACTCTTGAAGCTATTTCATCTACTTTAACACCTGCTGTTGAGTAATCTAACTGTATAGGTATAGTTAATCCATCAACCTGAATTGTGTAAATAGGGATATTAAAGTTTGCTACACCTGTATAACTACCTGCAGGAATATCAACGAATTTTGCAAATGCATATGCTTCAGGTGTTTTAGGATATAAATCTATATTATAATTATTACTATTTTCTCCTATACTCACCTGTCCAAAAACATTTCCTACAGCTAATAAAATAAATAGCACTATTTTTTTCTTCATAATTACTTTTTAATAATTTTAATAGATTCGGTTTGGTTGTCGGTTTTGATTTTTAGGATGTAAACACCAGCTGGATAATTCCCTAACGAAATTGGTGTTGAACGATACTTCACCTCTTTAGTTTGCAAATGTTGACCGGTTAAATTATAAACTTCAATTATTGCTTTTTCAAACTCTTTGTTGATTAAAACATTTACAAAATCACGTGTAGGATTTGGGTAAGTTTCAACGTATACTCGTTTGATATCATCTTCTTCTTTTCCGAGTTTCACTAAATAAAAATCCGATTGACCTTTGTTTCCTTTAGCTTGTTGAGTAGAATTTCCAAATAGAATGATTGAGCCATCACGAGTGGTGATTGCTTTTTCGAGATAATTGAATCCCTCTTCTCCAAACTGTTTGTTCCAAACCTTTGAACCATTTTCATCAAAAGATTGAGTGATGTAATAACTCTCGATAGAATGATTGTTACTTTTTAATTGCCCTAACGTAGAGATTTTATTCGCTGTTAGAAGAAATTTATTATCAATTAATTTGAT
Organism: Empedobacter sp. UBA6745; assembly: GCF_002453775.1. Lineage (NCBI taxonomy): Bacteria > Pseudomonadati > Bacteroidota > Flavobacteriia > Flavobacteriales > Weeksellaceae > Empedobacter > Empedobacter sp. UBA6745. The sequence continues at coordinate 10,653 of NZ_DKHL01000007.1, forward strand.
TTCTGTAATAGTCAAATCATTATCTATTTCTAATTCGGTTGTTTTTTGAGTTTGAAAAGTAAAATCGGTTTGAATAACCTTTGGGTTTAACTTATTTTCAGCCTTTTCTAGAATAGAAAACAAATAACCATTTTCATGTTCTTGAAATGAAATCAACTGATTTTCTGAATTTAAATTTAAATTCTGTTCAGAGATTATTTCTCCTTTTTGAGTAATCTGAACTATCCAAGCTCCATTAGAAGTTTGATCTATCGTTTTATTTCCACTTATAGGAGAGTTCGAATTGCCAACTAAAACAAAACCGTCTTTCGTTTCTATAACCGATTTGATTTTATCATCAAATGATCCACCATACGTTTTTTCCCAAAGGATTTCTCCTTTTTCATTTAGTTTGATGATGTAATAATCGTTTCCTCCAAAATTCTCGCTCTTTTTGTACTGAGAAGGTGTTGAGTTAGAATTAGCAGCTATTAAATATCCTTTATCTTTTGTTCGAATAATTTCTACAGGAATGTCATTCCCATTTCCGCCAAAAGAATTTTGCCATTGTGTTTTTCCTTGTGCATCAATTTTTATAACCCAAATATCTTCGTTCCCTTGGTTTTCACTTATTTTATCGCCAGATTTTGAAGATGTAGAAGCCCCTACTAAAACATAACCACCGTCAGAAGTAGATTGAGCTGCATATAAAAAATCTGAACCATTTCCTCCAAAAGAATTTTGCCATTCTTGTTGACCGTTCTCATCCATTTTCCAAATGAAATAGTCTAAACTTCCTTGATTTTTCTTTTGAATATCTCCTATTGTATTAGAAGCAGAACTCCCTAAAATCAAGAAACCATAATCGGGTGTAGAAATCGCATTGTATAAATATTCTGCTTGTTCTCCTCCTATAGACTTTTCCCACATTATATCTTGTTGTGCTGAAATAGTATACATAGAAAATAAACAGAATACCGACAGTAGAGTTTTTCTCATATATCAATATTTACTTTTTTGCAAAAATAGTCTTTTTTACTATATTGACATTATAACGAAATCTATTCTATATCAATAATGTAATTTATATTTTCAATTTTACAAATCTCAAACAATTATCTAAAAATAAATTACGGTTTTACGTAAAATAAAATCCAAAAAAATAATTTCCCTACTATAGTAATTACATTTAAAAGAATTGCACGCCAAAAAACATCAAAATAGAAAAGGAGCTAATTAATAGCTCCTTTTTTATTTTGGAAAGTTTTTTTGCTAATTATTGTTTAGTAAATTAATATGCTTTCGCATATAAAACTCTGTATTTTGCAGGTTTTCCAGAGAAAACATCAACTCCTTCTGTAGGCGTTTCAAAAGCTTGAGGAATACAACGAATTGTTGCTTTCGTCGCATTTTTTACCGCTTCTTCTGTTTCTTCTGTTCCGTCCCATAAAGCTGAAACAAAACCACCTTTATTTTCGATAATATCTTTGAACTCTTCAAAAGTTGTTGCTTCTGTTGTATGAGTATCTCTAAAATCTGACGCTTTTTGGAATAAATTAGTTTGAATATCTTCTAATAATTTCTCTACTTCAGTTGACACATTATCCAACGCAATAAATTGTTTTTCTAATGTATCACGACGAGCAACCTCAACATGACCTTTTTCTAAATCTTTTGGTCCAATTGCAATTCGTACAGGAACACCTTTCAATTCGTATTCAGCAAATTTCCAACCTGGTTTCGTTTTATCATCATCATCAAATTTGATCGAAATTCCTTTCGCTTTCAATTCTGATGAAAATTTATCCACTACTTGACGAATTTCTTCTAATTGTTCTTCTGTTTTATAAATTGGAACAACAACAATCTGAATTGGTGCCAATTTTGGAGGTAAAACTAATCCTAAATCATCAGAATGCGTCATAATTAATGCCCCCATCAAACGAGTAGAAACTCCCCAAGAAGTTGCCCAAACATATTCTTGTTTTCCTTCTTTACTAGCAAATTTTACATCAAAAGCTTTCGCAAAGTTTTGCCCTAAAAAGTGAGAAGTTCCCGCTTGTAAAGCTTTTCCATCTTGCATCAACGCTTCAATTGTGTACGTGTCATCTGCACCCGCAAAACGCTCAGAATCTGACTTTCTTCCTTTTACAACTGGAATTGCCATAAAATTCTCTACAACATCCGCATACACTTCTTGCATTTGTTGCGCTTCTGCAATTGCTTCATCTTTTGTTTCGTGTGCTGTGTGTCCTTCTTGCCATAAAAATTCGGCAGTTCTCAAAAACAAACGCGTACGCATTTCCCAACGCACAACATTTGCCCATTGATTAATCAAAATTGGTAAATCGCGGTACGACTGAATCCAACCTTTGTATGTACTCCAAATAATTGCTTCTGAAGTTGGACGAACTATTAATTCTTCTTCTAATTTTGCTTCTGGATCTACAATTAATTTTCCTTTATTATCAGGATCATTTTTCAATCGATAATGTGTTACAACTGCACATTCTTTTGCAAAACCTTCTGCGTTTTTTTCTTCAGCTTCGAATAAACTTTTAGGAACAAATAAGGGGAAATAAGCATTTTGATGACCTGTTTCTTTAAATCTTTTGTCTAATTCTGCTTGTAGTTTTTCCCAAATAGCATAGCCATATGGTTTGATCACCATACACCCTCTAACCTTGGAATTTTCAGCTAAATTTGCTTTTACAACAAGCTCATTGTACCACTTAGAATAATCCTCAGCACGAGTTGTTAATTTTGCCATAATCTTTTATATTTGTTGATAAGTTTCGTATCTTTACTTGGCATAAAAATTGCCTTTAAATTTATGCAAATTTAATTATTACAAACGATGTAAATTTATAATTATGAACAAAGTTTATAAAATTTCTAATAAAATTTCTGCAACTACATTAATTCTTGTGGCTGCATTAGGAATTTCATCTTGTTCGACTTATCAACCAAGTGGTTACGAAAGCGACGGAGTTTACTATAATCCGAAAACAGATAAAACCTATCAACAAGCTCAACCACAATATGGAAACGAGCAAGGAGAACAAGAAAATCAAGGGGAAATAAAAATTGGTAGTCCATACTTTGATGCAGAAGGAAATGGTGCTGAACAATTTTATTACCAAGATGATGTTGATAGTACAAATGATAATACTCAATCTAAATCAGCAACCAAAGTTAAAATTAACGGATATGGTTTAGGTGGTTACAATTATTTTGGAAACAACTATTACACACTTACTTATAACGGATCAAGTAATTATGACTGGGGACGTAATGATGGTGTAGAAATTAATATCTGGAACAACTATCCTTGGTACAATTACGGATGGGGAGGTTTCTACAATCCATATCGTTGGGGATATTACAATCCTTGGTATGGTGGATGGTACGGAAACGGATTTGGTATTTCATTCGGATGGGGATGGAACGATCCATGGTATAATGGATATTATGGTTGGGGTTGGAATAGACCTTACTATGGTGGATATTATGGAGGTTACTACGGTTGGAATAACGGTTGGGGTTACGGTTACGGATATCCAGGTTATTACGGATATGGATACAATCGTCCAAGAGGAATTTATTCTCAACCAGGTTACAGAAACGGTGGTCGTTTAAATAACACGATTAATTCTACTCGTCCTGTTGGAAGCTTAAATGGTAGAAACAACCAAATCTCTACAGGTTTAAGACCTACTCGTGATAATACAATTAATACTACAACACGTCCAACTCGCGAAGTTAGACCAGGTACAGACCAAAGTCAAATTAACGGAACTCGTCCTACAAGAGAGGTTAGACCTACTATTGATCAAGGACAAATGAATAATACACGTCCAACTCGTGAAGTAAGACCAAGTGTAGACCAAAGTCAAATTAACGGAACTCGTCCTACAAGAGAAGTAAGACCTACTGTTGATCAAGGGCAAATGAATAACACACGTCCAACTCGTGAAGTAAGACCAGCGCAAACACAACAGCCTACTTACAACACAAGACCGACTCGCGAAGCGCAACAATATCAACAACCAACAAGAAGCTATGACAGAACAAATAGCATGAACAATTCTCGTTCATCATATTCAACACCTTCTCCAAGTAGAGGTAGCAGTATGAGTAGCGGAAGCATGGGAGGTGGTTCTCGCGGAAGTAGCACAGGAGGCGGAGGTTCTCGTGGTGGAGGAAGAAGATAACTAGATTTAGATCATATATAAATGAAAAAAATATTATTAAGCCTTTGTACCTTAGCTGGTACATTGGCTTTTGCACAACAAAACAAAGGGTACGAAACTCAGTATTCTACAAATGCTATAAATTTATATTCGCAAGATATTAACAGCGGAAATGCTAAATATATTGGTGTTGGTGGGGCTGTTGGTGCATTAGGAAGTGACATTACTTCTGTCGAGCAAAATCCTGCTGGATTAGGAGTAGCAATTAACTCTGACGTACAAGTAACAGCTGGTGTTTCTACTTTTAGTAACAAAACTAATTTCGGAACAAATATCAAAGAATCTGAAAGTAATTTTGATTTCCAACAATTTGGAGGAACATTTGTTTTTGCAAATGAAGCTTCAAAATGGAATCGTTTCACAGTTGGTGTCGCTTATCTTAATCAGCGTTTAGACAATTATTCATCAATTGGAACAAATGAAGGAATTAAATTTGATAATCCAAATGGAACTTTCAATGGTTACATTAAAGATATAGATGGATACAAATCTAAATTCTCTGTTAATTTAGGAACTAGCTATGACGACAAAGTCTACTTAGGATTTGGATTAAACTTCCACGAAACTAACTATTCGGGATACGAACAATATGCAGAGCGTGATGACGACAATGGAAAAACTTATGTATACAATGCAGATGGAGCTCCATATAGTGAAATTGGGCAAGGATTTTCTTTCTCTTTAGGTGCTATTTACAAAGTGAATCACAATGTACGTTTAGGAGCGGCTTATCATTCTCCTGTTTGGTACAATGTTTCGGAAGATTATTATGCAGCAAACTTCATCAATAACGGAACTGCTGTAGATTCTTATTATATGTATTCTTCTGATTACGATATGACACGTGGTGGTCGCCTTGTAGGAAGTTTAGGTTTTGTTGTTGGTAAAAATTTATCACTTGGTGCTGATTATACGTACCACATGAACAATGATACAAAATTAAAACCATCACAATATTTTAATTCTTCTAATAATTTCATCAATGATTTTGTAAAAAATTCAAGTGAAGTTAGAGTTGGTGCAGAATACCGTGTAGATCGTTTCAAAGTAAGAGCGGGTTATAATTATGTAACTTCTCCTTACAAAGATTTTACAATGGATATTGCAAACGAAAACAATGTTGTAACAAATGCAGCTGTTTTATCGAAAGCATTTCAAGGAGATATTAATCGTGCAAGTTTTGGTTTAGGATATGATTTTGGTGGATTCTATATCGATGCGGCTTATCAATATCAAACTCAAAAATATCAACAGTTGATTGGTGGAACAGATTATATTAATACTAATAATGAATTTGTTTCTTTACCTAACACTTACGCTCCAAAAGTTAAATTAAACAACAATTTATTCTTATTGACATTAGGTTGGCAATTCTAATAAAGAAAATAGATATAAAAAATCGGATGAAATTCATCCGATTTTTTTGTAGTACTAAATATTAACTTATCATAGTTTTAAACAAAAACTATTAGTTTATTCTTTTGATAGAAGACATTCCAGAAGTGCTCACTTTCGTTTTCAAACTATTTTCGTCTACATAACGAACAGAACTCGCTCCAGAACTATCAGCAGTCAAATTATTCACAGCCCAAACTGTTGTAGAACTTGCTCCTGAACAATCAACAACTACATTCGCAGCTTTCAATTCTTTTCCAACAAATGAAGAAGCTCCCGAAACTGAAATGTTTAAATCCTGTACATTTCCAGAAATTTTCATACTTGATGCACCAGAATTATCAACCGAAATAGAATTAGAAACTACATCTAATTTCAAATTACTTGCTCCTGATAAATCAACCGCCATTTTTTCTACTTTTTGCGTTGGTAAAACCGTTACATTCGTTGCTCCAGAAAGATTAAATGAACGTAATTTTTGATGTGAGAATTTAATTTTAATAGAAGAATTTTTCAAATTTACTGTTCCATTAATTTTCATCACCAAAACACCATTCTTCACTTCAGTCGTGATTCTATTCATAATATTATCTGGTGCTTCAACAGAAATTTGACCATTATAATTACCATCCTCAACTGTAACACTTATTGCACTACTTACGTCAATCCCTTCAAAAGAAGCAACTTTACGCGTTTCCGTAACTGTATTACTACTCGCTTCTACTCGATCTAAATAATTAGAAGCTGGTGATTTAGAATTTAAATCGACCGAACAACTCGCAAATCCTAACGAACTGAATATTAAAATTGGAAGAAAAATGTATTTCATATAGATGTCTTTTATTATATAGACGCATTAACTTCTAAAAAGTTACAAAAAATATTCACTTTATTTATCATTCTAAATCAATCCGTCATAAATATTTAGTAATTTCGCTAACTATGAAAATCATCAGTTACAATGTAAATGGAATTCGCGCTGCGATGACGAAAGGTTTGGTTGAATGGTTAGAGGCTGCACAACCAGATGTTTTATGTATTCAAGAAACAAAAGCAATGCAAGAACAAGTGGACACAAAACCTTTTGAGGAATTGGGTTATCACATTTATTGGCATGCAGCAGAGAAAAAAGGATACAGCGGAGTGGCTATTTTCTCGAAAATAAAACCAAATCATGTACAAATAGGAACTGGAATAGATTATATTGACAGAGAAGGTCGCGTTTTGAGACTTGATTTTGACAATGTTTCGGTAATTAGTTTGTATTTGCCAAGTGGAACAAATATTGATCGATTAGACTTTAAATTACAATTTTGCGAAGATTTTAAAGATTATATCAAAGAACTTAAAATCTCTCATCCAAACATTGTAATTTGTGGCGATTATAACATTTGTCACGAAGCAATTGATATTCACGATCCTGTTCGTAATGCAAAAGTTTCTGGTTTTTTACCTGTCGAAAGAGAATGGATGACTGCTTTTCTTGATGAATGTAATATGATTGATTCTTTTCGTTATTTTGTAAAAGAACCTCATCATTATTCGTGGTGGTCTTACCGTGCAAATGCGCGCAATAATAACAAAGGTTGGAGAATCGATTACAATATGGTGAGTAATACATTAGAAAAAAATATGACACGTGCGACAATTTTACCAGATGCGAAGCACTCAGATCATTGTCCTGTTTTATTAGAATTAGACGTTTAAGATTATATAAATGAAAAAAATTGTACTTTGTTGTTTCGCTCTTTTTGCTATTGCAAGTTGCGTTCCTCAGAAACAACACCAAGAATTGGAAGCTAATTATTACAAAGCTTTAGACGATCAATCGAATACATCTAAAGAATTGACATTAGCGAATTTGAAAATCGAGAATCTTGAAAAAGATTTAGCAAAAACAAAAAGCGAATTATACATCAAAGATACAGCTTTATCAAATGCACAATCTATGATTAGAATGGCTCAAAAAGAGCACGATACTAATTTGCAAGAATTATATTCTGCTTTGAATAGTTCTGGAGAAAAATCGAAACTTTTCTATACTCAATTGAATGAAAAAGAAAAACAAGTTGCTGATTTGACTCAAAAAGTAAAAGATTTGGACGCTAAGATTGATCAAAAAGATACAGAAATCTTTAATCTAAAAAGACAAATCTTAACACAAGAGATTAATCAAAAGGTTTCGGAAGCAACAGCTACGCCTCCTAAAACAACAACTCCAGCAAAAACTGGAACAAAAAAATAAGCAATAAAAAGTCTTACACCAAAATGTAAGACTTTTTTTATTCTCCAAATCGAAGTAACTTTGCAACAACTAAAAAGTTTTAATGAAAGTTATTTGCGAAACAAAAAGTTTGATCTTACGAGAGTTTTTTGAGATTGATGCATTCGAATTATTTCAATTAAATTCTGACAAAGAATTGATGAAAATCGTCAACGAAAAACCGTATAAATCTGAAGACGAAGCGAAGTTTTTTATCGAAAATATGGAGAAACATTACCAAGAACATGGTTTTGGTCTATGGGGTGTTCACGAGAAAAAAAGCGGACGATTTGTTGGTTGGGGAGGTTTGCGTCAAACAAAATACGGCGCAGTTATCAACATTCGTTTGAAACGTAAATTTCAGAACAAAGGTTACGGAACAGAAGTTTTGAATGAAATTGTAGATTATGCAAAAAATGAATTGAAGTTAGATAAAATAGCTGCTAAAGCAAATGCAAATCAACCAGAAACATTGAAACTTTTACAAAAATCTAAACTTCAACAATCAGAAGAGAACGAATTAATTTTTAAATTATAAAAAATAAAAAAAGCCTTGATAATAATTTACCAAGGCTTTTTATTGAAAAAAATCTCTTTCTGCAATCAATGTCTTTTTTCCATCAACTACTCTATACTTTTTTATCCATAGTTGTTTCTGATTATAAACATACTCAAACTCTTCAGTTCGATGTTTATTATAACCTCCAATCATAATTATTGGATATTCTTTTTCTGGAATACTTTTCCTTTCAAGTTTGATTACATTTTGAAATTTATCATACTGATATTGTTCAATATCAACTTGTAATTGATTTTGGGTATAATAATAATTTTTAACTGATTTTACATTTCCCAAATCATCATATAAAAATTCTTTTTTTAAACTAAAAGCAGAATCTTCAACTTCAGGATAAAGAGTTGTTATTTTTTCTGGTAATTTAGAAGCTCCTTTATAAATATAACTTTTTTTATCTTTCTCTAAAATTCTACCTAAATCATCATATCTCAAGATATAATTTGTTTGAAATAAAAGTTCATTATTAGTTGTATTATAACTATTTACGCTTATTAAATTACCTATCGCATCATAAATAAAAGATTCTTTTCTAACTATATTATCTTTAGAAAAATAAAAGATTAAATCTGTCACTCTACTTTCTTTTAAATTATATTCAGTAGTTGACCCCATAAAACTTTTGAATACAACTTGACGATATGATGAGTAATCTTCATGATTCGAAAGACCTTCAAAATCATTAATTTGACCAAAACAAAACTGAAATATTAAACAAAGAAATACCGTATAACAAATTTTCATCAAACTATTGTTTTATTTCTTTTTAGGTGGGAATTTTTGCAACAATTTCGTTACACCTTTCTGAATATTCGCTGCACGAACTTCTGGCGAAGCTTTCAAGGGCATTTGAATTTTCAAGGTTCCTTCCCAAACTAATCTTCCTTCATCCTTCATCGAAATCGTATAATTTTGATTTAATTTTTGAGACATAATCGGAATTCCAACCGAAACTCCACCTCCAAAACCATAACTACCCGTTCCCATTCCAATTCCTACATTTGAATTTTGTTGTTTAGAAACAAACTCTTCTGGCTTCACGTCTAACGTTAAAACTCCATCATTCGATTTCTGAAAACCTCTGTACAACATTCCTTTTTCAATAGACGAATATAATCTGGCAGAATCTAAACCATTCAAACCTAAATTTCCCGTTTGTGTAAAAGAATATGTTCTATTTGTTTCAAAATCAAAATCTCGGTCATAATCTACCGCTATATTTTGCGTACTACATGAAACAATTGTTAAAAATAACGCACTTAGTAAAAGTATTTTTTTCATAATAAATTTTATTAATCAGTTTTCAATTTCGAATAGATATCTACACTAAGAAATTGATTATCTTTTATTTCACAATCCCTCATAGAACCTTCAAAAATGAAGCCCATTTTTTCGATTGCTTTTTTACAAGTTATATTTCTCGAATCAACATAACCTTCTATTCTATGCAAATTCAACGAATTATACGCAAAATCACAAATAAGAGGAAATGCTTCTTTCATAAATCCTTTGTTCCAAAAATCAGGCAATAACCAGAATCCAATTTCAGCTTTTTTGTTCTTTTTATCTAAATTATTCAACCCTCCAACTCCGTAAAAAGTAGAGTTATCAACAGAACAGATCGCCCAATAAATTCCTGTTTCGTTTTCTTCTAATCCTTTGTACCAATCAATTTGTTCCTGAGTTTCTTCTAAAGTTTTATAACTTACTCCATAATATTTTATCACTTCTGGATGCGATAAGCCTTTAAAAATATCATGAATATCTTCTTGAACAATTTGTCGAAAAAGCAATCGTTCAGAATTCAATATTGGAAAAGAATCAGAATTCATTTTTATTGATTTTTAATATAAGTTTCCACCACTTTTCTCAACGAATCAAAACCTATTTCATCTAAATTAATTTCGTTGATAGGAACCCACTTTACTTCTGCAATTTCATCTTTTTCAAGCGTAATTTCTTCATCTGGAAAATCAGCAATAAATGCTAAATCACACGTTTTATATGGAACTTCTTTGTACTCATATGTATTGGGTTGAGATAAAAAATACTTGAAATTCTCTAATGGAATTTTAATTCCTAATTCTTCCTCAATCTCTCGTTGACACGTTCTTTCTGCCGATTCATTTGGGTCTGTAAAACCTCCAGCCAAATCCAACATTCCTTTCTTTGGTTCTCTATTTCGAACTGTAAAAAGAATTTTATCTTCTTTTTTTAGAATAACCGCAACAGCAGCTGCCACATTTTGATAATAAACCAAATCACAATTTTTACACGACATTTTTCTAAAATCAAAATGATCGATAGAATGTCCACAATTTGGACAAAATTTAAACGATTTTATCATCTTTTTAGGTTAATGATTATTATTTATTTTGAGTATCCGTCATGTCATGCTGAATTTATTTCAGCATCTCATAAACAAGTGTGATTCTGAAACGAGTTCAGAATGACTATTTTCATCGAGAAATCTATAACTAAAAAAGATTCTTCAATTTCACAATCGCTTCATTCGGAATGACAATTTTCTATTTATTTCTTGGATGAAATTTGATAATCGCATCTCGAATAAATTCTTGATCAACATGCGTATAAATTTCAGTCGTCGTAATACTTTCGTGTCCCAACATCAACTGAATAGCACGAAGATCTGCTCCATTTTTCAATAAATGAGTCGCAAAAGAATGGCGAAACGTATGTGGACTAATTGTTTTTTTAACTCCAGCAATTATCGATAATTCTTTTACGATTGTAAAAATCATCACACGTGTAAGATTTTTACCTCGTCTATTTAAGAACAAAAAATCTTCGAAACCAGCTTGTATAGGAAGATGAATACGAATACTTTCTTTGTACAAGTTAATATATTTTATCGTATAATCGCTAATCGGAACCAGTCTTTGTTTGTTTCCTTTCCCAATGACACGAATAAAACCATCATCAAAAAAAAGATCAGAAATTTTGAGATTTATCAATTCCGAAACACGCAAACCACAGCCATAAAGCACTTCTATAATCGCACGATTGCGCTGTCCTTCTGGTTTTGATAAATCAATTACTTCAATCATTTTATCAATTTCTTTTTCAGAAAGCACATCAGGAAGTTTCATCCCAATTTTTGGAGTTTCAAGTAAAGAAGTCGGATTATCTTCTCTAAAATCTTCGAGTTGTAAGTATCCAAAAAAGCTTTTCAAGCCAGAAATAACACGCGCTTGCGAACGAACGCTATATTCGCTCGATGCAAAATCGTGTACAAAATCCCTCAAATCATCTTGCGAATAATCTAAAGGTTGTTTATCAGAATAATTAATTAATTTTTGAATATCGCGTAGATAACCTTCAATTGTATTAGCAGAAACTCTTTTTTCTAATTTCAGATACATTTGATAGTCATACAAAGCATCTTTCCACAGCATTTACTTCGTTATTTTTTCAAGTTCAAAAATACGCTTTATCATTTCATCTTCGGGCATCCAAACTTGATAAAATGCACGAGAACCATATAAAGTTCCAGCAATTGTGGCTTTCATGTAGTTATCAACAGTTGTTGAAAAAACAGGGTTAAACTCATTTGAAGGAATTCCTAAAACACCTAAAAACTCATTTCTATACATTCCTGCACTAAAATATTTCAAATAAATTGCTTCGTTATGAAACATGAAAAAATCGTGAATTGAATAAATTTTCTTGAATAAAAAATCATTAAAATAATTTGCATCTTGATTATAATACAACCAGTTCGAAACCGAATTTGTATCTAATGCAACAAACTCATCAGGAATAATTCCACCACCACCGTAGACTTTTTTACCTGAAGGCGCTGTAAACTCTAAGTCTTTATTAATTTTAATTGAATCTTTACTATATAATTCACCCGATTTTAATCGTTTATATAAATCGTCACTGTATTTTGCCGTTTTTTTATCGAAAGGTTTTTGAATAGATCGACCAGAAGGCGTGTAATAATTTGCAACAGTCAAACGTACCTTAGTACCATCTCCTAAACTAATTTCGCGTTGCACCAAACCTTTACCAAACGAACGACGACCAACGATAATTCCGCGTCCATAATCTTGTAAAGCACCCGCAACAATCTCACTCGAGGAAGCAGAATTTTCATCCATTAAGACGTAAATTTTTCCTTGCTCGAAAAGACCTCTATTTGTAGCGTAAATATATTTTTTACGTTTTTGTTTGTCTTGTGTGTAAACAATCAATTCGTTTTTCGTTAAAAATTCATCGGCAATTTCTTCTGCAATATGCATGATTCCTCCTGGATTTCCACGTAAATCAAAAACCAAAGTTTTCATTCCTTGATCCAATAAATTTTGTAAACCTTCATGAACTTCATTTGCAGAATTTTCAGAAAAACGAGTCAATTTAAGATAACCAATATCTTTCGTTAACATATGTTTTCCAGTAACCGTAGGAATTGGTACAATAGTACGATTTAGCGTAACAGAAATTGGTTTTTGATCGCGAATAACAGATAGTTTAACTTCCGATCCTTTCTTCCCCTTCAATAAACCTTCTATTGTTTTATTATCTTTTGCAACTAAAGATTGATTGTCTGCAGCAACTAATTGATCTCCAAATTCTAGTTTACCATAATTTTTCGTTCCAGGTAAAGTACGTTCAACAACAATGGTGTCATTCATTGTGCGAAATTGAATTCCAATTCCAACAAATTCACCTTTCAATTGCTCTTCTGCCTTTTGTACAGAAGCTTTGTCGATATATGTACTATGTGGATCTAGCTTGGCAACCATATAATGAATCGCATCATCAACCAAACTATCCGAATTAACATCGTTCACATATTCATTGTCAATCAAAGAAACTAATCGACGAATTTTTTGTTCGTTATCCGAATATTGCAAACCTACAATATCCTTGTTTTCATCGAACGCAAAGTCGTATTTTTTCCCAACCATAAAACCGATTAAGAAAATAATCATCACAACTAATACGATATTAATAACCTTGAAAAAACTTCTCATTAAAATGCTAACTGTATAATTCTTCTTCTGTAATTTGTCGAATTGTAATTCCTGATTTTTCTAAAAACTCTAACCCAGAAAGGTCTTTGTATTGTTGAATGTAAACGATGCGCTTTATACCTGCTTGCAGAATAAGTTTGCTACAATCTGTACAAGGCGAAAGTGTAATATACAACGTCGCTCCTTCTGCAGATTGAGTGGAAGTTGCACATTTTAGAATTGCATTTGCTTCAGCATGCAAAACATGCCATTTTGTATTCCCCTCTTCATCTTCGCATTTGTTCTCAAAACCACTTGGCGTACCATTGTAACCATCAGAAATAATCATTCGATTTTTAACAATAATTGCACCAACTTTTTTGCGTTCACAATAGGATAGATTCGCCCATTCAAAAGCCATTTTAAGATAAGCTTTATCGTAACGTAATTGTTTTTCAAAGTTTGTTTCCATTTCTAACTAAGCTTCTTCTTTGTTTTTTGTCCATAAAGGCGGAATAAAAAATGGTAATGGATTTCGGAAAAATGCTTTTAATGTATGCGAAATCATCGTAAAAATCTTATAAAAAGGAATATTATTAGATCGCATTGCCATTAATAATGATAAGATAAAACTAACTAAGAAGTTGCTCCAACCTACCATAAAAATTGCAATAAAACCAATAATCATTGGTCCAATATCAAAATGATAACCCATTCCTCCAATACCAATCGCGAAGTTTCCTGAAACGAAAGTAATGTGTCGAATATCGAAAGGTTGACCAGTAAAATCACCAATCAAAAAAGCACATCCCATCATAAAACCGAATGCAACATTACCTACAACTCCACCCATATTTTTCTCAAACCAATTCGAAATTCTTCTTCTTCTACGTTCTGAAAATGATTTTTTCAAAATTGGATGATTATAAATACGTTCTGGAATATTATGAAAACGTTGATTATTAATTGTTATTCCCGAAATTAATCCTGAAAGGAATAAGAAGACTCCAGCAATTGCTCCAAAGTAAAAAATATGCCAATCCATTGTTACCACTTCTTCCCAATAATGATAAGCTTTAGAATATTTTAAAACTTCTAATCCTAAGATTTCGTTCAATAAATAAAATATTCCTAATGAAACAACAAAACCAGCAACAACATTTCCTAAAAAAGCAATCATTTGGCTTCTTACTAATTGCGCAAATAAAGTTGTAAAATCTTTCACATTCAGTTCAGAACCAGAAGTCGGCACAAGCGAACGAGCTAAACGAGCTGCTGTCATAGAAGGCTGTTTTGTAGCAAGCGTCATATGTGTCAAATAAATCGTACAGAAACCAACAGCGTAATTAATACTAAAGAAAAATGCTTTAAACAATGGCGATGTATCATGTATATTTCCAATTCCGGTTTTGATAAAACACAAAAAAGAAACAATAAAACCACCTCCACAAGCTGTCCAAAACATCTTGTTATACTCTTTGGCTGTCTGCGTAATATATTTTTCTCCTGTCTTACCATTATGATAAGTAACTAAGAAAGTGATTAAATAAACCGTAGAACCTAACTGATTACTCATAAAATTCTTTGGTGCATAAAATTCAACCCATTTCTTTGTTGCAAGACTATAGAAAGAAATTATTCCGTGTAATCTTAGTTCATTATAACTATTTAAAATTGTTTGCAAACGAACTAATTGTTGTTGCAAACGATTGATTTTTGATGCAACTTTCAATGAAATTCCTTTGTAATCTTTTTGTGTTAAAATATCATTTAACAAATGTTTACATTTCGAAATACTTTCTTTGATTTCTAACATATCAAAGCCAGCTTGTGGATTTTCGATAATGTTACTAATCTGCATCGAAAGTTTAGAGAATGGATTATCAAGATAATTAACCTCGTTACTGTAACGCATCATTTCTTTATCCGAAAATCCTCCAGTAATACGAACCGTCAAAATAGAAATTGCTTGTAAAAGCTGATTCTGAATATTGTTAACGTTTCCTTTAAAATTATCTGGTTCGATATCTTGATACAATACTTCGAAAAATTTTCGCCAACGATCTCTTGGAATAATTCGGATTGCTGATAAGTTTTTCGAATTATAAAAAATCTCATTTACCACAGAAGTTAATTCATTATTATCTTCGATATCTGGTAAAAGAGAATCCATTATTTTCTTTCGAAAAATGGATAATAAATTATCTTCCAGATGAATTCCACTATCTACTAAATAGCTAACGAAATTGATTTTCCCGAATGTATTTTGAAGTTCTTCGCGAAAAATTAATCGATATGTAGAGTTATTTTGAAGTTTAGAAATTAGATCATCTATAAAAGAAATTGAATCTGGATAATCTTTTCTTGCTTTCTCTAATAATCTTAGAAAAAAGCTCTTCTCGTATTTTTTATTTTGATCAAATATAGAGTCTAAAGCCATATTTTAATTTCTTCATTCAGAGTACAAAAGTAAAAAACTTATATTACCTAAGCAGTATAAATCAACAGAAATAAAAAAGTGATTCTTGATGAACCACTTTTTATATATTTAGAATTTAAAATTTTTCTTATCTATTGCTGGGTTGATTTTTATGTCATTAAATTTAATCACATATTCTCCTCCATCAACTGGTTTTCCTACCACTTTTGTGGCAAAAGATAATCCGTTATACGTCTTGAAATTAGAGTAATAAAGTGTTTCGTCTTTATTTTTTTCCATTACAATTTCGTACGAATTTTTATCAAAACAATATATTGTAGAATTTGTATTTTTTGTTAATTCTATTTTGTAACAGCTATTATTTTGATCGTATTTATCTACACCTAAGTATTTTACTTTAAATCCTTTTTGTTTATATTTCAAAATATCCGAATCAAAAGAGTCTGGTTTATAATCTTTTACAGCTACATTTTTCTTAGCAACTTCACTGTATGTCCATCCCATTCTACCATCATATCCTTCGTTCAAGATTTCTTTTCCATTCATCACAAACACTACTTTTTTGTTGTAAGGGCGTTGATGATAAACAATCATTGGATAAGAATCTCCAACATTTATAATGGCTTCTCCTTTTAGGATAATACTGTTCAAATTATTCCAAGCTGCTTCTCCTCCTGTTTTTTGAATATGAGTTTCGATTATTTTCTCTGCATTTTGTGCAAATGTAGTCACAGAAAATAATGAAATCATAAGCGCGCTAAACGTCAATTTCGACATAAGAACTTTTTTAATTTTTAACAATCTGTCGAACAAGATATAAAAACTAATTTAAAGTTCTGTAAAGAAATATTGTCTTTTAGTCTTTTTTAACTTCTATATGAGCCCAATTTTCACCTCTTAAAATACGGTAAACCTGACCTTGAGAAATATTAAATTGTTTTGCTAGTGTAGAAATTTTTGTTTTTCTATTTGGATCAATTAATTTCTTTTTCAGACGAATAACTTGTGCTTCTGTCAACTTACTATTTGGAATACTGTCTAAACGAGAACGTCCTTTCATCATTCTAAATAAATCCTTGTTGTGCTCTTTCCATTCGTCCAATGTTGCCCATTTCAAATTATCCATTGCGTTGTTTAATTTGTTATGATCCAAATGCACTACATATTCTTTATTGTCTTTATTTGGTAAAAAAGTTTCGGCAACCATTTTATGTACATATTTAGCTGTACGTTTTCCGTCTGCTTTTGTTACCCAAATCGCACGATAACCATTGTTAATCGCTCCTTCTAAGATTTTGTATTTATCTTGTCCTGTGTATAATTTTTTCACAAGACCATCTTTTGAAACTAAAAAGGATCTTTTTTCAATTAATCCTTCTGCTTCGTATTCTTTCCATGAATCACTCATAATCACTATTTTACTTATTTACTCCATTTTACAACAACATTCATACCGAAATAATTTTTTAAGTATTAATTAACTTAATTATTTCATTTCCACGTCAAGTATAGCTGATTTTAGGGCAAATATAAATCATAAAAAGTTTAAAGATTATTTTTTAACAATAGTGGATAAGTACTTTTTTGCACGCTCTAAATCTTCTGGTGTATCAATTCCTACTCCTATCGATTCGGTTTCAATCACTTTAATCTTCATTCCGTATTCCAAATAACGCAATTGTTCTAATTTTTCTGCACGCTCATTTTGACGCATTTCAAGTGTTGAAAACTTCAACAAAGCTTCTTTTCTAAACGCATAAATCCCTAAATGACGAAAATAATTTGGTGTAAAATTAGTTTCACGTGCAAATGGAATTGCTGAACGCGAAAAATAAAGTGCAAAATCGTTAATATCAGTGACCACTTTTACAAAATTAGGATTGTTAATATCTTCTTCCTTTGTAATGGATTCTTTTAAAGTCACCACATCTACAGTTTTTCCCAATTCTCCATCAAAAGAGGATAAAATATCTGCCAAAGCTTTTTCGTTCACAAATGGTTCATCGCCTTGCACATTCAAGATAATATCACATTCTATATCTTGTATAGCTTCAGCAATTCTATCACTTCCTGTTTCGTGATCTTTGATACTCATGATTGCTTTTCCGTTGTGCGAAACAATTTCATCAAAAATTAAATCAGAATCTGTCACCACAAAAACATCGTCAAACAAATTAGTAGCGACAACATTTTCGTACGTCATTCTTATCACAGTTTTATCGCCCAATTGTTGCATCAATTTACCTGGAAAACGTGTTGCTGCATAACGAGCTGGAATTACGGCTATTTTTTTCACAATTTTTAATTTCAAATTTCTGTAAATTTAAAATAGATTCGGCTGAAATGCTTCTTTAATCAACAAAATAATTATAGTATCTTTGCTAAAATAAATTTTCTGTATGAAGATTGCTTTCAAAATTTTGTTATTTTTGATTTCATTAGGATTAATATATATCTTAATCAACGAGTTAAAAATTCAAGGATAAAGAAAAATTTATGTCAAAAACAACTCAACATTCGTTAGCGATTTTACTATCTCACGATATGCTTAGTTATATTACCAAAACAACCGACGGAGAAACGACTTCGTACTCGGATGTGTATGACTATTCGGTAGATTTTACAAATCTTAACAAAACGGAAATTGAGATTGAACATGAATTGCGTTCTAATTTGACTTTGCTACAAGAATATGATTATGTGCATATTTGTTTTTTGTCGACAACTGTAAATGTTGTTCCAAATCACTTTGCGCACAAACCTTTTGAGGAATTGTTATCACTTTCTAACTATAGTCCTGTAAAATTAGCGATCGATTGTCCTTTGGAAAATGTAGATGCATCAATTATCTACAATATTCATTATCCACTAAAAGATATTTTGCTTTCATTACCGAATTTGCAAAATGCGCGTTTGTATCATTCGGGCAAATTCTTGGTAGATTATGGAATGATTAATTCTAAAAACGATGAAATTTATATCAATTTAATGCATCAAAAATTAGAAGTTTGCGTGTTGAGCAATGGAGAATTTATTTTTTATAATCTATTTGAAACAAAAACGAAAGAAGACTTTTTGTTTTACATTTTGTATACATTAAATCAATTAAATATTAGTCCAAATACCGTTTCATTGTATGCTTTTGGTGATATCTTAAATTCGCCAGATTTTTACGAAACTTTACAAAAATATGTGCGTCATATTTCGTTTAACGAAGCAGACAAACAACTTGGGCAATATTTTACATTATATAAATTATTCGAATGCGAATCATTTCAGGAACATTAAAAGGAAAAAGAATCACAGCACCAACCAACTTGCCGGTGCGCCCAACAACAGACTTCGCGAAAGAAGCTTTATTTAATATCTTAAACAACGAATGGTATTTCGACGAAATTACCGTTTTAGATTTATTCTCTGGAATTGGAAGTATTTCATTAGAATTTGCTTCACGTGGAGCAAAAAAAGTAACTTCGGTTGATAATTTCTACGGTTGTGTAAAATTTTTGGACGAAACAGCGAAACAATTAAAATTAGATGATATTATTTCTACTGTAAAAAGTGATGTCATGAAATATTTGGACAAGCAATCAATCAAAAAGTTTGATATTATTTTTGCTGATCCTCCTTACGATTTGGATGTAGAAACTTACAAAAAAATCCCAAATTTGGTTATCGATAATCAATGGTTAGAAGAAGGTGGAAATTTTGTTTTAGAACATCCTTCAAGCATTTCTTTTGAAGAGCATCCAAACTTTGTACAGCACAAAAAATACGG
Organism: Empedobacter sp. UBA6745; assembly: GCF_002453775.1. Lineage (NCBI taxonomy): Bacteria > Pseudomonadati > Bacteroidota > Flavobacteriia > Flavobacteriales > Weeksellaceae > Empedobacter > Empedobacter sp. UBA6745. The sequence goes on from NZ_DKHL01000007.1 coordinate 30,314, forward strand.
AAACGTACACTTCTCTTTTTTCGAGTAAACATCCATTTTCTTAAAATATTTAACAAAATCGACTGATAGATGATATCTATCAGTCGATTTCTTTTTTTTATTTATACTAAGTCTAATTAAATTTGCAGCATTAATTTTATTTAGAATAAATATACATAACATATGAAAAGGAATAAACTTTTACTAGCTACACTTACTATACTAAGTTTTTCTACTGCGTTCGCACAAGAAACAACGAAAGAAAAAAAAGATTCAATTAGCAATCTACAAGAAGTTGAAATTTTTGGAGATCGTAACAAGAATCAAAGAGGTTTAGAAACAATTACACGTTTTCCTGCAAATCCTCAAGATCAAGTTCAATCTATTTCAATTATTTCTGAAAAGTTAATTGAAGAACAAGGTGCACAAACAATCACGGATGCAACTCGTAATGTACCAGGTGTTACGTTATTTGGAAATTATGGGGGTATTCGCGAATCGATGTCTATTCGTGGATATAGAGGAGTTCCTGTCTTAAAAAATGGTGTTCGTATGGACTCTGATTTCCGTACAGGATCTGCTGTTATTGATATGGCTGGTGTAGAATCTATTCAAGTTATTCGTGGTTCTGCTGCGGTTACACAAGGAATTGGAAATGGATTAGGTTCTGCTGGTGGTGTAATTAACGTTACAACAAAAACGCCACGTTATATTAACCAAGGACATATTTCTGCACAATATGGAAGCTGGAATACTTTCCGTTCTACATATGATATTCAACGAACAGTTACAGAAGATAAAAATTTAGCTTTCCGTTTAACAGGTTCATATAACAATGGAGATAGTTATAGAGATGTTATTAACAGTAATTCTTTCTATGTAAATCCATCTATGGCTTGGAAAATTGATGATAAAACTGAATTTGTTGCTGAGTTTGATTATTACAAAGGAGATAAAACGCCAGATCGTGGAACTATCAATTTAGGAGATAATTTTACTGAAGCTTTATACGATATCGGTGATAAATTTATGGGATATGATATCGATAATACCGAAATCAAAAACTATTCTTACGCTGCTCGTATTACAAGACAGTTAACAAATAATATTAGTGCTAGAGTTGCTTACTTTAGTAACTTCTACAACAGTGACCAATTAGGAGCAACGTTAGCTTTACCAAAAGGAAGTACAGAATATAACATTCGTAATCGTGGATTAGGTCGTTCTTTTAGAGATGATAGAAACTCGACTTTACAAATTGACTTGATTGGTAAAGATATGAGATTTGGTGATTTCAAATGGAATTGGCAAGCTGGATATGATTATACAATCAACCGTTTAGAAACAAGAACTGCAGATGGTATCGGAACTATTGATCAAATTGATGTTTTCAAAGATATTAACCATTCGATCAACTTAACTCCTGAGCAAGAAGCTAAATTAGCTTGGAACAAAGACAAAACAAATCTATCAAGAGGTTATTCTTACGGATTTATGACACAACATCATTTCTCTTATAAAGATTTAATCACATTTGTTGGAGGTTTACGTTATAGCTATTTAATCGATAACCACGATGGTGTTGTAGATCCTGTTGTTGGTTTAGTTGTTTCTCCTTGGAGAAATGTAAATGCTTACATTACTTATGCAACAAACACAAGTTTACGCTCTGCTTTAAACATTATGACTGATGGAAGCAAAGCTGGACCTTCTGTTACAGATCAAGTAGAAGTTGGTGTTAAAACACAATGGTTCAACGACCGTTTACGTGCAAACGTAGTTTACTTCAACATGAACAACGATAACTTAACATTCGAAACATACGAAAATCAAACAGCAACTGGTTTATACGAAAAAGCTGGTAATTTGAGACGTAAAGGTATCGAGTTTGAAGTTGCTGGTCGTCCATTACCAAACTTACAAGTTATGTTAGGATATGCATACTTAGATGCTGGTTACCACGATTCTCCTCAATATGTAGAAGATTCAAGACCATCTAATGCGCCTTACAATACAGCAAATGCTTGGGTTCAATATAAATTTATTGAAAATAATTTCTTGAATGGTTTCACTGTTTCTGCTGGTGTTTACTACGTAGGTTCAAGACCATCTAACGAACAAAGTTTAGATCGTGATGCTCATGGTAATTTCTACGGAGGAAGCAAACCTTTCTTATTGCCAGATTATTATACATTAAATGCGCAAGTTGGATATTCTATGAAAAGATTTGACTTCCGTTTATTCTTTAATAACATTACAGATCAGTTAGGATACAATTCTTACTTCCGTGGAGGTTACATCAACCAAATCGATCCATTTAATATGGCTGCACAAGTAAATTTCAAATTCTAATTTTCTCAGAGTTAAACATATTTTTAGCATTTATTTAATAGGAAAACGACAGTTTTATAAACTGTCGTTTTTATTTTGGATAGAATTGACTAACTTTCGTCAAAATTTTTCTTAAAACATGAAAACAAAAATTACTGCTTTATTGATATTCTTTTGTTCGATTTTTACATTTGCACAAACAGAAAATACGCTAAAATCTATTCCAGAATTTTCTTTTGTAAAAATGCAATCCGAAGGAATTTTCAGTTCAAAAGATATCAAAAAAGGAAAACAAACGTTAATCGTTTTATATTCGCCAACATGTATTCACTGCCAATTAGCCTTGAATCATTTTAGCAATAATTACGAAGAACATTTAAAAAATACTCAGATTATTTTGGTTTCTGAATACGAAGCAAAAGACGCTATCCCTTTCCTAAAAGAGCACGCACCTAATTTTGTAAATAATAAAAATGTAGAATTATTATATGATTCTAATTACGAATTTGGTCCAATTTTTCAACCAACTTCTATTCCTACATTTTATTTATTCGACAAGGATCAAAATCTTGTTACCATCAAAAAAGGTTCTGTAGAAGCAAATCAAATTTTTAAATATTTGAAATAATTTAAAAATTAATCCATAAAAAAATTCCACTCAATTGAGTGGAATTTTTTGTTATATCTAATCGATGATTATTTACCTTGTTGTGCTTGAGCTTCAAATTGTTTTTGTAATTCTTTGATTTGCTCTTCAGATAAACCTTGTCCCCCTTGCGCACCTGGTTGTCCTTGTGGAGCTGGTTGACCTTCTTTAAAGTCTACTAATTCTACTTCGAACTCTAATGCTTGGTTTGGTCCAATTTGTCCTCCAGGAGCTCCCATTTCACCGTAACCTAAGTTAGCAGGAATATAGAATTTGTATTTTGATCCTTTAGACATTAATTGTAAACCTTCTGACCATCCTGGAATAACTTGATTCAAAGGAAATTCTACACCTCCTTTAGCTTCAGGGTTTTTATCCGTACTATCAAAAGTTTTACCAGTAGCTAAAATTTTACCAGTATATTTTACTTTAACAATACTATTAATGTTTGGTTTAGCACCTGTTCCTTCTTTTTCTACAACATAAACTAATCCAGAAGCAGTTGTTTTAGCACCAGAAGCTTTTTTCTTCTCGTCTACTAATTTTTTAGACTCGTCTGCATTTTTCTTAACCAAGTTTTGTTGGTGATTTTTTGCATACGTATCTAAAATTCCCATTCCCGCTTCTTGTGTAATCAACAATTTTTTGTGACGTACAACATCCATAATCCCTTGAACAATGATATCCTTGTCCATTTGATCTAATTGTTGTTGATTAATAACCGTCTCAATTTGCTGACCAACTTGTTGACCAATAGCGTAAGACTCTCTACCTTCTTTACCTGCTTTTAAGTAATCACGGATCCCTTTTTCTAATTGATCGTAGTTGATACTATCAGTTTCAACTAAACGTCCTCCAAGACCTTTGATTTGCTCACCAAGACCAGTTCCGAAAGCATAAGAAGCTTTTTGATCTTCGCTTTCTAATTTGTCTACAGATTTTCCTTTGTTACAAGACACTAACGACGCAACAACAAAAATCCCTAAAAGAACTTTTTTCATTATTTATAAAAATTTATTGCAAGTTTAATAAGAAACTTTCATTAATCATACAAATCTAACCCAAATTCTTCTTTTAATTTTAACAAAATCGGGTTTTTATCTGATAATTTCTCAAATTTCTCTTTGTTTGATAAGATATGATTCGTTGCTTCCTTCTCCGAAAACTTAATCTGAATACTAAAATAGTGATTCTTAAGGAATGCTCTCAAACTATTTCTGATTCGATCGCGGTATTCCTCAAACTCTTGTTCCGATGAATGTGAAGTAAATTCGAAAATAATTTCATCACCTTCCAAACCAAGTTCAGTTGTCATCAAAGCATTATAAGACGGAATATTATGTTCGATTTTTAATCGATCCAAAAATCTTTTCCAGCCTTCTTTTACTTGATCCAATGTAAACTTTTCTCGAGGCAAATCATTTCGTAAAATCTCTTCCTGATGTTCTTCAACTTTTGCTCCAGGCAAAGCCATCTTAAGACTAAACGACGAATTACCATTTGTTCTAATTGGTTTTGAGGCACGCGTATATTCTTTGACTTCTTCCGAAATCGAAGTTTTAACGTGTTGCGTATTTACCTGCTGTAGAGTTTGTCCATTTTGTGGAATAGAATTATTTTGCTGAACTTGAGGAACTTCAATTTTAGAAGTTTGTTGTTCAGAAAAATAAAACGTTGGCGGAACTATCCTATACTTTTTTTTTTAAGCCCGTTTTCTTCTGCCGTTAACGAAGCCAATTGCATCAATGCAATTTCAACTGTTAAACGTGGATTTTTACTCGATTTGTAGTTTAAATCTGCTTCATTACAAATTTCGATTGCGCCAAATAAAAACGTTGCTGAACATTTTTGCGCGTGCTCCAAATATTTTGCTTTTATACGCTCACCAACTTCCAACAAACTTACTGTATTAGCTGTTTTCGCCATCAATAAATCTCGGAAATGAGCGCCCAAACCACAAATAAATAAATGAGCATCAAAACCTTTGTTCAAAATATCATTAAATTGCAACATCGCTTGCGGAATATCATTTTCCAAACACGCATCTGTCATCTTGAAATAGTAATCGTAATCTAATACATTCAAGTTTTCTGCAACAGCAGAGTACGTCAAATTTTTATTCGTAAAAGTTGCCATTCTATCAAAGATTGACAAAGAATCGCGTAACGCACCATCAGCTTTTTGAGCAATCAAATGCAATGCATCATCTTCAAAAGTTACTTGTTCTTTTTCAGCAACATTTTTCAAATGTCCTTTGATATCTTCAACTCCAATTCGTTTGAAATCATAAATCTGACAACGAGAAAGAATCGTAGGAATAATTTTATGTTTTTCTGTAGTTGCCAAAATAAAAATAGCATGCGCTGGTGGCTCTTCTAACGTTTTCAAAAACGCATTGAAAGCCGCTGTTGACAACATATGAACCTCATCAATAATGTAGACACGATATTTCCCAATTTGAGGAACAATACGCACTTGATCGATTAAATTTCTGATATCATCAACCGAATTATTAGATGCTGCATCCAACTCAAAAATATTGAAAGCAAAATCTTGATCGCCTTCTACTCCATTTTCTTCGTTGATTTTACGCGCTAAAATTCGAGCACATGTTGTTTTCCCAACACCTCTTGGTCCACAAAATAAAAGAGCTTGTGGCAATTGATTTGACTTTATCGCTTGCTCCAAAGTATTTGTAATAGACGCTTGTCCAACTACATCTTCAAAATTTAGCGGGCGATATTTTCTGGCTGAAACAACAAAATTTTCCATACAAATGCAAATATAATAGTTTTAAGTTTCTAATAAAAATTCTTTCAAACCTCATCAATTAATTCTATTTTTATTTATAAATTACACAAGTCAAAAAAAGTAATATCTCTAACAATTCATTTGATTGTTGAACACATTTTTATTTTATGCAAAATTCAGAAAACCAAGATTCAGTACCTATTATCAGTATACAAAGTTTTCGAAAAGGACAATTAGCTGGTCGCGACGAATTGTTGTTTAATGAATTGCATGGCGAACGACATATAGATAAACCTCACAAGCACGATTTTTTTGTAATTATTCTTTTCGATAAAGCTTCTGGAACGCATAATATTGATTCGAAAGATTATCCAATCGATGACAAAGAAATTCATATTTTGTTTCCTGGACAGATGCATAAATGGCAAATAAATGATGGAACAATTGGTTATCAATTGATGACAGAACGTTCATTTTTCGAACAATTCGCGCCTTATTTTCGCTTTTCATTTACCAATTATCAAAATCATCCTGTTATAAAATTATCGGACGAAGCTTTCTCGAAATTGATGTATGAATTCAATGCAATAAAAGAAGAATTAAAATCTGAAAATTCATTGGTTCATTTGATTAATGCTCGTGCAGCGGTTATTGCGGCAATTGTGAGTAAAGAAGCGGAACAAATTTTTACAGAATTTAAAGTTTATCAATCCAATCCGAGATTAGCGAAATTTAATATGTTGATTGATGAATTTTACAAAGGAGAAAAATCGGTTGTTTTTTATGCAGAAAAATTACATATTTCGGCTAATTATCTGAATATTTTATGCAAAAAACATCTGAAAGTTTCAGCTACACAACTTATTCAACAACGAATTATTATCGAAGCAAAGCGACTTTTAAAATCGGGAGATTTATCCATCAAAGAAATCGCTTTTGACTTAGGTTTTACAGATCATGCCTATTTTTCGAACTTTTTCAAAGCTCAAACCAATATTACTCCATCAGAATTTCGAAATCAAAAATAGTATTTTCAAACATTATACTCTCTTATATAAATTGCTCAATTTTTTGCTTAAGTAAATGTTCATCTTGACTATCTATTTCTTCAATTTGATTTTTTAATTTGATAAGTTCATTCAAATATTCTTCTTCAAACTCCGGTTCACAATGAAAACATTCATGAAATATTCGATCTAAAACATTCCAAGTAAAATCAAGAATTTCATCACTATAATACTTATTTGATATAGCAATATTCAGACTCTTGATATATTGTAAAAAATAATTTGAAAAAAAAGTAGATTGTGATTCATCAAATCCATCTTCAAGCAAAAACAATGCATAATAATCCTCTATTTTTATAGTATTATTTAATAGATCTTTTTGTAAATTCTCGAAATAAGATTCAACTATTTCTTTTCTATTTTCTATATATTCTTCGTGCAATTTTTTATTAAAGTTACTGAATACTAAAATGTTATTTTTTAGTTGAAACTCTTCTTTGATTTCCTTAAAATTATTGATAATTAAAAAGTCTTTGTATGTATTCATACTTTTAAAGGATTACATAATAATCAAATATACAATCAAAACTCTCATAATATTTAAGAAAAAGATAAATTCTACAAGCATAAGCAGTTTTTATGATAGTTTAGTGGACATAATTTCAAGTACTTTGTTTAATACAAATAAAGGCAATAATGAATAACAATATATCTCGCAAAGATTTTCTTAAAAATTCAGCTTTAGGATTAGCAGGATTTTCACTTTTACCAGGATTTTCACAAGCTGCACCAGATTTTCAATTAGATAAGACGAATGTAACAAAGCCAGGAAATTTCATCCTAAAAAATGTTCGTTTAGAAACAGGTTTCGAATATGAAAACGACGAAATCATTGGTACAAAAACAGATCTTTTTACAATTGAAATTTCTAACGGAAAAATCAAAAAAATCAGCCCAAATCAACCGAATGCAAAAGCTATCGATGCAAAAGGTTTGTTGATGTTACCATCTTTCAAAGATATGCACATTCATTTAGATAAAACCTTATATGCAGATAGATGGCGCTCAGTTCGTCGTTCTGGAGGAATCAAAGGAATGATTGAATTAGAACAAAAAGTTTTGCCTGAAATGTTGAAAAAATCTACCTACAAAGCAGAAAAACTGATTGAATTATTACAATCGTACGGAACAGGTTTTGCGCGTAGCCATGTGAACATTGAACCAACTTCTAAATTAGATTCATTGAAAAATTTAGAAATTGCTTTGGCGAATAAAAAAGATTCATTTGGAGCTGAATTGGTTGCTTTTCCTCAACATGGTTTATTCTACACCGATTCGATGCCGTATATGAAAGAAGCTGCTAAAATGAACATCGATTTTATTGGAGGTTTAGATCCTACAAATGTTGATGGCGCAATCGAGAAAACAATGGATGCAACAATTCAATTAGCGTTAGATCATAACAAAGGAATTGATATTCATTTGCACGAATCAGGAAAATCTGGTCATGATACCATTGACTATTTAATCAAAAAAGTAAACGAAAATCCACAATTAAAAGGAAAAACATTCGTCAGTCATTCTTTTGCATTAGCAACTTTAGATAAATCAAAACAAGAAGCCATTGCCGAACAATTGGGTGCAGCGCAAATCGGAATTGTTTCTACGATTCCTTTCGGAAGCTTAGTTATGCCAATTCCAACTTTATTAAAACATGGTGTAACCGTAATGACAGGAAACGACAGCATTGTGGATTATTGGAATACGTTTGGAACAGGAAGTGTTTTACAGAAAGCAAATCTTGCAGCACAGTTATACGGACAAAGTTCTGAATTTGGTTTATCAAGAATGTTGAAATTAGCAACCGCAGGACCAATTCCATTGAATGATAAAGGTGTACAACAATGGCCAAAAGAAGGCGATGATGCAAATATTATCTTGATTGATGCAAGTTGTTCTGCAGAAGCGGTTTCGAGAATATCACCTGTTCGTTCCTTAATTGTAAAAGGAAATATTGTCTATTAATTCAAAACTTCGTCATTCAAAATCATTCAAACTATAAATCATTATGAAATCAGTTTTAATTTTAATGTTTATGATGACAACGGTTACAGCATGTCATTCAACTCCAACAGAAGATTCAAATACAGAAATTATGAATGAAAAAGATATTGTAAAAGCAGTTAAAAATAACAATTTACAATCTGTTAAAAACTTATTAGAAAGTGGTGAAGATGTCAATAGCATTGATAGTAGCAAGCGTTCGTTATTGTTAATTGCAACTAATAATTCAAATATAGAAATCGCAAAATTATTGGTAAAACATGGCGCAGATGTTAATCAGCAAGCCGATAATCAAGATAGTGCATTTTTATATGCAGGCGCAAGTGGACAAACAGAATTAGTGAAATTATTTTTAGATCATGGCGCTCGTTTTGATGTATTTAATCGTTACAATGGTTCTGCTTTAATTCCTGCTTGTGAGCGCGGACATGTAGAAACGGTACGATTATTAGCCAATACCAAAAATTATCCTGTAGATCATGTGAATCGTTTGGGTTGGACTGGATTAATGGAAGCCATTGTTTTGGGTGACGGAAGCAAAAAATATCAACAAATTGTTCAGATATTAAAAGATGCAGGTGCAAAAATGGATATTCCAGATTCTGATGGAGTAACGCCTTTGCAACATGCACAACAAAGAGGTTATAAAGAAATTGTAGCCATTATTAAATCATAAATCATCATGCAAACAAATTATAAAACAATCGCAAAAGGAAATTATACCTTAAAAAATGTACGATTAGAAACAGGTTTTATTGAGGATGAATCTGGAATTATCGGAACAAAAACCGATTTATTTTCGATTGAAATAAAAGATGGTAAAATAGCAAAAATAAGTGCTAAAAATCCTCAATTAACAGATGCAATTGATGCAAAAAGATTGTTAATGTTGCCTTCTTTCAAAGATATGCACGTTCATTTGGATAAAACATTGTATGGCTTACCTTGGCAAGCGCTTTCGCCAAAACGAAGAACAGTTGCGGATATGATTGCGTATGAGCAAGAAATTATTCCAGAATTGTTAAAAACTTCAGTTGAGCGTGGCGAGCAATTAATCAATTTATTACAACATTACGGAACTACTTATGCGCGTACACATTTCAATGTTGACACAACTTCTGGGTTGAAGTCTTTAGAAAATTTAGAAAAAGCCTTAGAAAATAAAAAGGAAACATTCAGTGCCGAATTGGTTGCTTTTCCTCAACACGGTTTATACTATACCGATTCTGCTTCGTTGATGAAAGAAGCTGCGCAATTAAAAAGCGTTGCTTTTGTTGGTGGATTAGATCCTTTCAGTATTGATAAAAACATCGAAAAAGCAATTGATTTTACGGTTCAATTGGCTTTGGATCATAATAAAGGAATCGATATTCATTTGCATGACACAGGAAAAGAAGGAATGCGTACAATTGAATATTTAGCTGAATTAACGATAAAAAATCCTCAATTAAAAGGAAAATCATATGTAAGTCACGCCTTTGCTTTAGCACATTTATCAAAAAATGAGGAACAAGAAATTGCAGAAAAATTAGCCGAAGCAAAAGTTGGAATTGTTTCTTCTGTTCCTTTCCGCAATAAAGTCGCCATGCCAATTCCTACTTTGGTAAAAAATGGTGTTGAAGTTTTAATAGGAAATGATAATGTACAAGATTACTGGAGCACGTTTGGAACGGGAAATATGTTGCAAAAAGCAAATTTGATTTCAGAATTATATGGTTTAGAAACTGAATATGATTTATCGAGAAATTTAGGTTTTGCAACAAAAAACATTACGCCATTAGACAACAAAGGAAGTCAACAATGGCCAAAAACTGGTGATAATGCTGATATCGTTTTGATTGATGCAAGTTGCTCTGCTGAAGCGGTTGCAAGAATGTCGCCTGTTTTAGCTTTAGCGCACAAAGGAAATTTAGTTTGGAAGAATTAATCAGAAAGAAACAATCGTTATATTTTACTATATTAGTACATTGTTTAAAATTAATGCGATTAAGATGAAGTTTACTTTTATAATTTTTATTTTACTACTATCAATAAATAATTACGGACAACAAACTATTTCGAAAAGTGAGGTTATAGATGCTAAGATAGAATTGTATGAAAATAAAATTGATTCTAAGCTAAGAGAACTTGATTTGAAAGAAGATAATTTAGAATTAAGCAAACAAAATGTCGCTGATATTATCAATTTTCATAAAGAAGGAATGGAGGAATTTCATCGAACTTTGAATTATTTATTGGTTGTGATGGGAATTATTGTTTCGGTTGTCATCGCTGCTGCAGGTTATTATCTAGAACGTTTTAACAAGAGAAAATCATTAGAACTCAAAAAAGATATTGATGCCTTGAAACAATCGATGGAAGAAAGTCTTGAAAAAATTAAGAAAGAATCTGAAATAGAATTAAATCTAATTCGTGCAGAAGCCAAACGTCAAATGAATCATTTCAAAAATGATTAAGCAAAAAAAACAGACTAAATAATCAAATATTCAAAACTGAGTTAGATACAATATCTAACTCAGTTTTTTATTTTTTATAAATCATTTCTAATAATAATCAATAATAGATAGAAAATTGAGTTAAAATTGATTGCGATTTTAGTAAATTTAAATACTTTTCGTTAGATTCGTCTGTCAAAGATTTATTATTTTTGCCTCAATTATACTCAACCTTAAAATGGCTATAAAAAACACGCAGGAAGCACCAAAAACTCCTAAAAAACAAATCGTCAAAACAATTATAGGTATACTGTTTTTAGTAATCGGTTTATTACTATTGGCTTCGTTTATCTCTTATTTTTTTAATGGTTTTATGGATCAGAGCCAAATCTCTGATTTATTAGACAAAAGTCAAACCGCAGAAAATATTTTCGGGAAGTTTGGCGCATTATTAGGCGAAACATTCATTTTGCAAGGAATCGGAATCGTTTCATTTTTTGTCCCAGTTTTCTTTATTCTTTTGGGAGTTAAAGTGGCTACAAATTGGAAAAAAATTAAACCTTTCACAACGCTTTATCAAAGCATTTTCTTCATGATTTGGTTGCCAATATTTTTTGGTTGCATTTTACCAACTCAACACATGCTTTCTGGCGTAATGGGATTTGAAATTAATGATTTCCTAAATAGCTTTATTGGTAAATGGGGTGTAATTTTATTGCTTTTCGTTAGTTTGTTGATTTATTGTGTGATTCATTTCCGAATGACGTATCAATCTATCCAAGAAAAAATGGAAGAACGTGCGAAACAAAAAGAAATTGAGCGTATAGAAAAAGAGCAAGAAAAAATCAAGAAAGAACAGCTTGAATTAAGAAAACGTAAGGAAAAAGAAGAACAAGAAAAGATAAATAAATTCAATCAAGATGCCGAAAAGCAACAAGAAGATAGTTTATCGCAAGAATTAGAATTAATAGAACAACAAGAAAAAGAAGCAATTCAATCTCATAAAGTAAATCCAAACGAAGCATTTCATCAAGAATTTAAAATTAATCAACCAAAAGAGGAAGAAACAATCGAAGAAACACCTCTTAATATTACAGAATTAGTGGTTGAAGATTTGGCTGATGATGAGGAAGAATATGATCAAGTAGATTTTTTATCAATTAATGATGAACAAAATTTCGAAACAGAAATTCAACCAACTCAAAATTCTTCTGAAAATGGATTAGAATTAAAAGTTCAGCATGTTGATGAAGAAGAAGAATTTGAAGCGACTTCTGCTCGATTAGTACAAGAACAAGGTGAGTACAATCAACGTTTAGATTTGCCAAATTATCAATTTCCTCCTATTTCATTGTTAAAAAAATATGACAACGGAAATACGTTAATTGATCAAAAAGAATTAGAAACGAACAAAAATAGAATTGTCGAAACCTTAGGAAACTATGGAATCGGAATCGATGAAATTTCAGCAACAATCGGTCCTACAGTTACATTGTACGAAATTGTACCAAAAGCTGGTGTTCGTATTTCTAAAATCAAAAATCTTGAGGACGATATTGCCTTAAGTTTGGCTGCGCTTGGTATTCGTATTATTGCGCCGATTCCTGGAAAAGGAACAATTGGTATTGAGGTTCCAAATTCTAATCCTTCGATGGTTTCCATGCATTCGGTAATTGCTTCGCAAAAGTTCCAAAATGCTGATATGGAATTACCAATTGCTTTCGGGAAAACAATTACGAACGAAACCTTTGTTGCCGATTTAGCAAAAATGCCTCACTTGTTGATGGCTGGTGCAACGGGACAAGGTAAATCGGTTGGTTTGAATGCAATTATTGCTTCGTTAATCTATAAAAAACATCCATCTGAATTAAAGTTTGTGATGGTCGATCCTAAGAAAGTTGAGCTTACTTTATATTCTAAAATAGAGCGTCACTATTTAGCAAAATTACCAGATTCGGAAGAAGCAATTATCACAGATAATACAAAAGTAATTAACACATTAAATTCACTTTGTATTGAAATGGATGATCGTTACGAATTATTGAAAAATGCTTTCGTTCGAAATATCAAAGAATATAACGCGAAGTTCAAACAACGTAAATTAAATCCAGAAGCAGGTCACAGATTCTTACCATATATTGTATTAATCGTGGATGAATTTGCAGATTTGATTATGACAGCTGGTAAAGAAGTAGAATTACCGATTGCTCGTTTGGCTCAATTAGCTCGTGCCGTTGGTATTCACTTGATTGTTGCAACTCAACGTCCGTCTGTAAATGTGATTACAGGAACAATCAAAGCCAATTTCCCAGGTCGTGTCGCTTTCCGTGTAACGTCTAAAATCGATTCGAGAACAATTTTAGATTCGCAAGGAGCTGATCAATTAATTGGTAAAGGTGATATGTTGTACACAACTGGAAACGAATTAATACGTTTACAATGTGCGTTTGTGGATACACCAGAAGTAGATAAAATAACCGAATTTATTGGTGAACAACGTGGTTATCCAGATGCGATGCATTTGCCAGAATATGTTGGCGAAGAAGGTGGTTCTAATTTAGATATTGATTTATCTGATCGTGATGTACTTTTTGAAGATGCTGCAAGATTAATTGTAATGAATCAACAAGGTTCCGCGTCTTTATTACAACGAAAATTAAAATTAGGATATAACCGTGCCGGACGATTGATTGATCAATTGGAAGCTGCCGGAATTGTTGGTCCTTTCGAAGGAAGTAAAGCAAGACAAGTGTTGATACAAGATGACATGAGTTTGGAACAGTTGTTGAATAATTTGAACTAAAATTTATTAAAAACAGATAGAAATTAAATTGTATGAAAAAGATAATCTATTCTTTCATACTCTTATTAGTAGGGGTTGGAACATTAAACGCTCAATCAGCAAAACAAATCTTAGACAAAGTTTACGCTAAATATACCAACGCAAACTCGTATTACATCAAATTTGATTTTAGCCATAATGCAAATGGAAAATCAACAAGTCGTTCGGGAGAAGTTTTTGCAATGAAACAAAAATTTAACTTGAATGTAGGCGACATCAACCAAATTTTTACAGGAACTAAATTATATACAATTGCAAAAGATGACAAAGAAGTCACTATTTCTGATGCATCTAACACAGATGATTTCTTAACACCAACTAAAGTTTTGAACACATATCGTACTGATTTCAGCTACGCTTTAACAGATAAAAAAACCGTTGGAGGAAAAACAATTCAGTATATAAAATTAACGCCAACTAAAACTTCTACAATCAAATATTCGGTTTTGGGAGTGAATACAGCGAATAATGAAATCTACGATTACAAGGAATATGGTAAAAATGGCGACACAACATCAATCATTGTAAAAGATTACGTTCAAAATTTACTTATTCACAAAAGTTACTTTAACTTTGACCAAAAGAAATATAAGTCGCAAGGCTATATGATTACTCAATTATAATCAATGTTAAAAAAACTTGACTGGTATATAATCAAGACCTTTTTAGGTCCATTTTTTTTCATATTTAGTGTTCTATTTTTCATCTTTATCGTGCAATTTGCATGGCAACAAATGGAAAAATTTGTTGGAAAAGGTTTAGAATGGTACACTATTACCGAATTACTTTTTTGGTTAGGAATTAACGTTATTCAGCTTGTATTACCGCTTACAATCCTTTTGGGGTCTATTATGACCATGGGAGGTTTTGGAGAACGATACGAATTAGCTGCAATGAAAGCATCTGGAATTTCACTTACCAGAATCCTTGCTCCATTATTTACGTTAGTCGCTTTAATGTCTGTCGGATTGTATTTTTTCGGAGACAAAGTGATGCCTTATTCCCAACAAAAAGCGCGAACAATGTACTTCAATATCTTACAAACCAAACCAACGGTAAGTATGAAAGAAGGTGTTTTTATCGAAACCGTTCCCGGATTTCAGATGAAAATTAATAAAGTTTCGGGCGAAAATTCAGAAAAATTAGAAGACGTTTTTGTCCATCAAAATGCACCTTTTGGTGAAAATACGATGACAATTATTGCGAAAAAAGGAAATCTTGCTCCAGACAAAAATGACAACCATTATCTAAAAATGGAACTTTTTGATGGAATTGCTTATACCGATAATATCAAAAATAAAAACTTTGATCAACGTAAACGTCAAGAAAATCAATATACTAAATTTGATACATTAAACTATTATATTGACATTTCAGATATTCTAAATTCTGGTAAAGACGAAGATCCAGGAAACTCTTACAAATACTTGGACGGAAAAGGTTTAAGACATCTTATCGATTCATTAAACACAGATTATAAGAAGTATTACAAAGATTTGAAAACGAATATGTTTAATCAAAACTATTTCTATTCAATCAAAGTAAAAGATATTGATACGGTAAAAACAAATATGATTTTTGACTTGAAAGAGCGAAATCGTCAAGAACAAGATCAAGTTCTTAATCAAGCCGTACAAATGGTAAATCGTGATCAAGAAAATATGACGTTTTCTGAACAAGAAATTGTAAACAGAGAAAAGTTATATTCAAAAGTAAATATTCATTACCAACGAAATTTCTCGTATGCAGTAACATGTATTATTTTCTTTTTGATTGGATCATCATTAGGTGCAATCGTAAAAAAAGGAGGAATCGGAATGCCAGTTGTCATTTCAATTATCATTTTCGTTATTTATTTTATCCTTAATTTCTCGGCAGAAAATATGGCGAAAAACGGAAAATTAGATCCAACTTTTGCCGCTTGGGCAGCGAATATTATCGCGCTTCCTTTCTCTATTTTGTTTAGTTACAAAGCCAATCAAGATTCTGGATTATTTGACATCAGTATTTACGTTGATCCAATTGTAAAATACTTTAATAAGTTTAAGAAAACAAACAAAAACGAGGAGCATTCTCGTTATCAATAACATAAAACAATGGAAAATAGATCATCTCAATTAAACACAATTGAAGAAGCTTTAGAAGATTTAAAACAAGGAAAAGTTATCATTGTAGTTGACGATGAAGATCGTGAAAATGAAGGAGATTTCCTATGTATCGCCGAATTTGCAACACCAGAAGTCATCAACTTTATGGTTACGCACGGACGCGGATTGGTTTGTACGCCACTTACACAACAAAGATGTAAAGCATTAGGTTTGGACCTTATGGTTGGACACAATACGGCTATTTACGAAACTAATTTTACTGTTTCTGTGGATTTACAAGGTCACGGATGTACGACAGGAATTTCGGCTTCGGATCGTTCTAAAACTATTCAAGCTTTAATTGACGAAAATACAAATCCAGATGATTTAGGAAAACCAGGACATATTTTCCCATTAATTGCAAAAGATGGTGGAGTTTTAGTTCGCATGGGACATACAGAAGCTGCTGTTGATTTGGCACGCATGGCGGGACATTATCCTGCTGGATGTATTGTCGAAATTTTAAAAGAAGATGGAGAAATGGCTCGTTTGCCAGAATTGTTAGAGATTGCGAAGAAATTTGATCTTAAAATTGTTTCGATTGAGGATTTGATTGCTTACCGATTAGAAAACGAATCATTAGTAAAACGTATCGAGCAATTTCCAGCAAAAACAAGATTCGGAGAATACGAATTAATCGCTTATCAACAAACAACAAATAATCAAGTTCACTTCGCTTTAAAAAAAGGAAAATGGACAAAAGATGATGTAGTTCCAGTTCGTGTAAAATCAACAAATAGCTATTATGATTTGTTTAGCGCTTTACAAAACGGCGAAACACCATTGTTAGAAAAAACAATGAACATCATTAATGAAGAAGAAAGAGGTGTTGTAATTTTTATTAATAACATTCAAAGTTCTGAGTTGATTGAACAAAAATTAGAGATTTTCAAAAGTTTTTCTGAAGGAAAATCAAAATCTGGTGTTTTACCAGCCGATGAAAAAGATCACGGAATTGGTTCTCAAATCATCAAAGATTTAGGCATCCAAAAAATGAATTTGATTACACGTACTTTAGAAGAACCGCATACTACACAATATGGTTTGGAAATTGTAAAATGCACTCAGTTATAAAATAAATTAAACTTTATACTAACGAAAGCAGTTCTGAAAAGAGCTGCTTTTTTTTTGTATCGTTCTGTAACCTTTTCGTTATATTGTAGTCTTATAATAAACACTATATGCGAAATAAAACGTTAGTTCTTGTACTCTTTATCATTTCAAGTATTGGATTTGGGCAAAAAACGAATTCAAAAAATATCTACATATCAGATATTGATAATTTTTGGGTCGCTTATGATAGTATTCAATCAACAAATGATTATTCTCAAAAAATAAAGTTTATCAACACTTTATACATCGACAAAGGAACAAAAGGTTTAAAAACTTTTATGAAAGTAAGAGATTATAGTGACACTATTTACGTTAAACTTATTGATAGTTATCCTAAATTTTGGAATTCAGTAAGACCAAATACACTTACCATAAAGAATAAAACAAAAGAGTTAACTAAAACTGTAAAAAAACTCAAAAAACTATATCCAGAACTAAAAGAAGGTGAAATGTATTTTACAATTGGAGGTTTACGCTCGGGTGGAACTTTATATGAAAATATGGTTTTAGTTGGTGCTGAAATTGCAACAGGAACTCCAAAAACAGATGTTTCAGAATTTGAAAATAATTGGCTAAAAAATGTTTTTGCGAAGCAATCACTTGATAATATTATTTCACTAAATATTCATGAATATGTACACACGCAACAAAAACCAAATGAAAACAACTCATTATTACATCATACATTAAAAGAAGGTTCGTGCGATTTTATTACAGAACTTGTATTAGGAGAACCAATCGAAAAACAATATATTTTTTATGGAAAACAACATTTCGATGAATTGAAAAAACAATTTAAAGAAGAGATGTTTGTAGATGATTTTTCAAATTGGTTATACAATGGAGGACAAAAGGGTAAAGCTGCTGATTTGGGATATTTTATTGGATATGAAATATGTAAATCATATTATAATCAAGCTAAAAATAAAAAACAAGCGATAAAAGATATTATAGAACTGAATTATCAAGATGAAAAAGCAGTTGAAAATTTTCTTCGAAAATCTGGTTTTTATGAAGAAGGTTTTGATAAAAATCGATTATTAAAAGAATACGAAAAAAAACAACCTTATATCGTAAAAATTGAACCTTTCGGAAATGGTTCAACAAATGTAGATTCATCTATCAAAGAATTTAGAATTACATTTTCTAAACCAATGAATCCAAAAGAATATTCAATACAATTCTCAAAAAAAGGAAAAGAGTATAGTCCTAAGATTACAAAAGCTAATTTCTATAACAATAATACTACATTCGTTTTAAGTTTGGAATTAATTCCAACTAAAGAATATGAATTTGTAATTTCAAATCGTTTCAAATCAGAAGACGGATATGCTTTAAAATTAGATAATAATGAACTAATCGTAAATTTTAAAACTAAATAAAACAAAAAAAAGCTTCTCGGGATCGAGAAGCTTTCTTATTAATAATCATCATAATATTTAATGCGCATAATGTTTACGAGAAACAAAATGCAGAATTTTCTGAACTAATTTTGTGTTTTTATAAAGATTCCAGTTCATTAATAAAACACTGAACAAAATTACTGCCAAACCGTAAATTTGCAAATGAGTTACGACATCATCTGTAAAAAAATAACTCAATGCAACGGCTACAATAGGGTTTACATACGCATATGTAGAAACTTCCACAGCTGGACGATATTGCAACAACCAAACATATGATCCGAAAGCAAGAATAGAGCCAAAAGTTGTTAAATAAGCCATTGCCAACCAATCTTCTGTCGCTACATTCGCAAAATTGAAATTAGCATATTCTCCATTGAAAATTGCAACTGTATTAAACAAAACTCCAGCAGTAATCATTTGCCAAGCCGTTTTGACCATAATGTTCAAATCTTCTTTTGGTTTCGTAACTTCTTTTTTCTGCTTTTCTGTTACATATTTTGAATACAAAGAACCTAACGTCCAAGCAATCGAACAAAAGATAAGAACAATCAACCCAATCATATTTAAGAATTGTTGATCTGCATCTGCATGCACAGTGGTTGTTTGTTCATAGAATAACATCAAAACACCAACAAAGCCTAACAGAACGCCTAAAATCGTAGGAATACTTGAAAAATTTTGTTTCCATTTCGGTTTATCTAACACAATAAACCAAATCGCTGCCGATGCTGCCATAATTGCAACAATTCCACTTGGTAAAAATTGTTCGGACCAAATAATCCCAGCCATATCAATAAACAACAACATAAACCCTGTAAACATACATTGTTTCACAATTTGTTTATCCCACAGCTTGTAACCTTTCAGCTTACAATATCCCATCAACATTGTGCTCGCCGCAATAAAGCGAAACGAACCCAAAATAAACGGACTAAAACCATGCAAAGCCTTATCTATAAAAAAATAAGTTGATCCCCAAACTACATAAACCACGAAATACGCTGCAATAATCAGCCACTTACTTGGTTGATTCCCTTTCATTCAATCTCTATTTTTTAAATCGTTGGTATAACGATATTTTGTTCTTCTTTTATTGTTTGTAAAACTATAGTTGTACGCGTAGAAGTGATTCCGCCAATTTTACTCAAATGTTTGCGCATCAATTCTACCAAACCTTCGTTATCAGAAGTTCTCACTTTGATTAGATAACCATCTTCTCCAGCAATATCATGAACCTCTAAAACTTCTGGAATTTCGGCAAGTTGTCTTCCTACTGTTTCATCACCGATAATATCTACGGTTTTGATAAACATATACGAAAGTAATTTTTGTCCAACTGCCACTGGATTTATTTTTGCGTGATAAGCCAAAATAACTTGTTTATTTTCAAGCTTTTTCACACGTTCTAATATTCCAGAAGGTGCCATTCCCAATTCTCTTGCGATATCTGCATTGTTAATGCGCGCATTATCTTGCATTAATCGCATGATTTTCAAATCGGTAGCATCTAAATTAAATTCTATTTTTTCCATTTCGACTGCAAAATTAAGACTATTTTGAATAATATTCAAAAAATATATCCAAAATCGTACGTTATTCTTGATATAATTTTAAACTATAAATTAAATTCATTTTATACTAATTAAATTTAATCATTATTCACAAAAAAAAGCTGCCCATTACTGGACAGCTTATGTTATTTAAAAATTTCGGTTAGAGAATTAGTTTCCTCCTTCTTCCATTTTCTTTTTCAATTCTGCTAATGAATCGATATCTCCTAAAGTAGAAGTTTCGATAGTGTTAGATGAATTGTTGTTGTTATTGTTAGATGATCTCTCAGCTTTAACTTCTTCCTCACGGAAAGTTGCTGTGTGAGAAACTACAACGCGACGGAATTCTTTGTTGAACTCGATAACTTTGAAAGATGTTTCTTCACCTTTTTTGATACGAGATCCGTCTTCTTTCTCTAATGTACGAGCTGGAGCGAAAGCTTCAACGTCAGCATCTTCGAATTGTACTGTAGCACCTTTGTCAAATACGTCAACTGCTTTACCTGTGTGAACTGTACCTACTGCATATTTAGCTTCGTACTGATCCCATGGGTTTTCAGTTAATTGTTTGTGACCTAAAGATAAACGACGAGCTTCTACGTCTAATTCTAACACTACTACGTCTAAAATATCATCAACTGCACAGAATTCTGATGGGTGTTTGATTTTCTTAGTCCAAGATAAGTCAGAGATGTAGATTAATCCGTCAACACCTTCTTCTAATTCTACGAATACACCGAAGTTAGTGAAGTTACGAACTTTACCTTTGTGAGTAGAACCTACTGGGTATTTAGTTGTAATATCTGTCCAAGGATCTGGAGTTAATTGTTTGATACCTAAAGACATTTTTCTTTCTTCTCTATCTAAAGTTAAAACTACTGCTTCAACCTCATCACCTACTTTTACGAAATCTTGAGCAGAACGTAAGTGAGTAGACCATGACATTTCAGAAACGTGGATTAAACCTTCTACACCTGGAGCAACCTCAACGAATGCACCGTAGTCAGCTAAAACAACTACTTTTCCTTTAACTTTATCACCAACTTTGATATCAGCATCTAAAGCATCCCATGGGTGAGCCTCTAATTGTTTAATACCTAATTGGATACGAGATTTATCTTCGTCGAAATCTAAGATTACAACGTTGATTTTTTGTCCATCTTCTAAGATTTCAGATGGGTGGTTGATACGAGACCAAGATAAGTCAGTGATATGGATTAAACCGTCAACACCTCCTAAGTCTACGAATACACCGTAAGATGTGATGTTTTTAACTTCACCTTCTAATACTTGTCCTTTCTCTAATTGAGCAACGATTTCTTTTTTCTGAACTTCGATATCAGCCTCGATTAACGCTTTGTGAGAAACTACTACGTTTTTGAATTCTGGGTTGATTTTAACAACTTTGAACTCCATAGTTTTTCCTACGAATTGTTCGTAATCACGGATTGGTTTAACATCGATTTGAGAACCTGGTAAGAAAGCTTCAATTCCGAATACGTCAACGATCATACCACCTTTAGTACGAGCTTTGATGTAACCGTTAACGATTTCTTGAGAATCGTGTGCTTTGTTAACAGCATCCCATGCATTTAATGTACGAGCTTTTTTGTGAGATAAAATTAATTGTCCATTTTTATCTTCACGTTGATCAACCATTACTTCAACGATATCCCCAACTTTCAAATCTGAGTTGTAACGGAATTCGTTTAATGAAATAACACCTTCTGATTTGAAGTTGATGTCAACGATAGCTTCTTTATCTGTAATACGTACAACTTGTCCTTTAAATACTTCATTCTCATGTAAGTCTTCTAAAGTTGTATCGTACATTTGCTCTAATTCAGCTTTTTCTTTACGATCTTCTTCGTTTAATCCTGATTCGAAAGATTCCCAATCAAATGATTCTGGAGCTACGTTTGCATTAGCAGACGCATCTAATACTGGAGTGTTTAATACAACTTCTTGTACCTCCTCTTGTTTTGTTTCTTTAGACATAATTCTAAAAATTTGTATCTCAATCTATTTTATTTCGGAATCTTCAAATGCAAATAAATGACCGAGAGATGTTTAACTTAATAATTAATCGCTTGATTCCTAAACCATTTTAGCGAGTGCAAAGATAAACAATAATATTTTAATATTTGGAATAATTTTAGATTCAACTCAAAGAAATTTAAGATTTTATAAACGAATTACACTCTTGTTTATTCGTAACTTGTAATCGAATCTCAACTTTATGGATAGTCTAAAGAAAATAAAACGATTTTCTAAAATCGTAAAAGTCGTTTCGAAATATGGTTTTGAAGAAATACTTTCTCGCGGAAATGATTTGTTCCATTCTGACCAAAACAACGAATTTTTCAACCAATCATTCAATCAACGTTTCCGAATGGCTTTGGAAGAACTTGGTCCTACTTATATCAAATTTGGACAATTATTGAGTAATCGAAAAGATTTGGTTCCTGAATCTTTGGTAGAAGAATTAAAAAAATTACAAGATAATGTTCCTCCAGAAGAAATTGACATCAAACAAAAAATTAGAGACGAATTTGGAATTGAGCCTGACGAGCATTTTCTTTTTATAGAAGAACAACCTTTTGCGGCAGCAAGTATTTCGCAAGTTTATCGCGCAACTTTATTGAATGGAGAAAAAGTTGTGTTCAAAGTAAAACGATCTAATATTCAGAAAATAATTGAGTCTGATTTAGCCCTGATTCGAGATATTGTTCATTTTTTAGAAAAAAAATATGAGAAACTTCAAAAATTATTCATTTCTGAAATCGAAAAATCATTTGAAAATTCAATTCTGAAAGAACTTTCATTAACCAATGAATTTCAGAACATCGAACGTTTCAGAAAAAATTTCGAGAATAGTAAAGATGTTTATGTTCCGAAAACATATGAAGATTATTCCAACAATAATTTTCTTTGTATGGAATTTATCGAAGGTTTTAAAGTAAACGATGTTGAGCAATTAGAAGCTTTGGGACTTGATCCGAAAAAAATCGTACAGAAAGGTTTTGATATTTATTTGAAACAATTACTTGATGATGGATTTTTCCATGCTGATCCACATCCCGGAAATATTTTTATTTTAAAAGATGGACGTTTAGCTTTTATTGATTTTGGTTCGATGGGAATTCTAGCCATCAACGAAAAAGAAGCTTTAGAAAATGTTGTAATTGATTTTGGATTAAAAAATCCGAAACGCATTGTTCGTTCACTCAAAAAAATGGCGATTAAACATTATATCGAAAACGAAAAACAATTAGAACGTGATATTGCAGATATTTTTGATTATTTAGAATACAATACAGTTGATACGATAGAAGTTCAAATTATCATCAAGAAATTCAACAATATTCTACAGCGAAATCATGTTTTATTACCCGAATATGTTTATATTTTACTACGCGGAATTGCGCTTATAGAAGGAATTGGACAACAATTACACGCTGATCTTAATGTACAACGTTCGATGCGCCCTTATGCAGTAAAATTGGCTCGACAAAAATTTCATCCTAAATATTTGAGTAAAAAAGCAATTGATAATTTTAAAGATATTCAGGATTTAATCAACGATTTACCAGAAGATACCTTGAAATTAATCGAAAAAGTAAACAATGATAAATTGGCTTTAAACTTTAAGATTGATCAAATAGGTAATATTCAGAAATTAATAAAAGACAGCATTAATAAACTGGTTTTAGCGATACTTACTTTAGCTTTTGGAATTGGAGCAAGTATGTTAGCTAATACAACTGTTCGTCCTGTGATTCTAGACATGCCACTACTTTCTTGGATTGGTTATTTATTATCTATCTTTACAGCTGGATGTATTATTATATTAGTTTTTAGAAAGAAATAATAAAATTAAAATTAATAAAAATAAAATAGCCACCTCAATGAGGTGGCTATTTCTATTGTAAGCTATTCAAAGAATTATTATTTCTTTTTTGTAGCTGTTTTTTTGATAACTTTTGTTTCAGTTACTACAGCTGTTCTAGGTAATACCTCAACACGTCTGTTTCTTTGGTAACACTCTTCAGTGTTTTCAGTACATAACAATTGAGATTTTCCTAAACCACGAGCAGTTAAACGAGCTTTATCCACTCCACCTCTTTCAACTAAAATATTAACTAACGCTTGAGCACGTTTTAAAGATAATGTTTTGTTATAAGCGTCTTTACCTCTTTGGTCAGCATGTCCGTCAATGTAGAAGCTTTTTTCTTTTAAATCATCAGAATTTAAAATTTGAGCAGCTACACGTACATCTTCGTAAGAAGAAGGAACAATTTTATCAGAGTTGTATTCGAATAAAATATTAGATAAACGTTTTGCTACGTGAACTTCTGTCCATGGACATCCATTATTTTCTTTTGGTCCTTTTACTGTTGGACAAGCATCATCTTTATCTGGAATACCATCTCCATCTGTATCTGGACAACCTTGGAATTCAGCTAAACCATATTCGTTTGGACAAGCATCATCTTTATCAAAGATTCCATCACCATCTGTATCTGGCCAAGGACATCCATTATTTTCTACTGGACCTGCAACTGTAGGACAAGCATCATCTTTATCTGGAACACCATCACCATCTGTATCTGGACAACCTTGGAATTCAGCTAAACCAAATTCTGTTGGACAAGCATCATCTTTATCAAAGATTCCATCACCATCTGTATCTGGACATCCGTTTGTAGATGGATCATTTGTAGCGATACCTGGAGTATCTGGACATGCATCTTCGTCATCAGGAATACCATCACCATCTCTATCTTGTTTTCCGAAACGGAAAGTAACACCTACTGTGTGTTGGAAGAAATCGAAATAATTGTTTCCTCCGTAAGCTGGTAACCAGTTGTAATCAGAAGCAACGTTTAAACCAAAGTTTTTAGTAAACCATAAGTTAAATCCAGCACCTAAAGAAGCTACAAAGTGATTTTTCTCTAAATCTTCAACTTCTGTTAATTGGTAAGTTTCATTTCCATCACCATTACCATAGTAAGCTGTTAATGGAAATTGTAATCCTGTGTAGTCGTATCTGTGGTAACCAGCACCTACACGGATATATGGATCAAACCAAGAATCTTCTTTTAAGATATAACCATTAGCTAACTTATAACGTAAACCTAAACCAGCATTGATGAATAATTCATCTTTGATACGTAATCTGTTGTTATCAACTTCACCTACTGAAGCAGTTAAATCAACATCAAAAGATCTGTTTAAGTTACGGATGATAGATAATTTAGATAAAGGAGGAACGATATCCCAATTATCTGTTTTGAAATACTGGTTGAATGGTCCAGTCACTGAGTTGTGATCAACTGCGTGAGCACCAACTGTAATTGCCCAAGGATTCTTAGAATTCTGAGCATCTACAAAAGAATTACCCGCTAGGAATAATACTACTGCAGATAATAATAGATTAAACTTTTTCATTATCAAATATTTAGCGTTTTAAATATATTAAATTTTACTTAATTTTATACAATTATAAGACAAATTTAAGAATTCTTTATCATTCTATCCAAATCTCTTTTCAAATCTTTTCCTTTTATTGTGTTTCTTTTGTCAAAAAGTTTCTTCCCTTTTGCCAAATATATCTTCAATTTTGCCAACCCTTTATTGTTTATAAATAGCGTGGTTGCTACAATCGTTAATCCAGTCTCTTTCGTTTTGCGTTCTAATTTTCTCAACTCAGATTTTTGTAATAAAAGTTTTCTGTCTCGTCTAGTTTTATGATTAAAGTATGTTCCCCAATCATATTCGTCAATAAACATATTAACAATATAGAGTTCTCCATCCTTCATTTGACAAAAACTTTCAGTAATCGAAGCTTTTCCCATTCGGATAGATTTTATTTCAGTCCCAAATAATTGGATGCCGGCTTCGTAAGAATCTAATAATTCATACTCAAACCTTGCACGTTTATTCTTAATCGTAACTTCTTTCTGCACTTTATTTTATTCCAATTAAAATTTGTAACTTTGCCGGAAGGTCAAACAAACATCATACCAAAAATTATGTTAAATGTTTCTAATTTATCGCTTCAATTCGGCAAGCGTGTACTTTTCGACGAAGTTAATATAAAATTTACAAATGGCAACTGTTACGGGATAATTGGTGCCAATGGAGCAGGAAAATCTACTTTCTTAAAAATATTATCAGGTGAAATCGATCCAACTTCAGGACAAGTTAGTCTTGAAAAAGGAAAACGTATGTCTGTCTTAGAACAGAATCACTTCAAATATGACGAATATACAGTATTGGATACTGTTTTACGTGGAAATAAAGTATTATACGATATTAAAGAACGTATGGATGCTTTATATGCTAAACCAGATTTTTCTGAAGAAGATGGTATCAAAGCAGGAGAATTAGGTGTCGTTTATGAAGAAATGAACGGATGGAATGCAGAATCTGATGCTGCTACATTATTATCTAATGTAGGAATCGATTCGGATATGCATTATACGTTAATGGGAGATTTAGATAATAAAGCAAAAGTTCGTATTTTGATTGCGCAAGCTTTATTTGGAAATCCTGACGTGTTAATCTTAGATGAGCCTACCAACGAATTGGACGTTAATACAATTCAATGGTTAGAGGATTTCTTAGGTAATTTCGAGAATACTGTAATCGTTGTATCGCACGACCGTCACTTCTTAGACGCGGTTTGTACGCATATTTGTGATTTAGATTTCTCTAAATTAAACCTATATTCTGGTAACTACACATTCTGGTACGAATCTTCTCAGTTAGCTGCAAAACAACGTGCTCAACAGAATAAAAAAGCAGAGGAAAAGAAAAAGGAATTACAAGATTTCATTGCTCGTTTCTCTTCTAACGTTGCCAAAGCAAAACAAACGACTTCTCGTAAGAAAATGATCGAGAAATTAAATATCGAAGATATCAAACCTTCTTCTCGTCGATATCCCGCACTTATCTGGGAACAATCGCGTGAGGCTGGTGATCAAATCTTAGAAGTAAACAATTTATCTGCTTCTGTAGATGGAGAAGTTTTATTTAAAGATGCGAACATCAACTTGAAAAAAGGTGATAAAATTGGTATTTTCTCTCGCAACTCGAAAGCGGTTTCTCAATTTTTTGAGATTCTTTCAGGAAAAGCTCAGCCAGATTCTGGAGATTTTACTTGGGGAATTACAACAACACAAGCATATTTACCTTTAGATAATACAGATTTCTTCAAAGAAGATATCAACTTGGTTGATTGGTTACGTCAATATACAGAATCAGATGATGAACGTCACGAAGAATTTATGCGTGGTT
The DNA here is from genome assembly GCF_002453775.1 of Empedobacter sp. UBA6745. Taxonomy (NCBI): domain Bacteria; kingdom Pseudomonadati; phylum Bacteroidota; class Flavobacteriia; order Flavobacteriales; family Weeksellaceae; genus Empedobacter; species Empedobacter sp. UBA6745. Next base: position 57,887 of record NZ_DKHL01000007.1, read on the forward strand.
TCTTAGGAAAAATGTTATTCTCAGGAGACGAAGCACTTAAAAAATCTTCTGTTTTATCAGGAGGTGAAAAAATGCGTTGTATGTTCTCTCGTATGATGTTATTACGCGCAAACGTATTATTGTTAGACGAACCAACAGGTCACTTAGACTTAGAATCGATTACAGCATTAAATAACTCTTTGGTTAATTTCAAAGGAACAATTTTAATGGGTTCTCATGACCACGAATTGATTCAAACAACTTGTAACCGTATTATCGAGTTAACTCCAAATGGAATCATCGATCGTTATATGACATATGATGAATTCTTAGATGATCCAAAAGTAAAAGAATTAAAAGCAAAATATTACGCTTAATAATTTCTTTCACAATATTTCTAAAAATCCAGAAGGTTCTACTTTCTGGATTTTTTTATTCACAAAATATTCTATCTTTGAGTTAGAATTTTTCGCATGATTCAACTTCCTACCATATTACTTTATCTCATTATTGCTTTGATTATTTTTCTAATCATTATGATTACATATTTAATCCATTCATTAAAATCTGAGAAAAAAATAAGCCAAGAACAAACGCAACGTTTAGACAATTTATCAACAAAAGTTGATGAGTTAAAATTAGAATCTTACGAAGCGAAACTGAATCCTCATTTATTCAAAAATATACTTAATTCTATTCAATCAAATGCGTATCAAACCTATTATACGATTGATAAATTGGCAAATGTGTTGGATTATATTCTGTACGAAAGCAAAGACAATTTTGTGACGATAAAAGATGAAATAGATTTCACTAAAAACTTTATTGAAATTAATAAAGTAAAAGTTTCGCCTTTGTTTGATTTTCAAGTTAAAACAAAAATTGATGAAACTTCACCTTATTATCAAGAAAAAATTATCTTACCTTTATTAAGTATTGATTTTATTGAAAATGCTTTCAAACACACCGATTTCCAACAAGCCAATTCATTTATAAAAATTTTGCTTGAACTGAATAATAAATCATTTCAAATTCAGGTAATGAATAAAATCTCTCCAAAAAATAGTTTGAAAAAAGAAACTGGTGGACATGGAAGTCAATCCTTAGAACATCGCTTGAAAATGGTTTACGGCGACGATTTTTCACTTTCTAAAACTATTGAACAAGATATTTTTGTAGCCAACTTAAAAATAAATCTACATGAGTTTTATACTAAAATGCATACTAATTGACGACGAAATTCTTGGGTTAAAGTACCTAAAAATGTTGTGTGAACAAATGGAGGATATAGAAGTTGTGAAAGCTTATGTTGATCCTGAATTATTCATTAACGAAATTGAAAATTTAGATTTTGACTTTTGTATTTTAGACATCGAAATGCCTAAAATAAATGGTTTACAAATCGCTAATTTATTAAAAGAAAAACCGTTTATTTTTTCTACTGCTTATAAGGAATATGCTGTTGACGCTTTTGATTTAGATGCGACAGATTATATTCAAAAACCAATCAAAAAAGAGCGTTTACAACAAGCTGTTGACAAAGTAAAAAAACGTTTGCAAAATAGTTTTTCGACACCAAATAATTTTGTGCAATTAAACTCGGATAAAGGAAAAATTTTGTTGCAGTTTAATCAAATTTTGTACATTACAACTTCTACCGTTGACAGCCGTGATAAAGTGGTTTATTATCAAGATTTATCATTCTTGATTTTGAAAAATATCACACTCGATGCATTGTCAGAAATGTTACCCGAAAAAGATTTTGTCCGCATCAATAAACGAGAAATAATCAGCTTACATCACATCAAATATTTCCACTCAGACAACGTTACTTTAGATGTTTTATCAAAAGAAAATAAAGAAATCAATTTGGTATTAAGCGAAGTTTACAAAGCTAATTTTATTGCTCAAATTTCAATTTGATTACAAAAAAAATCCATTTCATTACATTTTACTCGAGTTTAAAAAATATTGATATTTTTCTGTAAATTAATTTCTGACTTTTGTTGAAAATTAACGCCATGAAAAAATCGACAAGAAATTCAATTTTTTATATCGTAACCATTCTACTTTGTTCAATCATGATGTATTTTATTGTGATAAGAGCAGAAGAAATGGAAGCAGGAAAACATGTTGTACAAGCTGCAAACGGAAGCAATTACTTCAATGATTTCATCAACAGTATTACGCATAATATTGGACATCCGCTTGCTATTTTATTAGCACAAATTGTGACCATTATATTTACCGCAAGGGTTTTTGGATGGATTTTTAATAAAATTGGACAACCAACTGTAATTGGAGAAATTATTGCAGGTATTTTCCTTGGTCCTTCTTTTATAGGAATGCATTTCCCAGAATTTTTCGGAGATCTTTTTCCAAAAGAATCGTTAGGAAACTTAGAATTTATCAGTCAAATCGGTTTGATCCTATTCATGTATGTTATCGGGATGGAATTAGACCTGAAAGTGCTAAAGAAAAATGCACAAGACGCCATAGTTATCAGTCATGCAAGTATCATTATTCCATTTACACTTGGTTTGGCTTTGGCTGGATTAATTTATATGGAATTCGCACCAGAAGGAATTAACTTTTTATCATTTGCCCTTTTTATCGGTATTTCGATGAGTATTACAGCTTTTCCCGTTTTGGCTCGTATTGTACAAGAACGCGGAATTAGTAAAACTCGCTTAGGTTCTATTGTAATTACTTGCGCTGCTGCCGACGATATCACAGCTTGGTGTTTATTAGCTGCGGTTATCGCCATCGTAAAAGCCGGTTCATTCATCAGTTCAATCTACGTGATTTTACTGGCAATTATTTACGTTATCGCAATGGTTCGTTTCGTTCGCCCTTTTCTAAAGCGCATTGCAGACGTACATTCGAGCAAAACAACGCTTACAAAACCTATCATAGGAATCTTTTTCTTGGTCTTAATTATTTCTTCATATTTAAGCGAAATCATTGGAATTCATGCATTATTTGGAGCTTTTTTAGCTGGAACAATTATGCCTGAAAATGTAAAATTCAGAAACTTATTTATCGAAAAAATAGAAGATGTTTCATTGGTTTTATTACTTCCTTTGTTCTTCGTTTTCACAGGTTTAAGAACACAAATTGGATTGTTAGATACGCCACATTTATGGCAAACAGCAGGATTGATTATTTTGGTAGCTGTAACTGGAAAATTTGTTGGAAGTGCAGTCGCCGCAAAGTTTGTAGGACAAAATTGGAAAGATAGTTTGACCATCGGTGCTTTGATGAATACACGAGGTTTGATGGAATTAGTCGTGTTAAACATTGGATATGATTTAGGAGTTTTAACACCAGAAGTTTTCGCTATGATGGTGATAATGGCTTTGGTCACAACTTTTATGACAGGTCCAGCTTTGGATTTAATCAATTGGATTTTCCGCAAACAAAAAACAGAAAATGAACTTTCTGAAATTAGTCAAAGTCAGAAATATAAAATTTTAATTGATTTTCAAACACCCGAAAAAGGTGCTGAATTATTGCGAATAGCTAATAGCTTTATCAAAAAACAAGACGAAAATTCACTTGTTTCTGCAATTCATGTGATGAAAAGTAGCGAAGTGCAACATTTCAATCTTGAGGATAGAGAAGCAGAAATTTTCGAACCGATTATTGAGGTTTCCGAAGAGTTGCATCAAGATGTAACAACCATGTTCAAAGTGTCTACAGATATGGTTTTCGACACCGTTGATGTTGCGCAAAAAGGTGATTACGATTTGATGTTAATGGGTGTAAGAAATTCTATTTATTCAGGTTCGTTGTTAGGAAATATTTTAGGATTTACGACAAAAATTATCGATCCAGATATTTTGATTGGTCAAGTTACTGGAAAAGAAAACATGTTTGATCATTCAATTTTCAACGAAAGAACGAAACAATTATTGAACAAATCAACAGTTCCTGTTGGAATTGTTTTGGACAAAAATTTTACTAAAGCAGAAAAAGTTTTTCTACCTCTTTTCGGGAATAAAGATGCCGATTTACTGAAATATGCTCAACGATTAATCTCGAATAGCGAATCGCAAATTATTATTGTAGATGTAAGCGGTTACACAAAACGTCATTCAGAAGTAAAAGAAATTATTCGTAGTATCGAAAATATTGCTCCAAATCATATTAGTCTTTCGTACAAACAACAACTGGATAAAGAGTTTTTGGATGAAATGGATTTGATGATGATTAGTATGGAAAGTTGGAAAAACCTTATCGAAACAAAAAGCATTTGGATTTCCAATGTTCCAACAACTTTGATTATTTCGGAGTAGAATATATATTTGTTGAAAATTTAACTAAACATGAAAAAAATAGTTATCATTTTCTTTATAATTATATCATCAAATTTAATTGCACAAAAAACTGAAGCATATAATAGTTTTATTAAAGAATTAAAAAAGGATTCTAAAATCGATAAGAATGATAAAACTGTTTACAATCTTCTCAACAACTTTTATGACGAGATGCTACAATCTGACGCAGGTGGTATAAAGCCTGAAACACTTAAGAAAATTACCGATTTTTATGCGAATAAAGATTCAAAGAACAAACAAATTTTGGATATGTTTATAGCATATCAAAATAATATAAGTGATGCTGTTGCTAATGGAAGTATACCTGATTCAAAATTTCAATTAGAGTTAATAAATGATTTACAAGAAGAAATTAAAAACACCTATAGTGACATTCCTGTTATTGTATTAATTTATAATATTGAAGCTTTAAGCTTAGATAACCAATCAAAAGAATCTGCAAATTTAATTTAATCAAGTCTTAAAAGTTTTCCAAATTCTATACCTTTAAAAGTCTATAAATACTTATCATCAAAAGATGAGAAAATAAAAAATGACTTAGTTAAAAATCATTCTGAGCATTGGATGGTTCAACAATTTGGGATAAAATAAAATACAACAAAAAAAATCCAGCTGAAAAGCTGGATTTTTTGTTATTATAAATTTCTAAAACTGATTAAACATCAATTTTTGCATAATGTGCATTCTTCTCGATAAATTCACGACGAGGCGGTACATCATCACCCATCAACATAGAGAACACGCGATCTGCTTCTGTAGCATTGTCAATCGTTACTTTACGCAACGTTCTGTGCTCTGGATTAAGAGTTGTATCCCATAATTGCTCTGCGTTCATTTCCCCAAGACCTTTGTATCGTTGAATTGTAACTCCTTTACCAGAACCATCTGTAGAAAATTCTGCAGTTAAACGTTCACGATCTTTTTCATCCCAAGCATATTCTGCTTTCGCTCCTTTTTTGATTAAATATAAAGGTGGCGTTGCAATATAAATATGTCCTTGCTCAATCAATTCTTTCATGTAACGGAAGAAGAATGTCAAAATTAATGTCGCGATGTGAGAACCGTCGACATCGGCATCGGTCATAATCACAACTTTATGATAACGCAATTTCGAAATATTAAGCGCTTTCGAATCTTCTTCAGTTCCAATTGTTACACCTAAAGCTGTATATATATTTTTAATCTCTTCGTTATCCAAAACTTTGTGCGCCATCGCTTTTTCAACATTTAAGATTTTACCACGTAATGGTAAAATTGCTTGAAAATGACGATCACGACCTTGTTTTGCCGTTCCTCCGGCAGAATCTCCCTCGACTAAGAATAACTCAGACTCTTCTGGTTTACGAGAAGAACAATCCGCTAATTTTCCTGGCAATCCACTTCCTCCCATTGGGTTTTTGCGTTGTACCATTTCACGAGCTTTCTTCGCTGCCTGACGAGCTTTTGCTGCTAAAATTACTTTATCAACAATTTGTTTTGCTTCTGTTGGATTTTCTTCTAAGAAATTCGTTAACATTTCTGCTACGATTTTATCAACCGCAGGAGAAACTTCAGAGTTTCCTAATTTCGTTTTCGTTTGTCCTTCAAATTGAGGCTCCATTACTTTTACCGAAATTACCGCTGTTAATCCTTCACGGAAATCATCACCAACGATTTCAACTTTTTCTTTTGCAAGATTAAAGTTTTCTTCTGCATATTTTTTCAATGTACGTGTCAACGCACGACGGAAACCAGATAAATGTGTTCCACCTTCATGTGTATTGATATTATTTACATACGAATGTACATTTTCGTTATACGATGTATTGTATCGCATTGCAACCTCAACTGGAATTCCATCACGTTCTCCTTCCATAAAGATTACTTTGTCCATGATAGATTCGCGGCTACCATCAATAAACTCAACAAATTCTTTTAATCCTTCTTCAGAATGAAAAGTTTCTGTAACAGGATTTCCTTCAGCATCTTTTTCGCGTTCATCAACCAATACAATATTGATTCCTTTGTTCAAGAAAGCTAACTCACGCAAACGATTTGCTAAAGTAGAATAGTTATATGTTTGTACTTCTTGGAAAATTGTATCATCTGGCGTAAAAGTTACTGTTGTACCACTTTTATCAGTCGTTCCAACTTCTTTTACATCGTACAAAGGTTTCCCTTTCGAATATTCCTGAATATATTGTTTTCCGTTCTTGAAAACTTCTGCCGATAAATGGTTAGAAAGTGCATTAACACACGAAACTCCAACACCGTGCAAACCTCCAGAAACTTTGTACGTATCTTTATCAAACTTACCACCTGCACCAATTTTCGTCATTACAACTTCTAATGCAGATTTTCCTTCTTTTTTATGTAAGTCGACAGGAATACCACGTCCGTTATCTTCGACACGAATCGAGTTTCCTTCTAAAATTGTTACCTTGATTGTATCACAGTATCCTGCTAAAGCTTCATCAATAGAGTTATCAACAACCTCGTAAACTAAATGGTGTAATCCTCTAACTCCGACGTCTCCAATGTACATCGATGGACGAAGACGTACGTGCTCCATTCCTTCTAACGCTTGGATATTATCCGCCGTATATGTGTTATTACTCATAATATGTCTCTAACTTTTTAAAACAAACAAATATAGTCAATTTTGACGAGAAAACCTCTTAAAAAGAACTTAAAGTATTGGATAAAATAACGTTTTAAAGATTCATTTTTTGGATTAATTCAATAATTGTTAAAATAAAAAACCGAAATCGAATTGACTTCGGTTTTCAAGTATATAATTTCTATAAACTAAATATCTTTCTTTTCTAAGTAAACGACTTTTTTCGTTTCGAAAAAATCTTCGTCAAAAAAGTTTTGAATATCAAATAAAACTGCATTCGGAAAACCTGCTAATTCTTCTGTCAAATCGCCTCCTTTTAGGTACAACAAACCATTTGGAAAAGGATTAATCCCTTCTTTTTTGAATTTTCCACGAATCCATTCCGCAAATCTTGGCATCGCAGTTACCGCACGAGAAACAACAAAATCGTATTTATCTGTTAACTCTTCGGCACGCTTTTGTTCCGCTTTTACATTCGTCAAACCTAAACCATCAGCCACACCTTTTACAACCTTGATTTTTTTCCCGATAGAATCTACCAAATGAAACTGAACATTCGGAAACAAAATTGCCAACGGAATTCCTGGTAAACCTCCTCCAGTTCCTACATCAAGAACAGAAGAACCGTCTGTAAACTCCATCACTTTTGCAATCGCTAACGAATGTAAAATATGATTCGTATAAATTTCGTCGATATCTTTTCGAGAAACAACATTGATTTGATCGTTCCATTCTTTGTACAAATCACCAACTTTCGAAAATTGCTCAATTTGTTTTTCCGTTAAGTCAGGAAAATATTTTAAAATTAAATCAATCATTGCTTAAATAATTTCTGAAACTCGCTGACAAACGTAATCTAACAACTTTGTATCGTCTTCTGTAAACGGATTAATTTTGTGCGAATCGATATCAATTTGACCAATATTTTCTCCATTTTTGAAAATTGGAACAACAATTTCAGCTTTCGTTTCTATTGAACAAGCCAAATAATTATCTTGTGCATAAACGTCTGGCACAACAAAAGTTTCGTTAGATTCTGCCACTTGCCCACAAATTCCTTTACCATAAGGAATTATTGTATGATCGGTAGCTGCACCAACATAAGGTCCAAGTTTTAGTTCATTTTTATCTCCATTCTTGAAATAAAATCCCACCCAATTATAGTATTCAACTTCGTCACTCAACAATTGACAAATCTTTTGTAATCTATCTTCCGTAGAAATTGCGCTATCAATTATGACATCCACGCGTTTATGTAAATCTTGCATTTTGTTACTTCTAAAAAAGCAAATTTATTGATTAATCATAACTTAATCAAAAGTTGACGTTTTTCATTTATATTTGTTCAAGATTTTTTAACCAAATGAAAGAATTTAAACCTTTATTGTTATTCCTTGCACGTTTTTTAGGAACTTACATTATTTTAAGTTTAGCTTATAAATTGTATTTGGATCAATATTTACCGCACAATACCCCTGATCCATTTACAAAATTAACATCTGATGTAACAGCTTTTGGTTTGAACAAATGTGGTTTTTTTACTTTTTCTAATATTGCAGAAAACCAACCTTGGATGCGTTTGGTAATGGACGGACAAGTCGCGTCTATTGTAAATGAAGGTTGTAATGCGATTTCTATTTTGATAATTTTCATAGCGTTTATCGTTGCTTTTTACACGAATTTCAAACAAACTTTTTTGTTTATTTTGTCTGGTTTAGCAATTCTTTTTGTGATGAATATTTCGAGAATTATGTTGTTAAATTATATTTTTAGATACCACGCAGAATATGGTAAAATGGCGCACGATTATCTATTCCCTGCAATTATTTATGGTTCAATCGTGATTCTTTGGATTGTTTGGATCAAATTTTTTGTAACAAAATACAATAAGCAAAATGCTAAATAAATATTTACGTTATGCAATTGCAGTTTTACTTGTTTTTGGATTGATATTAGTCCGAAAATTTGAAGATGTTTTATTTTATGATCCTTTCATAAAATACTTTCATTTTGTTGGTCATTCAAAATTCCCAGAAATTGATTTACCAAAATTGAGCGCTAGTTTGACAGTTCGTTATCTTATCAATACATTATTAACTGTATTAATTATTTGGTTTATTTTCTGGAAAAAAATTTACGTTAAATTCTCTATCATTATCATGATTATTGGATTAATCGTTCTTTTACCAATCTATAATTATTTGATTTCGACACAATTTTCATCAGGCGAAATGATTTTCTTTTATGTGAGAAGATTTCTCATTCAGCCTATGTTTTTATTGATTTTAGTTCCTTGTTTTTATTACCAAGAAATACAATATAAAAAAACGGTCGAAAATTAATTTTCGACCGTTTTTTTATTTTATCTAATTTATATTTTACAATAAACCTGATTCATCTTTTTCTTGTTGTGCATCCAATTTTGCTTGCTCTTTTGCAGCAGCTTCTTGTGCTTTTTGTTCTGCAACTTTACGTTTTTCTTCGTTTGCAATCTCTGCATTTGCTTTATTCACCGCTTTGTATTTATAAAGCCAGCCTAAAAATCCTCCCAAAATAAATCCGATACCAGCACCTCCAGTAATTCCTACCAAAAATTCTTTATCCGAAAATAATCTCGAAATATCCAAATTCGTAAAATAATACATTGCAATACTAATCGCAATCAACAAAAATCCAATAAAAGTAGAATAGGTCATCGTTATATGTTTTTAAAATAAATCTTGTAACATTCTTTGGCGAACAGCTTCGTACAAAATCGCTCCAGCCGCAACCGAAACATTCAATGAAGCAGTTTGTCCAGCCATAGGCAATTTAATAATTTTATCCGAAATTTTAATAATAGAATCCGAAACACCATCTTCCTCACTTCCCATCACAATAGCTGCAGGAACAGAGAAATCTGCATCATAAATAAATTCTGCTGATTTTTCAGAAGCACTAAAAATTGAGATTCCAGCCGATTGTAAATATTTAATAACATTCACTAAATTTCCTTCTTTACAAACCGGAATATTATACAACGCCCCTGTCGAAGTTTTGATCGCATCTGCATTTACAGAAGCCGAACCTTTTGCTGGAATAATAATCGCGTCAACACCAACACATTCTGCTGTACGAGCGATCGCACCAAAATTACGAACATCAGAAACACGATCTAAAATCAAAATAAAAGGCGTTTTTCCTTGTTCCCAAATTTGAGGTAATACATTTTCGATTGAATCAAATTCGATTGGAGAAACGAATGCGTAAACACCTTGATGATTTTTTCCAGTAAAACGATTTAGTTTTTCTAAAGGCACATAACTTACAGGAATTTCATATTCAGTGATTAATTTTCTCAATTCTGAAAAAATTTCTCCTTGTAAACCTTTTTGAATAAAAATTTTGTCGATTGTTTTCCCTGCTTCAATCGCTTCTATTACTGGTCTTAAACCAAAAATTCCTGCTTCGTTTTTCATAAGTGCAAAGATAAAAAAATTATACGTAACTATTTACCAATCCTTCTTCTCAATTGTTGCAAATAATTTGGAAAGCTCATATACAACATGCAACCAATGACAATTAGCGAAATCATTGAGATTAAATTTAGTTTGAGATGAATGATTTTTGACACAAAAACAACCACCAAAACAACATTAAATAAGGTTTGAAAATAAAAATGTTGCGCAATTTTTCGTCCAAAATCTGATTTGCTATATGAAGCAAAAAACATAAAAAGCACTAAAATTGTAAGAATTAAACTAATTTTCATTCTAAAAAATTTACTAAATTTGAAAGGTTAAATATACTCAAAATGCAACAATATCACGATTTATGTAAAAAGGTTTTGGCAGAAGGCGCTTTTAAAGAAGACAGAACAGGAACGGGAACGAAAAGTATTTTTGGTTACCAAATGCGTTTCGATTTGTCGGAAGGCTTCCCTTTGGTGACGACTAAAAAATTACATTTAAAATCGATTATCTACGAATTGTTGTGGTTTTTGAAAGGTGATACAAATATCAAATATTTAACAGATAACGGCGTTAGAATTTGGAACGAATGGGCCGATCAAAATGGTGATTTAGGTCCTGTTTATGGACATCAATGGCGTTCATGGGGAAAACCAAATGGAGAAGTTGTTGACCAAATTAAAGTTGCGATTGATCAAATAAAAAATAATCCAGATTCGCGTAGAATAATAGTTTCTGCTTGGAATGTTGGTGAATTAGATCAAATGGCTTTAGCGCCTTGTCACGCATTTTTTCAGTTTTATGTGAATGATGGAAAATTATCGTTGCAATTGTACCAACGTAGTGCAGATATTTTCTTAGGTGTTCCATTCAATATTGCGTCGTACGCATTATTACAGATGATGGTTGCGCAAGTTTGTGAGTTAGAAGTTGGCAATTTTGTTCATACGTTTGGAGATGCGCACATTTACAAAAATCATTTCGAACAAGTTGAATTACAATTAACGCGCGAACCTTTTCCATTACCAACAATGAAAATCAATCCGAATGTAAAAGACATTTTTGATTTTACATACGAAGATTTCGAATTAGAAAATTATCAAGCTCATCCGCATATAAAAGGAATTGTAGCGGTTTAATCATAAAATACACTTAAAGTCTCCAAATTGGAGGCTTTTTTTGTAACTTTTCGAAAAAATTATCAACCAATAGAAATAAAATTTTACAATGAAAAAACGCATTCTTTGGCTTTCATCAGCCTTTATTATATCAAGTCTTACTTATGCGCAAGTAATGACGCCACCACCGAGTTACAACGAAAACCAAACGAATAAATTAGATATTTATCGTGCGGAAGCAGAACGAATCAACAATCTTGTTCATACCAAATTAGATCTTAAATTTGATTATGCAAAAGAGCACGTTTTAGGTGAAGCTTGGATTACGTTGAAACCACATTTTTATGCAACAAACAAAGTTACATTAGACGCAAAAGCAATGTTGATTAGCGAAGTTGCTTTGGTAAATGGTGCAACAAAAAGGAAATTAAATTATAAATATGATGATTTACAATTAGTCATCGATTTGGATAAAGAATACAAAAAAGATCAAGAATATACACTTTACATCAAGTATACAGCGCGTCCAAACGAAGTAAAACAAGAAGGAAGTGCGGCCATAAACGATGCAAAAGGTGTTTATTTTATCAATGCAAAAGGTGAACGACCAAATTATCCAACTCAAATTTGGACACAAGGCGAAACTGAATCTTCTTCTTGTTGGTTCCCGACAATTGATAAAACGAATCAAAAAACTTCACAAGAAATCACGTTAACATATCCTGATAAATATGTTTCATTATCAAATGGAACAATGAAATCTTCGAAGAAAAATTCGGACGGAACAAAAACTGATTATTGGAAATTTGATAAAAAACATGCGCCATATTTATTCTTTTTCGGGATTGGAGATTACGCAGTCATCAATGATAAATGGAAAAATATCAATGTTGATTATTACGTAGAACCAGAATATAAAGATGTTGCAAAGCAAATTTTTGGTAATACACCAGAAATGATTCAGTTCTTTTCTGATAGATTAAACTATCCTTATCCTTGGGATAAATATGCACAAATGACGGCTCGCGAATATGTTTCTGGAGCTATGGAAAATACAACAGCTTCTTTATTTCATGATGGTGTTCAGCAAAAAGCTGGTCAATTAGTCGATGAAAACACTGCTGAATATGTTATTGCGCACGAATTATTTCACCATTGGTTTGGAGATTTAGTTACGGCTGAAAGTTGGGGAAATTTAACAGTGAATGAATCGTTTGCTAATTATTCTGAATATTTATGGTTTGAATATAAATACGGAAAAGAGAAAGCGGATGAGCATCGTTACAACGAAATGTTTGGTTATAAACAAGGCGATGGACCAACGAAAAATTTGGTTCGAGTTCATTACAATTCTCGCGAAGACATGTTTGATGGTGTTTCGTACAACAAAGGTGGAATTATCTTACATATGTTGAGAAACTTCTTAGGAGATGATGCTTTCTTCAAAGGTTTGAACAAATATTTGAAAGATAATGAATACGGAAAAGCTGAATCTGCTCAATTACGATTGGCTTTGGAAGAAGTTTCTGGTCGTGACTTAAATTGGTTTTTCAATCAATGGTATTACGAAAATGGTCATCCAAAATTAACAGTTGTTTCAGATTATTCTTCAGCAAATAAAAAAATAAAAGTTGTTGTTCGTCAAGATGCTTCAAAATTATTTGAATTTCCTTTTGCGATTGATATTGTCGAAAATGGAAAAACAACGCGTCAACAAGTTTGGGTTCCAAAACAAGCCGAAACTGTTTTCGAATTTGCAGCAAACCAAAAACCTGATGTCGTTATTCCAAATGCGGATCAAGTTTTATTAGCAGATATCGACGATAAAAAACCTGTTGAAGATTTTATTGCGCAATACAAAGCTGGAAAAGGAAATTACACGACACGTTTATTAGCGATTGAAGCAATGGCAAATGCGCAAGCAACTAATCCAAAAGCGGCTGATGCCTTGGTTAATGCTTTAGATGATTCATTTGATGGATTAAGAATTTATGCGATTCATAAATTGGACACAAAATCAAAAACGATTGTTGATAAAGCTTCATCAAAATTAAAACAATTGGCTTCTAATAATCCTAAAACATTGGTTCAAGCGGCTGCTTTAAGTGCTTTGAATGATGCCAATATTTATGATGTAGCAATTTTCGAGAAAGCTTCAAAAAGCCCTTCATTTAGTGTTCAAGGAGCCTCGTTAACTGGAATCTTAAAAAATAATCCTTCAAAAATTAATGATTTAACAACTAATCTTGATAATGAAGTGATTAAAGGTTCACCAGATTTAGCAATGGCATTAGTTCCGACTTGGATCAAAAATAATCAATTGGATAAAGCTGCTTTAATTTCGGAATCTGCTGCGATGTATGAATTCGTAAAATTCCAAGATCCAGAAAAAGGAAAAATTGCTGAACAAGCTTTCAATTGGATTATGAACAATGACACACCAGATGCAACGGCTGAAATTGCTAAAACATATTCGCGTTATTATCCATATTTGAAAGAACAAAATCCACAAGCAGGACAAGCTGTGAAAATGATGGCTGAAAAAGCATTGCAAGTAAAAACGAATGCTGCAAAAACAATTAAATCAGCAACTATTGCAAAACAAGTGGAGCAATTACAAGATGCTATAAATAAAATGAAATAATTCACTAAAATTATTATATTTGTTAAGCTATCCTTGCAAGAGGATAGCTTTTTTTACCTTATAACTTATGATAAACATTGTAGTAGCAAAAGCAAGCAACAACGTAATTGGTGCAAAAAATGATTTGATTTGGCATTTACCAAATGATCTGAAACATTTCAAAAGTATAACTTCTGGGCATCCTATTATTATGGGACGAAAAACGTTCGAATCATTGGGTAGACCTTTACCAAATCGTACCAATATTGTTGTGACAAGAGATCAGAATTGGAATACAGAAGGTATCGAAATTGCGTCTTCTTTACCAAAAGCAATAGAAGTTGCGAAAAAAATTGACGATGATATTTACATTATCGGTGGTGGAAATATTTACAAACAAGCGATGGAATTTACTGATATTTTGTACATCACAGAAGTTCATCACGAATTTGATGGAGACACTTATTTCCCAGAAATAGACTTGGACGAATGGGAAGAAGTAGAACGAGAAGATTTCAAAAAAGATGAAAAACATCCATATGCTTACTCGTTTGTGACGTATAAAAGAGCAGATAAAGAAAATTAGAAAACTTACGAGCATAAAAAAAGCAAGAACCAAAATTCTTGCTTTTATATTTTATTAATTTAACAACTTAGTGCTTAACACCTTGTACTTCGTCTGGATTGTGTTTGTATTTGAATACAATTGCGAACAATACCGTAACGACTAATGCGTAACCTGCAAAGATGAACCAAGAATGTCTCCATCCTTCTAATTGTAATGTCAAATCAGTTTGACTATACACTAAATGATTCACGATATATTGCGCAATTAACATTCCGATAGTTGCTCCAAAACCGTTTGTCATCATCATGAAAACTCCTTGTGCAGAAGAGCGAATTTCTTCGTTTGTTTCTTTGTCTACATATAATGAACCTGATACGTTGAAGAAATCGAAAGCGATTCCGTAAACAATCATTGATAAGATAAACATCCAAACGCCAGATCCTGGATCTCCTAATCCAAATAATCCGAAACGTAAGACCCAACCTACCATTGCCATCAACATTACTATTTTGATTCCGAATCGTTTTAACACGAAAGGAATTAATAAAATACACAATGTTTCTGAAACTTGAGATAACGAAATTAAGGCATTTGCATTACTTGCTCCCCACGTATTGGCATATTCTGGAATATCTTTAAACGTTGTGATAAATGGATTTGCATAACCATTTGTAATTTGCAACGAGACACCCAAAAGCATCGAAAAGATAAAGAAAACTGCCATTTTTCTATCCTTGAATAATGCAAAAGCTTTTAAACCAAATGCATCAGAAATAGATTGCTTTTCAGAACTTTTGTTAACTGGACAATTAGGTAATAAGAAGCTGTATAAAAATAATACAACACCTAAAACTCCTGATACAAAGAACTGATAGTAATTGGATTGAAAACTTACGAATGTTGGATCACTTGAAAAGTTAAATCCAAAAACACCATCTTTAAAGCCAGAAAAATTAACAAATAACATGGCTACAATAAAACCTACTGTTCCAAACGTTCTGATTGGAGGAAAGGATTTGATTGTGTCTAAATTATTTTGTTTTAAAATTGTGTAGGCTGTTGAGTTAGAAAGGGCGATTGTTGGCATAAAGAACGCCACACTAACCGAATAAAGTGCGAAGATTGTTGTGAAATCTACATTGTCTCCAGCTGTCATTCCGTAATAACCTGCTGCAAACATAAAAATCGCAGCTAATAAATGATTCAATCCCAACAAACGTTGTACAGGAATCCATCTATCCGCTACAATACCCATTATTGCGGGCATAAAAATCGACACAATACCTTGCATCGCGTAAAAAAGACCAATTTTTGGACCTAAGCCAACTGATCCTAAGTAATTTCCCATAGAGGTTAGGTATGCTCCCCATACCGCAAACTCAAGGAAACTCATGATTGTAAGTCTAAGCTTTACAGACATAATTATTTGAAATAGTTATTAGTTTCCCATGTTATCGATTTGATCACGAAGGCGAGCTGCCAATTCGTAATCTTCATTCTTCACAGCTTTTTCCATCTCAGTTTCAAGTTCAGATTTTGTCCAACCTTCATATTCGTTGATATCAGACAAATCATTTTCCAAACCAGCCAAGATATCCAAATCATCTTCAAAGTTATTTGCTGCGCGACGTATATTTTCTTCTTCTTCAATAACGTCCAAATGAATTCCAGCTTTTTCTACAACATTATCATAGGCATAGATAGGTGCATTGAAACGAACAGCCAACGCAATTGCATCAGAAGTTCTCGAATCAATTTCGGCACGTTGTCCATCATCATTCACAAAAACAATATTCGAATAGAAAACGCCATCCTCTAATTTATAAATATAAATAGAATCTACATTCAATTGAAATTCTTTTCCTAATGAAATAAACAAATCGTGTGTTAATGGACGAGGTGGATTAATATCTTTCTCTAAAGCTAATGCGATTGATTGCGCTTCGAAGCTCCCAATAATAATAGGTAACTTTCTTCCTCCTACATTTTCCTCAAGAATCAACGCATATGCGCCAGTCTGAGTTTGACTGTAAGAAATTCCTTTAATATTTAATCTAATTAAATTGTCCATTTGGGTGTAAATCTATGAAAAACTGATGAATATTTAATCTTTTTTTAATGAATAAAAAAAATCCGAACCACCTAAATGATTCGGATTGAATTTATAATCTTAAAATGATTAAGCTTGACCTTTATATTTTTTTAACTCTTCAGTTAATTTAGGAACAATCTCAAAGGCATCTCCTACGATTCCGTAATCTGCTGCTTTGAAAAAAGGCGCTTCTGGATCATTGTTGATGACAACAATTGTTTTAGATCCGTTAACTCCAGCTAAGTGCTGAATAGCTCCTGAAATACCAACTGCGATATATAAATTTGGCGCAATTGCTTTTCCTGTTTGTCCTACGTGCTCAGCATGAGGTCTCCAACCGATATCAGCAACTGGTTTAGATGACGCTGTAGCAGCTCCTAAAACTTTTGCTAAATCTTCGATCATTCCCCAGTTTTCAGGACCTTTCATTCCACGACCTGCAGAAACAACAATATCCGCTTCTTTCAAATCGATTTTATCAGAAGAAGCCATTTCTGTTGAAACAACTTTTACTTTAGCATCTGCATCAGAAACTGATACTGAAGCTGATTCTTCTGAACCTGAAACTGCATTTTCTTTTGCTCCGAATGCGTTTTGTAAAACTGTAACTACAACCTTTCCTGAAACTGCAACAGTTTCAATTCCTTTTCCAGAGAATGCTTTACGCGCAACTGTGAATGGAGAAACTGCTGTTGGAGCTTTTTCTACATTTGTTACTAAAGATGCTCCTGTTTTGTATGCTAAAACTGGTGCTACAGTCGCTCCTTCGTTTGTTGATGGTAAAACCACAACATCTCCTTGAGCAACTTCAGCCAAAGCTTTTGCGTAAGAGTTCGCATCAAATTTTGCTAAAGCTGCATTCTCAACTTTAACTACTTTAGATGCTCCATATTTATATAATTCGTCAGCAGCAGCATTTCCAAAAACGATTGCTGTAACAGTATCTCCAGCAACATCAGCTGTAGCTTTTGCGTAAGAAACTGCCTCTAATCCTGCTTTTTTATATTTTCCGTCGTGTGACTCTGCGTATACAAAAATTGCCATTTTTTAATTTCTTTTTAGGTGAATAATTAGATTACTTTAGCTTCTTCGTGTAATAATCTTACCAATTCTGCTACATTGTCTTTGTCGATTAATGTTACATTACCTCTTTCAGCAGGTTTTACATAACCAACAACTTCAACTTTAGTTTCTGTTGCTTCTGGTGCAACAACTGTGATTTGTTTTGTACGCGCTTGCATAATTCCACGCATGTTAGGAATTCTTAATGCAGCTTCGTCAACCAATCCTTTTTGTCCTGCGATAACAGCTGGTAAAGCAACTTCTACAGTTTCTTTTCCTCCGTCAATTTCGCGAACAGCTTTTGCAGAAGAACCTTCTACATCAAGACCGATACATCCGTTTACAAAACCATAATCTAACATTGCTGCAACTAATCCTGGTACAGAACCACCATTATAATCAATTGATTCTTTTCCTGTCAATACTAAATCGAAACCACCATCTTTAGCAGCTTTTGCGATTTGTGTAGCAACAAAGAAATCATCGCGAGCATCAGCATCAATACGAATTCCATCATTCGCACCAATTGCTAAAGCTTTACGCATAACTGGATCTACAGTTGCATCTCCAACAGTTAAAATTGTAACAGTAGCGCCTTGTTTTTCTTGTAACTCTACTGCTTTGTTTAAACTAAATTCATCGTGCGGGTTAATAACGAACTGAACGCCATTTTTGTCAAATGATTTTCCGTCAGCTGTGAAGTTGATTTTTGCTGTAGTATCTGGTACACTACTAATACAAACTAATATCTTCATAATTTTGTGTTTACTTTTTCTTTTATGTAAAAATAACTAATTTATTTTATTATGCAAGCATAACATTGTTAATTCTTTACTAAGTCGTTACTTTTCGCTTTCAATTGTTTTTTATAAACTGAATTTGAAACCAATACACTTAGTTCGTACAATAACCAAAGAGGAATTGTAACTAAAACCATACTGTATACATCGTTTGGAGTAATCGCTGCTGCAATCACTAATACAACGATAAATGCGTGTTTACGGTATTCTTTCAAGAATTTTGGTGTTAAGATTCCAATACTCGTTAAGAAGTAAACGAAAACTGGCATCAAAAACATAACTCCCATCGATAATAATAATTGAACAAATAAATCGATATAACTTGGCAATGTCCATGTATTTCCTACACCAAAAGGATCGTAAGTAAATAAGAATTGCGTACATAATGGTAGCAGCATATAGTAGCTAAATAGTACTCCTGTCACAAAGAAAAACGAAACAGCAAAGATGGTAAATCCTGCATACTTTCGTTCAGCTTCTTTTAAGGCTGGTTTTACAAATCGCCAAATTTCAAAAATAATATAAGGAATTGCGATAATTACGCCACACACAATTACTGCAAAAAACTGTGAAGTAATCTGTCCTGATGGATTAAGATTGGTCAATTCTTTCGAAATGTCAAATGATTCAGTATAAATTTTTCCGAAACCTGTTAATTCACCAAATTGATTAAAAATATCAAACGTAGGAAAAGTTGATTTTAGTGGAGCCATAATTACATGTTCCACCAATTCGTCCCAATAAATAGCGACTGCAATAGATGTAATCACAATTGATAAAATAGAACGAACCAAATGTCCTCTCAACTCACCAATATGAGCCAAAAATGACATACTCGATTTTGTATTATCTGCCATACGCTTATTCGATTCCTTCGTTTAAAATTGAGTGAATATCCAAAATTCCATAATAATGATTTTCTTCATCAACCACCACCAATTGTCCAATACTGTTGTGACGAAGAATCGCTAAAGCTTCTCTTGCTTTTTCAGTTTTTTGAATTGTTTTCGGATTCATTGAAGCAATATTTTTCGCTGTTAAATGCGCAAAAGTTTCATTATTTAATAACATTCGGCGCAAATCTCCGTCTGTTATCACACCAACAATTTTATCATGATCAATCACAACTGTAATTCCATGACGACCTGATGTTAATGAATTAATCACTTCTGTAATCGAAGAATCTGGATGTACAAAAGGTTTTCTTTCTGGATCGACAATATTTTCAACTGTCCACAATAATCGTTTCCCTAATGCTCCACCTGGATGATATTTTGCAAAATCGTTTTGTGTAAATGCTCTCAATTTCATCAAAGCAACTGCCAAAGCATCACCCATTACTAATTGAGCTGTTGTAGAAGTTGTTGGTGCCAAATTTACTGGACAAGCTTCTTTATCAATATTAACATCCAAAACAATGTCTGAATTTTTTGCTAATTCTGATTTCAAATTTGATGTCAATCCAATCAAAACCGAAGCATATTGTTTAAGAATCGGAGCCAAGTAAGTAATCTCTGGCGTATTTCCACTTTTCGAGATGCAAATCACTACATCTTCTGGTCTTACAAGACCCAAATCGCCATGAATGGCTTCCGTCGCATGCAAAAATTGACTTGGAGTTCCGGTAGAATTTAACGTTGCTACAATTTTATTTGCAATATGTGCACTCTTTCCTACTCCAACAACTACCAACTTTCCTTTCGTGTTATATATCGCATTTACCGCATCAACAAAAGACTCGCTAATACGAGAAGCTATTGCTTCCAGCGCTTGAATTTCTTCTCGAAAAACACCTTGCGCTATTTGTATTAATTCTGAATTTCCCACAATAAAATTTCTATTGTCTATTTTTAAAATTTTTCGTACTTTTACTCTCCTTTTTTATTTACACTCAATTATATATAAATCATATAAAATTTATGTGTATATTTAAGAGTTATCAAATATAGGAACTATTTAATTTATAATATTAATTTTAGTCTTTTGTGTAGATGGAAGCCACTTCGAAAAACTTAACATCTTACCTAAAAAAATATTTTGGTTTCGACCAATTTAAAGGACAGCAGCACGAAATCATTACAAGCTTACTAAATAAAGAAGATGTATTTGTTTTGATGCCAACTGGAGGAGGTAAGTCTTTATGTTATCAATTACCGGCATTAATGTCAGATGGAGTTGCGATTATTGTATCCCCTTTAATCGCGCTGATGAAGAATCAAGTAGACGCTATACGTGGAATTTCTGAAAATGATGGAATTGCCCACGTATTAAACTCATCTTTAAATAAGTCAGAAACAAAAACAGTTATGACAGATATTAAAGATGGAGTAACTAAAATGTTGTACGTTGCGCCCGAATCTTTGACAAAAGAAGAATACATCGATTTCTTTAAATCGGTGAAAAT
Source organism: Empedobacter sp. UBA6745 (assembly GCF_002453775.1). Lineage (NCBI taxonomy): Bacteria > Pseudomonadati > Bacteroidota > Flavobacteriia > Flavobacteriales > Weeksellaceae > Empedobacter > Empedobacter sp. UBA6745. The sequence goes on from NZ_DKHL01000007.1 coordinate 78,921, forward strand.
TTCTTTTTTTGCGATTGATGAAGCGCACTGTATTTCTGAATGGGGACACGATTTTCGACCAGAATATCGTAATCTAAAAGCGATTATCAACAAAATTGGTGATGCGCCAATTATTGCTTTAACAGCAACAGCAACACCAAAAGTACAAGAAGATATTCAGAAAACTTTGGGAATGCAAAGCGCCAAAGTTTTTAAAGATTCTTTTAATCGTACGAATTTATTTTACGAAATCCGTCCAAAGGTTGATCAAGACAAACAAATCATCAAATTTATCAAACAAAACGATGGTAAATCTGGTGTGATTTATTGCTTGAGTCGAAAAAAAGTTGAAGAAATTACCCAACTTTTACAAGTAAACGGAATCAACGCTATTCCTTACCATGCAGGTTTAGACGCCAAAACACGTAGTAAACATCAAGATATGTTTTTGATGGAAGATGCAAGTGTCGTGGTCGCTACAATTGCTTTCGGAATGGGAATTGACAAGCCTGATGTACGTTTTGTGATGCATTACGATATGCCAAAATCGTTAGAAAGTTATTACCAAGAAACTGGTCGTGCAGGTCGCGACGGCGGTGAAGGTATTTGTATTGCTTTCTATGATTATAAAGATATCGAAAAGTTAGAAAAATTCTTAGCAAGTAAACCTGTTGCAGAACGCGAAGTTGGAATGCAATTACTTTCTGAGGTTGTGGCGTATGCCGAAACTTCGATGTCGCGTCGTAAATTTTTGTTACATTATTTTGGAGAAGAATTTGACGACAAAAACGGTGAAGGTGCAAATATGGACGACAATATGCGCAATCCTAAAAAAATGATTGAAGCAAAAGATGATGCCGTAATTGCCTTAAATGTTGTTCAGAAAACAAATCAAAAATTAAAATTAAATGATGTTGTAAATGTTATCGTTGGTAAAGAAACTTCGATTACAAAATCATATAATTTGAGCTCTGAAGATTTCTTCGGAATTGGAAAAGCAAAAGAAGATTATTATTGGAAATCTATTTTACGTCAATTAATTGTTCGTAATTTATTAGAGAAAGAAATCGAATCGTATGGTGTTTTAAAAATTACCAAAGCAGGAAAAGATTTCATTAGTAAACCAACTTCTTTTGAAATTGCCGAAGATATTGATTTCAAAAAATTATTATCAGAAGGTAGTTTTGATAAAGAAGAAACGTCTTCTGCTCCTATTGCTTTTGATGATGTTTTGTTGAAACAATTGAAAGATTTACGTAAAAAAATCTCTAAAAAACATCAAATTCCACCTTTTGCAGTTTTCCAAGATTCGAGTTTAGATGATATGACAATGCAATATCCAACAACCGTTAAGGAGTTAACAAATGTGTTTGGAGTTGGAGAAGGAAAAGCTCAAAAATTTGGGAAAGAATTTGTAGATTTTATTGCGCAATATGTAAAAGACAACGACATTATTCGCCCAGAAGATATGGTGATTAAACAAGTTGCGGATAAATCGAGTCACAAAGTTTATATCATTCAATCGACAGACAGAAAGTTAAATCTTGAAGATGTTGCGGAAGCAAAAAATATGACGATGAGCGATTTGCTTTCAGAAATGGAAAGTATCGTTTATCAAGGAACAAAATTGAATATCAATTATTACATTGACGAAGTTTTGGACGAAGACCAACAAGAGGAAATTTATGAATTCTTAATGGACGCAGATTCTGACTCAATGTCATCATTGTTAGATGAATTTGGTGACGATTATGATGAAGAAGAATTACGTTTGATGCGTATCAAATTCATCAGTGAAGTCGCAAATTAAACCATACAAAAAATAAACTTTCAGCCCAAGGAATGCTTATCTTTGGGCTTAATTATTACAAGAAAAATGAACAATAAAGCAATATTAATGATTTTGGACGGATGGGGAATTGGACCAAACCCTGCTGTTTCTGCAATCGCGCAAGCAAATACACCTTTTATAGATAGCTGTTTCGAAAAATTTCCACATTCTACGTTGGATACGTTTGGTTTAGCCGTTGGTTTACCAGAAGGACAAATGGGGAATTCGGAAGTTGGACATATGAATTTAGGTGCTGGACGCGTGGTTTTCCAAAACTTAGTTCGAATCAATATGGCAGTTGAAAACGGAACATTACAAAACGAACCAATCTTAAAAGATGCTTTTCAATATGCTTTAGAGAATAACAAAAAAGTACATTTCATCGGTTTAGTTTCTGATGGTGGTGTACACTCGCATATCAATCATTTGAAAGGTTTGTTGGATGCAGCAAATCAATCAGGTTTGCAACAAAATGTTTTTGTACATGCTTTCACAGATGGTCGTGATACCGATCCAAAATCTGGTGAAGGATTTATCACAGAATTGATGAATCACATGACAAAATCAACAGGAGAAATTGCTTCGATAACTGGTCGTTATTATGCAATGGATCGTGATAAACGTTGGGAACGTGTGAAATTAGCATACGATGCAATGGTAAATGCAGTTGGTGAAACAACAACAAATCCATTAGAAGCAATTCGTGCATCTTATAATGAAGGCGTGACAGATGAATTCATCAAACCGATTATTGTAACGGATGAAAATGGTCAGCCAAAAGCTAAAATCGAGAATGATGATGTCGTGATTTGTTTCAATTTCAGAACTGATCGTGGACGTGAAATTACAGAAGTTTTAACACAACATGATTTCCCAGAATTTGGAATGCATAAATTAAATCTAAAATATATCACATTAACAGAATATGATGCTACATATACTGGAGTTGCGGTAATTTTTGATGAGAAAAACATTGTGAATACATTAGGAGAAGTTATTGCAAATGCTGGTCGCAAGCAAATTCGTATTGCTGAAACTGAAAAATATCCGCACGTAACATTTTTCTTCAATGGTGGTCGCGAAGAGCCTTTCGTTGGTGAATCTCGTATTTTATGTGCTTCGCCAAGAGATGTTGCGACTTACGATTTGAAACCAGAAATGGCAGCTTACGATATTACAAATGCTATTGTTCCTGAAATTGAAAAAGAATCAGCTGATTTTATTTGTTTAAATTTCGCAAACACGGATATGGTTGGTCATACAGGTGTAATGTCTGCGGCGATAAAAGCTGCTGAAGTGGTAGATTCTTGTGCAGAAAAAATTGTAAATGCGGCTTTAGAACATGGCTACAATGTGGTGATTTTGGCCGATCACGGAAATTCAGATTTTATGATGAATGAAGACGGATCTCCTAATACGCAACACACAACGAACCCTGTTCCATTTATTTTGGCTCAGAAAGATATCGAATGGAATGTTGAGCATGGTAAACTTGGAGATATTGCGCCAACTATCTTAACTTTGATGGGAATTGAAATTCCAACCGAAATGACTGGAAATATTATTGTTCAGAAAAAATAACCTAAATAACTTTAAAATACTTACAAACATGATTAATAAAATTATTGCTGTTGACTTTGATGGAACTGTAGTAGATGATAAATATCCAGAAATTGGAAAAGCTAAAATCTTCGCTTTCGAAACATTGAAACAATTACAAAATGATGGATATCGCCTTACTTTATGGACTTATCGTAGTGGTAAATATTTAGACGAAGCAGTTGAGTTTTGTAAACAAAACGGTATTGAGTTTTATGCCATCAACAATAGTTTTGACGGAGAAGATTTTGACAAAAATACACAAAGTCGAAAAATAAATGCCGATATCTTTATCGACGACAGAAATTTAGGAGGTTTCCCAGGTTGGAGTGACGTTTATCAAATCATTACAAAAAAGATTGAATTAAGTGTTCACGCAAACGGACAAAAAGCTCCTGAGAAGAAAAAGAAAAGAGGATTTTTCGGATTATGATACATTTAAAAAGTAAAGAAGAATTAGAACTAATGTACCTAAGTGCTCAATTGGTTTCAAAAACCTTGGGTATGTTAGCCAAAGAAGTAGTGCCTGGTGTTACAACCAATCATTTAGATAAATTAGGAGGCGAATTTATTCGCGACAATGGTGGATATCCTGCGTTTTTAGGAATGTACGATTTCCCTAAAAACCTTTGTATCTCTCCAAATCAACAAGTTGTTCATGGAATTCCAAACGACGAACCGCTTAACGAAGGAGATATTGTTTCGGTAGATTGTGGTGTTTATATGAATGATTTTTATGGTGATCATGCTTATACATTTGCAGTTGGTGAAGTAGATGCTGAAACCGAAAAATTATTACGCATTACGAAAGAATCGATGTTCAAAGGAATTGAACAAATGAAAAAAGGTAATCGTGTAGGTGATATCGGTTTTGCAATTCAACAATATTGTGAAAAAGAAGGTTACGGAATCGTTCGTGAATTAGTTGGACACGGATTAGGTCGTAAAATGCACGAAGAACCACAAGTTCCGAATTATGGACGTCGTGGATCTGGTAAAAAAATTGAAGAAGGAATGGTGTTAGCTATCGAACCAATGGTAAATATGGGAACTGAAAAAGTTTTCTTTCATCCAGATGGTTGGACAGTTACAACGCGCGATGATAAATATTCGGCTCACTTCGAACATGATGTTTGTGTGGTAGATGGCGAACCAAAATTATTGTCAACTTATCAGTTTATTTACGATGCGTTAGGTATCGAATCTGATGAAGAAAAACCATTTTTATTCAAACCCTAAAAAACTTTTGTGAAAAAGCTTTTAAAAAAAATCATGAATATTCTACCTCGTCCATTGTTGATTCAAGGTAGTTATATCGTTCGTCCAGTTTTAGTTTGGTTTATGAAAGGTAATCGTTTTGTAGATCCAATTGATGGACAAGGTTATTACAGTTTGTTGCCTTATGGTTACGAAAAACAGCGTGATAATGTACTTTCACCTGGAACTTTTTCGTTAGAAAGACATCGTTTGATGTGGTTGTACCTAAAAAATGAAACGTCTTTTTTTACCGAAAAAGCAAAAGTTTTGCATATTGCGCCAGAACAATCTTTTATCAAGCGTTTTCGTGCGATGAAGAACTTAGAATACATCACAAGTGATATCGAATCGCCTTTGGCAGATGTAAAAGCAGATATTTGCGATTTACCTTTTGGTGATGATACATTTGACATTGTTTTTTGTAATCACGTTTTGGAACATATTCCTGACGATCACAAAGCGATGAGCGAATTATTTCGTGTCATGAAACCTGGAGGTTGGGGAATTTTGCAAGTTCCGATTTCATATCAACGAGATGTGACGTACGAAGATCCAACGGTTACAACAAAAGAAGAACGTAAAGAAAAATTTGGACAATATGATCACGTTCGTGTTTATGGTTTAGATTATTACAAACGTTTGGAAGACGTAGGTTTTATCGTCGAAAAAGTAGATTACACAAAACAAATTCCTTCGGAAGATGTTCAAAAATATTGTTTAGAAAAAGGTGAAATTTTACCTGTGGTTCGTAAACCAAAAGCTGAATAAAATATAAAATCCAAGAAATAATTTTCTTGGATTTTTTTATTTAAAACTTCTACGAATATCCATTTTCTCATTCACCGATTTATTAAATTCAGCGAAAGGTTGCGTACTGAAATCTTTAACTTCAAGGTTCATTTTTACATTAACATTATGATTACTTCCATCACCTCCTTTGTAATCTGTACTCCAATTGCGCATTAATTCTTTCAAAATATATTTCCCTTGATAAGGTCTATATCTGTAATAGGTATTAACAAAATTCACAGTTTGTTGACTCTTTTTTATTTCAATTCCTTCTGCATCTACTTTATATTCTACAATAGCAAAAGAATCCTTTGCCACCAAAAACCGATGAAACGAATTATTATCCAAATAAAATTCATACATCAACTCATCTCCATATTTTGTTAAGTTGACTTTTGAAGGTTTATATTTTTTATAATATTTCAGATAATCATTTACGAATTCTTTCAAAGAAACCATACCTAAAATGGGTAATAAATTTATTTTATATCCATAATTTGGCTCATTAATTATTCGTTCTTTAACCTGATTATTAGATTTTATACTCAAATTATCTTTCTTAAAACGAAGCTGCAAATCTAAATCAATGAAATCTCTTTTCGTAGAATCTACAATTTCATCAATTATAAAATTTACTTTATAAAAATGTTGTTCTGTATTGAAGTTTTTATCATAATTATCAATCACTTTCTGCAAAATATCTTCTGCTTTTAGGTTTGTGACAAAAGCTTCTTTTAGCTCAACTTCAGATACTTTTTCGAGTTTGATACTGAGTTCAGATTTTAGTTCTGAAACTTTAATTATTGCATCTTGATAATCTTTTTTCGAAACAATTAATTCATCTGTTTGCAAAACATTACTCAAATCAATAATCGCTTTTCCTTGCTGATCCGAAACAAAATTCTTCGTCGAATTCTTGAAATAAATATCCGCATCATCTAACGGTAAATTATCCGACAAATCTGCGATTGTTATATTTACAATTTGTGCGTTCACCGAAACTGCAAATAATACAAAAAGGTAAAATAGTTTAGTCATATGTTATTTAATTTTTAATAGTAATTCTACATTGATATAAGGAGATATTTTTAAAGGCATTTTATCCCATTCTTTATAATTTCGTCGTAAATATCCGTTTCTTCCAAGAAATCCTGCGCTCAACCAAACTGCTTCTTCCAATTCATTGTAAATTTCGACTGCAACATAAAAAGTTCCATTCACCATAATATTCTTATCTTTTAAATGTATTGTGTATACATTATTAGTTAAATCTTCTTCATTAATCTCGAACATCAAGTCTTGTTTCGAAATAATATTATTTGGATGCCCATCTTTTTCATCATAAATAGTTAACCTAAAAGCAGTGCGTTCGTACTTTGGTAATTTCGTAAATTCAATATTTACTTTATCTATCTTAGCAATATTTCGTGCGTTAAGCCTTACAGCAACTTCTCTAATCCGATTTTCATCTGTTACAGGAAGAAAATCTACATGAATAGTAGCGCCAGAATTTCCTGTATTTACTTTTTTTGTGAATTTAGAAACAATCGCAACTTCATTCAGTTGAATAATTTGAGGAATTAAAAAAATTTTAAAATTGTCACGTTCAATCTCATCAAGATTAATCTTTCTTAATTCAAAACCTTGTGCGTCTACAATAATCTGTTTTGTATGTTCTGTCTTCTGAAAAGAAAAATTTCCTACACTATCTGTAATAGTTAAATAATTATTATCATCAGCAAAAATTGATATATAAGACAATCCTTCATTCGTTTCTTTGGATAATATTTTTCCTTGAATAATTTGCGCATTTACCGAAATAGCAAAAAGTATAAAAAGATAGAATATTCTCATTAGCTTATTTTTCTAAATTATTATTCAAAAACTTTTCTAATTCACTTGTTGAAATATCTCTAAAAATAATTTTCCCATTTTGGTCAACTAAAAAATTGGTTGGAAAAGATGTTATTTGATTTTTTGAGGTGAATTCTCTGTTTTCGTCTAATAAATTAACCCAAGGCAATTCATACTTTTTAATTGTATTTTTCCAATTCGGAATATATTTTGTCGCTTCAGCTGAAATTGCAACAATCTCAAAACCTTTTGAATTATATTTTTGATAAACTTCTTTCAAATCTGGAAAAGAAACTAAACAAGGCTTGCATGAATGAAACCAAAAATCGATTAATGTATATTTTGTTTTATAATTTATCTGAGCAGATTTTCCTGATTGATCCTTTAAATTTTTAATTTCAGGAAAAGTTCTCCCTTGCCCAAATATTTTATTTTCTTCAATATTACTGATCAATTTCTTAAATGGAAAAGATTGTTTTACAGAAGCATCAAACTGATTTAAGATATTTTCGTAAGGATATTCTTTATAACGTTCATACTTTTCAACAATTTTCCAAAAAGCAATAACAGAACCCGGATTAGACTTCACATATTTATCCAATAACTCAATTTCATGCATCCAAACTTTATTGTACCATTTATTTATCGAATCGTTTACCTCTTTGGGAAATTCAAATTTATATTTCAAAAACATTTGACCATAATATTCATTAAAAGCATCTTCTTCTATTTTATAATCTTTGAAAAATTCATTGTACTTCACTTTCTCTGGTAAATCATTCAGTATTTCACTTCTAAAATCATTTAAATTCAGATTCAAATTTTTATTTTTTAAAAAGAATGTTCGAGAAAGTTGAAACACATTTTCTTCCTCTTGATAGCTTAAAGTATAGGGATAATAAAAAGTCGTTTTATCTATATGAAAAGTATTTTTATCTGCTGTATTTTCAATAGAATCATATACAGGATTTTCGTAATATGCTCTTATATATTGAGGTAATAATTCTAAAACGGTATTTTCGGGTAACTCTTCTACCTTAACTGTAACATTGATTTTTTGCGCATTCACACAAATTGCAAAAAAGATAAATAAGTAAACTAGTTTTTTCATATAGTTTTAAAATGATTTACGATAAAGATATATTTTAAAACTGTTAAGAATTTGTGAATCATGAAGTTTTAAATATATTTTAACAAAAAAACGCCACTCTTCGAGTGGCGTTTATAAAATATTGTAACAGTTAAAATTTTAGTGCGCTTCTAACCAATTTGCTCCTACTCCGACTTCTGCAATTAACGGAACATCCATTTGCATTGCCGCTTCCATAGTCGATTTGATTAATTCAGAAACTTTTTCTACCTCATCTTTTGGAGCATCAAAAATTAACTCATCATGTACTTGCAAAATCATTTTGGTTTGATAATTTTTCTTCAATTCTTTCTGAATTTGAATCATTGCCATTTTAACGATATCTGCCGCAGTTCCCTGTATTGGCGCATTCACTGCATTTCGCTCTGCATGCGAACGAACAACTGCATTTCTCGAATTGATATCTTTCAAATAACGACGACGCCCCATCAACGTTTCTACAAAACCTTGATCACGAGCAATCTCAACTTGTTTTTCGATATATGCTTTCAACGTTGGATACGTTTCGTAATAGGCATCAATCAATGCTTTGGCTTCTTTACGCGAAATATTCGCCTGATCTGCCAGACCGAAAGCCGAAACACCATAAATAATTCCGAAATTCACCGTTTTTGCCTGACTTCTTTGTTCACGCGTCACCTCATCCAACGCCACATTAAAAACTTTTGCGGCAGTAGAAGCGTGAATATCTTCTCCATGTTTGAAAGCCTCTACCATTGCAGGATCTTGTGACATTTGCGCAATCAAACGCAATTCAATTTGCGAATAATCGGCAGAAATAATCACATGATTTTCATCTCGCGCAACAAAGGCTTTACGAATCTGCTGTCCAGCTTCCGAACGAATCGGAATGTTTTGTAAATTCGGATTTACAGAAGACAAACGTCCCGTTGCAGCAACCGTTTGCGCATAAGTTGTATGCACACGACCAGTTTTTGAATTCACCAATTCTGGCAATGCATCAATATAAGTCGATTTTAATTTTTGTAATTGGCGATACTCTAAAATATCATTGATAATTGGATGTTTATCTTTCAGTTTTGATAAAATTTCTTCTCCTGTTGCGTATTGTCCAGTTTTGGTTTTCTTCGCTTTTGGATCTAATTGTAATTTATCAAATAAGATTTCTCCCAATTGTTTTGGCGAATTAAGATTGAATTCTTCTCCAGCATCTACCTGAATTTTTGCTTCTAATTCTCTTAATTTAGCTTCGTGTTTTACCGAAAGTTCTTTCAAGAACGGAACATCCAAATTAACACCTTCCAATTCCATATCAGCTAAAACCTGCATCAATGGCATTTCAAGATCAGTAAATAATTTGTGTGTATTTGCTTTGATTAATTCAGGCTCAAAAAGATTTTTCAACTGATTTGTAATATCAGAATCTTCCACGCCATATTCGGTTTGCTCCATTAACGGAACATCGCGGAAATTCTTTTGATTTTTTCCTTTTTTACCAATCAAACTTTCAATTGAAACGGGTTGATAACTCAAATATGTTTCCGACAATACATCCATATTGTGACGCATATCTGGATTAATCAAATAATGAGCAATCATCGTATCAAAATTTTGACCTAAAACAACAATGTCATATTTGTTTAAAACTTTGATATCATATTTTAAATTCTGACCAATTTTAGAAATTGATTCATCTTCAAAAAATGGTTTAAACTCGTTGATAATTGCTTTTGTTTCTTCGAAATCAGTTGAAAAAGGCACATAATATCCTTTTCCTTTTTCCCAAGAAAATGAAATTCCAACCAATTCAGCTTCTAAAGCGTCCAAAGAAGTTGTTTCAGTATCGAACGTCACTTCTTTTTGTTTTAGAATATTTCGTAATAAAATTTCACGACCTTTTTTTGTATCGATTAATTGATATAAATGATTCGTTATTGAAATATCTGTAAACGCAGAATTTTGAGGAATAATCTCTTCATCTGACGTAAAATCAAACAAAGATTGTTGAGCTGTTTGCACTTGATTCGAAGAAATCTGACTTGCCGCAGAAATTTCTTCTTGCGCTTCTTTGATAATTCCAGAAGCATCCAAACCATAAATTCTGTAAACCGTTTCTAACATTCTACGGAACTCTAACTCCGTGAAAAGTTCAGTTACTTTTTCAATATCTGGTGGACAAACCGTTAAATCTTCTTCATCAAATTCAACTGGAGCATCTGTAATAATCGTTGCTAATTTTTTTGATAAAATTCCAAGTTCTTTATTTTCTTCAATCTTTTCTTTGGCTTTACCTTTCAGCTTATCTGTATTCGCTAAAAGTCCTTCCATCGAACCAAATTCTTTCAAATATTTACTTGCCGTTTTCGCTCCAACACCTGGTAATCCTGGAATATTATCGACAGCGTCACCCATCATTCCAAGATAATCTATCACTTGAATTGGATCATGGATTTCAAACTTTTCTTTGACTTCTTCGATTCCCCAAATCTCCACACCTTTTCCATTTGCAGCAGGACGATACATCTTGATTTTGTCCGTTACCAATTGCGCAAAATCCTTATCAGGCGTTACCATATAGGTTGTATAACCAGCTTTTTCGGCTTTTTGAGCCAAAGTTCCAATCACATCATCTGCTTCATAACCTTCGGCAAAAAGCACTGGAATTTTTAACGCGCGTAAAATATCTTGAATATAAGGAACACCTTGACGAATCGCTTCTGGTGTTTCATCACGATTTGCTTTATATTCAGGAAAATCTACCGTACGAACTGTTGCTTGACCAACATCAAAAACAACTGCTAAATGCGTTGGTTGTTCACGGCGAATAACATCAAACAAGGAATTTGTAAATCCCATAATTGCCGATGTATTGAACCCTTTTGAATTGATTCGTGGATTTTTGATAAATGCATAATATCCTCTAAAAATTAAGGCATAAGCATCTAACAAAAAAAGTCTTTTATCTAATTGATTCATATAATTTTCGTTATGCGAAAAGCGATGAGCGTAAAGCGAAAATTCTCACAAATCGCTAACCGCAATACGTTTATTTTAATATTCTGGCGCTAATTCAACAACCAATCCATCCATTTCATCCGAAAGATGTAACTGACAACCTAAACGAGAATTATCTTTCACATTAAAAGCCTCTGCTAACATTGCATCTTCATCAGGCGTCATTTCTGGTAATTGAATTTCTGGTGTCAACACATAACATTGACAAGAGGCACACATCGCCATTCCACCACAAATACCAATGGTTCCTTCTGGTGCTAATTCGTATGCACGCACAAGCTCCATGATATTCATATTCATATCAGTAGGTGCGTCAACTTCGTGCGAAACACCTTCTCTATCTATAATTGTAATTTTAATATCTGCCATAATACTTTTTCAAGTTACACAAAAATACGGATTGTTTACTTTCAAAAAAAGAATATGCCTCATTGGTTCATATTTAATACTAATTTTAAATAAGAACTGTTACGAATCACGAATTTTGTCTACTAATTGGTAAAATTAAAAAATGAATGCACACGAAATAGATTATAAAATTTACGGAGAAGAAATGCAATTTGTCGAAATTGAATTAGATCCACAAGAAACTGTTGTAGCAGAAGCAGGAAGTTTTATGATGATGGATGATGGTATAAAAATGGAAACGATTTTTGGCGATGGTTCTCAACAAAGCGGTGGACTTTTCGGAAAATTATTAAATGCTGGAAAACGAATGTTAACAGGTGAAGGTTTGTTTATGACTTCGTACACGAATTACGGACAAGGCAAAAAGAAAGCTTCTTTTGCTGCTCCATATCCAGGAAAAATTGTTCCGATTGATTTACCAGAAGTGAACGGAAAATTTATTTGTCAGAAAGATGCTTTTCTTTGTGCTGCAAAAGGAGTTTCGGTTGGAATTGAATTTAATCGAAAATTAGGCACTGGACTTTTTGGAGGAGAAGGTTTCATTATGCAAAAATTAGAAGGCGACGGAATGGCTTTTATTCATGCTGGTGGAACATTGCATCGTCGAGTTTTACAAGCTGGCGAAGTCTTAAAAGTTGATACAGGTTGCATTGTTGGTTTCGAACAATCTGTTCATTACGACATCGAATTTATAGGCGGAATTAAAAATACATTTTTCGGAGGAGAAGGTGTTTTCTTTGCTACTTTGAGAGGTCCAGGAGTTGTGTATATTCAATCTTTACCTTTTAGCCGATTGGCTGATCGCATTATTGCTCATGCACCTTCTGCAGGCGGTTCTTCACAAGGTGAAGGTTCTATTTTAGGAGGTTTAGGAAGATTAATTGATGGCGATTAAAATTTAATTTTATAAAAAAGAGTTTCAAATTGATACTCTTTTATTTTTATACGGAAAACCGTAATTTATTTCGATTGATTTTTCTTATTTTTAATAAAAATTTCATCATTTGAAAAAACTTCTATTAACCGTTATTTTTTGTTCAGGATTTACTTTTGGACAAAATATTTTATCTTTTAGTAATGATCAATATAGCGGGATTAACGGTAGTGTTTTTTCTCCGACAACTTCATATTTTAACCCGAACAAATGGGATGTTAATATTATTTCTGAAGATATTTTATTCAGAAATGATTACGCTTACATATCCGATCAAAACGTATTAGGTTTAATAAAAGGTGAAACAAAATCAGCAAATATAAAAGCTGGAATAAGAGGTGAAACGCATTCTAATATATTAGATTTCGCAACTAGAAATACGATTTCTTATCATTTGGAAAATGATCTTATGGGACCTTCCGTTTCTTTTAAAAAGAAAATTAATAATCAAACTTATCGCCTTGGTATTTTCACCCGACTTCGTACACAAGGTTCTATTAAAGATTTAGATAATTATTTTCGTTTTAGTAATCAGAATGAAATAGAACCAAAAAATTATATGTTTGAACCTACAAAGACAAATGCAATGAATTGGGCTGAATTAGGCTTAAATGTTGCGACAAATTTGTATACAACTAATACTTCTGAAGTTATTATTGGGGCAAATATTAAATATCTTATGGGTTTAGATGGCGCGTATATCAAGAGTAAAAACACGATAAAATTAGAAGCTGAACCAACTATAACAAGTACAATCGACAATCCTGATGCAAATATTTATGCGTCAAATTATGATATAAAAGCAGGATATTCTACCAATTATGATTTTGATCGAGATAAATATGTTTTACGAAATAGAGGAAATGGAGTTGGAATAGATTTAGGAATTTCTTTTGTGAACAGAAGAACGAATGATGAATTATATGATTTCAAATTTTCGGCAAATTTATTAGATGTTGGATTAGTAAAATTCAGAGGCGATAACCATCATTTCTACAATCCTTCGCAAAGAGTTCAACTTCGTAATAATCCAAATTTAGATGGAGTTGAATTTGAAAGTGTTGATCAATATTTAGGACTTTTAAGCAAAGAAGTTTATGGAGATGAAACAAAATCTAAAACGGGAAATAATTTTTCGATGGGTTTACCAACAAGTTTACATCTTAATCTGAGTAAAAAAATTATCGAAAATCATTACTTAAATTTCAATTGGATGCAACGAATTCCAGTTTTTGAAAATAGTTTGAAACGTATCAATGTGCTACAAACTTCTTATACTATCCAAAAAGATGGATTTGGAATTGGACCTTCCCTTTCTATCTATGATTATGAAAATATAACATTTGGTGGATATGTAAGAATTGGCCCTCTAATTTTGGGCAGTGATAATGCAATTCCAATCGTTTTTAAACAGAAAAAATTAACTTCTGCGAACTTTTATTTTGGATTAAAATTTTACCCTTTTTGGGATAATGAAGCTAAGAGACGAAGTAGAGAACCTTGTGAATGTGAATAAAAAAACCTTTTACGCAAAACGTAAAAGGTTTAAAAAATATTTCTATTTATTTTGTTAAAATTAGTCAATAGCTTTGACAACCGCTTTTTCAGCTTCTTTTCTTGTCCCGTCGAAACCATCAACACCAGAAACTGTTGTGTATTTCAAGACAAATTTTTTCCCAGGATTCATTCTATTGTAAACAGACTGACACATTAAAGTTGCTTCGTGAAAACCACATAAAATCAACTTCAATTTTCCTGGATAAGTATTTACGTCACCAATTGCATAAATCCCTTCAATATTTGTTTGATAATCTAATGCATTATTTACTTTGATGGCATTTTTCTCAATTTCCAATCCCCAATTTGCAATAGGACCTAATTTTGGAGAAAGACCAAACAATGGAATAAAATAATCTGTTTCAAGTTCAAAAGTTTCTTCACCTTTTTCGATTACCAAACTTTCTACTTTTCCTTCACCTTTGATTCCAGTAATTTCAGCAGGAGTAACCAAATTAATTTTTCCTGCTTTTTTCAATTCAATTACTTTATCAACAGAATCCAACGCTCCACGAAACTCATTTCTTCTGTGTACTAACGTGACTTCCGCAGCTACATCAGCCAAGAAAATAGACCAATCTAAAGCAGAATCTCCACCACCAGCAATTACGATTTTTTTATCACGGAACAATTCAGGATTTTTCACAAAATACTCTACTCCGTTTTCTTCGTATGCTTCGATGTTTTCGATAATTGGTTTACGAGGCTCAAAAGATCCAAGACCACCCGCAATCGCAACTGCTTTTCCTTGTACTTGCGTTCCTTTATTAGTTGTTACAATAAAAGTTCCGTCTTCTTGCTTATCGATTGTTGCAGCTTGTTCGTTTAATGTAAAACCTGGCTCAAATTGTTTGATTTGCTCCATCAAATTATCAATCAATTCACCTGCACCAACAGAAGGATAACCAGGAATATCAAAAATTGGTTTTTTGGGATACAATTCTGTCAATTGCCCTCCAGGCTGAGGAAGAGCATCAATAATATGACATCTCATTTTTAATAAACCTGCTTCGAAAACGGCAAAAAGACCAGTTGGCCCAGCTCCGATTATAACTATATCTGTTTGAATCATTTTTTTGAATTTTATTTAGAACGTTACTAAATTGAATGCAAATTTAATGAATTTGAACAGATTAATCGATGATTATCATCAGAAGTCCAATAATATTTATTGATAATAAAAAAGATAGGATTGATATCAAGCTCATCAAAATTCATTCAACTTTTAAGCTTAATCTTTAATAATTAAATTTCGATGTTCAACTCCCCAGCTAGATAAAAGACTTATAACATTCGTTAATTTTTTTCCATGATCAGTCAGCTTGTACTCAATTGTAATTGGTCTTGTACTTATAATTTCTCTGGTAACAAGTTTATTTATCTCTAACTCTTTTAGCTCTTTGCTCAACATTTTGTTAGATATTCCTTCAAGATCTTTTAATATTTCAGAAAATCTTCTTTTTTTATTGTAGCATATAGATGCTAAAACTGGTATTTTCCATTTCCCACTCAACACATACATCGCATCATTCACGGACTTTACATGAGAAAAACATTCGTCTTTTGAAAAAACTTTATCCATAAGTTACTTTGTTTACTTTTTGTTACTGTATATTATCTATACTTAGTTACAAAAATAAACAAGGATATTGTAGGTTTGCCTAAAAAGTAACAATAAATGGAGAAATTTACATTAATCATAAAATTTGAAACAGAGGAAAAAAACAAGGACAGATTTTTACAAGAATTGATCAATCTATTTCATCAACTCTACAAAAATGAAGAAAACTTTGTGAAAGCTAGCATTCATCAAAATGAACATAACAAAAATGAAATTCTAGTTTATGAAGTTTGGAAAAATATTTCTTTTGAAGATTTTATAACTATTCAATTAAAAAAGCAATACGCTTTAGAATGGGAAAAA
Source organism: Empedobacter sp. UBA6745 (assembly GCF_002453775.1). Lineage (NCBI taxonomy): Bacteria > Pseudomonadati > Bacteroidota > Flavobacteriia > Flavobacteriales > Weeksellaceae > Empedobacter > Empedobacter sp. UBA6745. The sequence goes on from NZ_DKHL01000007.1 coordinate 95,179, forward strand.
TTATTAGTTGAAATGGACATAAAAAGAGAACCAAAAGTATATTCTACTCTGGCTAATTTCAATTCATAAAAAAAGACAAATTCAATAATGAATTTGTCTTTTGAAGTTGTAGCGAAGAGCAGAATCGAACTGCCGACCTCAGGGTTATGAATCCTGCGCTCTAACCATCTGAGCTACCTCGCCTTGTTTTTAGTGGTGCAAATATAAGAGGTTATTTTCGATTAAAACAAATCTTTTTTGAAATATTTTCAATAAAAAGTCGCTTAAATAGGCTAATCAATTGAATTTCATTAAAATTAAAATCACATTTTTTTGAAGAAAATATTATCCACAAAAAAATCCTCAAGCAAAACTTGAGGATTTTGATATTTTATCTGCTTTTCTACTTACGCTAAAGCATTTTTGATACGTGTCATTGCTTCTTTCAACTCTTCTACAGACGCCGCATACGAAATACGAATACAATTTTTAGATCCGAAAGCCGAACCTGAAACAACCGCAACTTGCGCATGCTCTAATAAATATAAAGCCAAATCATCTGCATTGTTAATTGTAACACCATTGTACGTATTTCCGAAAGTTGCCGTAACATCTGGGAACAAATAGAAAGCTCCTTTTGGTTCGTTCACTTTGAACGTTGGAATTTCTCTTGCCCAACCCAACATCAATTCACGACGTTCTGCAAACGCATCAACCATGTATTGAACTGAACTTGGATCTGCTTCTAAAGCCGTAATTGCTGCACGTTGCGCAATAGATGTTGCTCCCGAAGTCACTTGCCCTTGTAATGTTTCGCATGCTTTTGCTAACCAAGCTGGCGCTCCAATGAAACCGATTCTCCAACCTGTCATCGCGAAAGCTTTTGCTAAACCATTTACAGTTACCGTTTGGTTATAAACTTCTGGGAAAGATGCTATCGAAACATTTTTTTCTCCGTAAACAATGTGCTCATAAATCTCGTCCGAAATAATAATTACATCTGGATATTTAGCTAAAACAGTCGCTAAACCTTGCAATTCTTCTCTTGTATAAACAGATCCTGATGGATTACAAGGAGATGAATAAATAATTGCACGCGTTTTATCTGTAATTGCAGCCTCTAATTGTGCTGGTGTAATTTTGAAATCAGCTTCTAAAGTTCCTTCCACAAAAACTGGCGTTCCTCCTGATAATTCTACGATATCTGAATAAGAAACCCAATAAGGTGTTGGAATAATTACTTCAGTTCCTTCGTCTACAATTGCTTGTAAAACATTATAAATAGATTGTTTTGCTCCTGTAGAAACAACAACTTGATTTGCTGTATATTCAATATTGTTATCACGTTTAAACTTCTTACAAATCGTTTCCTTCAAATCTGCATACCCTGCAATTGGAGGATATCCTGAATAATTATCGTCGATAGCTTTTTTAGCTGCCTCCTTGATAAAATCTGGTGTATTGAAATCTGGTTCTCCAATACTTAAACTAATCACATCGATTCCCTGTGATTTTAATTCTCTTGCTTTCGCAGACATTGCAATAGTTGCAGATGGTTTCAAATTCTGTAAACGCTTTGAAAGTTGCATAATATTTGTGTGTTATTTGTAATGTAACAATTTATTATTGCGAAGATACTTTTTTCTCCGTAGAATTTTGTTACTTTTAATCATTAAAAATCTAAGAATAAAATAAAAAATTATGGCTGAAATTACATTCAAAGGAAATCCTATTCATACAGGCGGAGATTTACCAACAGTTGGTGAAAAAGCCCCAAGTTTTGCTTTAACAGCAGGCGATTTAAGCGACAAAACATTGGCTGATTATGCTGGAAAAAATGTTGTTTTAAATATTTTCCCAAGTGTTGACACTGGTGTTTGTGCGCAATCTGTACGAACTTTCAACAAAGAAGTTTCTTCTGCTGCAAATACAGTTGTGTTATGTATTTCGAAAGATTTACCTTTCGCTTTATCTCGTTTTTGTGCTGCCGAAGGTTTGGATAATGTAGTGACTTTATCTGATTTCAAAAATGAAGAGTTTGCAAATGCTTATGGCGTAAAAATGGTTGATGGACCATTAAATGGATTATTTTCTCGCGCAGTTGTGGTGATTAATCCAAATGGAGAAGTTGCTTACACAGAGCAAGTTCCTGAAATTGGACAAGAACCAGATTACACACACGCTTTAGCAGCAATTAAGTAATCAAAATAGTCAAAACAAAAAGNNCTTTTTGTTTTGACTATTTTGTGTAAAATAAATTACTTTGCAAACTGAGCAGCTAATTTTTCTGCTTTCTTCGATTCAGAATAATCATAGAATCCTTCTCCAGATTTCACTCCTTTTTTACCTGCTGTTACCATGTTTACTAACAATGGACAAGGCGCGTATTTAGGATTTTTGAAACCATCGTACAATACTTCTAAGATTGATAAACAAACATCTAAACCAATAAAATCAGCTAATTGTAATGGTCCCATTGGATGAGCCATACCTAATTTCATTACTTCGTCAATTTCTTTTACGCCCGCAACACCTTCGTATAAAGAATAAATTGCTTCATTAATCATTGGCATTAAAATACGATTGGCGATAAAACCAGGATAATCGTTCACTTCAACCGGAACTTTCCCTAATTTTTCTGACATTTCCATAATCGCTTTCGTTACTTCAACTGTTGTATCGTAACCACGAATAATTTCGACCAATTTCATCATCGGAACTGGATTCATAAAATGCATTCCAATCACTTGTTTTGGACGACTTGTAACAGACGCAATCTTTGTAATCGAAATAGATGACGTATTTGACGCTAAAATTGCATTTGCAGGCGCAGCTTCATCAATTTGTTTGAAGATTTTCAATTTCAAATCTAAATTTTCTGTTGCAGCTTCTACAACTAAATCAGCATTTTTCACCGCTTCTGCAGTATCTGTAAATGTTGTAATATTATTTAAAGTTGCTGTTTTATCAGCTTCTGTAATTTTTTCTTTGGCGATCATGCGCTCCAAATTTCCAGCGATTGTTTTCAATCCACGCTCCAAACTATCTTGAGAAACGTCAACCAAATTCACTGCAAATCCTGATTGTGCGAAAACGTGAGCAATTCCGTTACCCATCGTTCCAGCTCCAATAACTGTAATGTTTTTCATCTTTTTGTATGTTTGTTTTTATTATTTATTTTTTTTCGAGATTCGAAGTTCGAAATGAGTTTTGCGAAATTTGATTTTTCAGAATGAGAAGCTGAAATGAATTCAGCTTGACAAATTTTCGTCATTCTGAACTTGTTTCAAAATCACATCATATTCATGCGTTTAGCGAAATTCGAACTTCTAAAATCTAACATCGATTTATTCTTTCTCGATTGTTTGATTTTTGATGACTTGCTGTTCTTTTTCAAAATAAGCAATAATCTCCAATGCAACTTTCAATGCATTTCGTCCATCTTGTAACGAAACTTTAATTGGTGAATTATTCACAATAGAATCTGCAAAGCTTTCTAATTCATCCAAAATTGCATTATTTGGTAAAATTTCTGGATGTTCAAAACAAATTTCTCTACGATCTCCTTTATCGTTTTCCAAAATCATCGCAAATTCACTTGGATTTTCTGGCGCTTTGTGCATTTTAATAATTTCAGTCTTTTTCGTCAAGAAATCAATTGAAATATACGCATTTCGTTGAAAAACACGCATTTTTCGCATATTTTTCATTGACATTCTACTTGTCGAAACATTCACCACACAACCATTTTCAAACTCAATTCGAGCATTTGCAATATCAGGTGTATCACTAATTACCGAAACTCCAGACGAATGAATTGATTTAATTTCTGATTTTACAATCGATAAAATCACATCTAAATCATGAATCATCAAATCTAAAACTACAGGAACATCTGTACCGCGCGGATTAAATTCTGCCAAACGATGCGTTTCAATAAACAATGGTTCTTCGATAAAAGGTGCAGCCGCTGTAAATGCAGGATTAAAACGCTCTACGTGTCCAACTTGCGCTTTCAAACCTTTTTCATTTGTCAATTTCAACAAATGATCTGCCTCTTCTAAGGTATGCGTAACTGGTTTTTCGATGAAAAAATGTTTATTTTTTTCGATCACTTTCAATGCCACTTCATAATGTGATAACGTTGGTGTCACAATATCGACAACATCAACAGCATCAATTAATTCGTCCATCGAACTAAAATATTTATACCCAAATTCAGCTTCAACTTTTTTTCCATTTTCTTCAAAAGAATCAAAGAAGCCAATTAATTCGTATCTTTCCGATTGATTTAATAACTTTAAATGGATTTTTCCAAGGTGCCCAGCACCGATCACTCCTACTTTTAACATTTGGTAGATTTTGCCGTTAAAATTAATGAGAATAAGTTGTATTTAATGCATTTTTGTAAAAATTTTGGAATATGTCTGTAGACGATTTTAAACACAGAGGACGACGCAAAATGTTGGTTGATTTGTTGCGCTCGAAAGGAATTGAAGATGAAAACGTATTGGAAGCTATTAATTTAGTGCCACGACATTTATTTTTAGACAGCGCATTTACGGAATTCGCATATCGCGACGAAGCTTTTCCGATTGCTGCTGGACAAACAATTTCGCATCCGTTTACAGTTGCTTTTCAGACACAATTATTAGACATTCAGCCTAATGAAAAAGTCTTAGAAATCGGAACTGGTTCTGGTTATCAAACAGCTGTTTTGGTTGCTTTAGGTGTTGAAGTTTTTACGATTGAAAGACAAAAAGATTTGTTTGATTTCTCGAAAATCATGTTGAAAAAAATCAATTTCGAGCCACGTTATCAAACGTATGGAGATGGCTACAAAGGTTTACCTTCTTTTGCTCCTTTTGATAAAATTATTGTAACAGCTGGTGCGCCAGAAATTCCAGAAGAATTAAAAAAACAATTGAATATTGGAGGAATAATGGTGATTCCAGTTGGTGAACAATCACAACGAATGATTGTCATTATGAGATTATCAGAAGATCAATTTGAACATTACGAATTTGGTGATTTCAAATTTGTGCCAATGTTAGAAAGTCGAGATAAATAGAATAAAAAACTCCAACTAAAGTTTAGTTGGAGTTTTTTATTTTATTTATTAATCATCAATTTTCTTAAAATTCCCGTTTTTATCAAATTTTAATTCAAGTCCATTGTTCAATTTCACTTCAATTTCTTTTCGATCTCTTTCTATTTTTGTTATTGTAGTATTCGGAAAACTTCTTTTCACATAATTCGAAATTTTAGCTGGAATAAATCCTGTTGGAATAGCATTTCGTTTTCCATCGACTTCTTTCCAAGCTCCGTCTCCATCAAATTCTACTTTTGTTCCATTTGCCAAATACACTTTATATTCTTTCGAAAAATAATCGTCGTCCAACATCACAGAACCAACTTGTTTTGCACCAAAATATTTGTTGATAAATTGCTGTCCCATTTTTGGAACTTGGTTATATTTTATCGCTTTATCTTGAGCAAAAGAAATCAACGTTGCACTTAACATGATAACACTTAAAAACTTTTTCATTTTGTTTGATTTTATAATTATTAAGACAAAGTTGCAAAGTGAATTAGGAAAGATTTGGGAATAATTTATTTTTTCAAAATAAATTGATGAAAAGGAAACTCATAATTGTAACGTAACGTCAAATTTTGTTGATTTTTGATAATCGTGTCCACAATCGAAAGCCCCAAGCCATTATTTCCATCACTTGTTCCTTGTTTATAAAAACGACTAAAAATAAGATTCGAATCCAATGTTGCGTTTTTCCCTGTATTCGAAATTATAAATTGATTTGAATCACTTTCTATCTTAATAATTTTCTCATCATTATTATGTTTGATCGCATTTCGAATCAAATTTGAAATTAAAATTCGCGCTAAATCGATATTAAAATCAAGAATAAAATCTGCCTTAAAATTCGTTTCTAATTTAATTTCTTCTGCTTCTAAAATTTCTTCATAATCTTCGATCAAATCTTTTGTCAAAGCTGTAAAATTAACTTCAACATTATTTTTGTATTGATTATTCTCGATTCGAGATAACATTAACAACGATTTATTAAGATTCACCATTCGCCAAAGTGTTTGCTTGGTTTCTACCAAACTCATCACCTCTTTTTCTTTTAAATCTGAATTTTCTATTAGCAAATCAAGTTTGTTTAGCGCAATTGTCAAAGGTGTTTGCAATTCGTGGGAAGCATTTTCGATGAACAATTTTTGTGAATTAAAAACCTCATCATTTCGATTAATCATTCGCTCAATTTCTTTTTGCAAATAAGAAAATTCTTTCACATTCGTTTCGACAAGTTTTGGTTTTTCGTTATTTCCTACTTCATATTTTCTTAATTGAGAAATAATTTGCCCAAAAGGTTTGAAGGCTTTTTTCAATCCAAAATGATTAATCAATAAAATACTAATCAAAATAAAAACATACAACGCAATCAAAGAAATCGATAAATCATAAATCAATTCATCTTCTTCGACTGTTGAGGTTCTTATTTCTAATGAATACGGATGATTTTCTTTGTCATAAAAACCAGTTCTCAATATACGATAAGGTTCCATATCATCATCGTATCCCATGTAAACCAACTCATTCGAAAAGTGATTTCTTTCATCATATTTACTTGGATCAACTTTGGAAATTTTGAATTGACTTAATCCAAATTCGGTTGTATTTAATAAATTCGGATCGCGATAAGCTTCTCGAATAATTTCAATTTTTTGATTCTTTAATCCGTCATCTACATTGTCATAAACTTCATCCAAAATCAAGGAATGAAAAAGAAATGCCCAAATCGCAATAACGATAAGCAACCAAAATGTGAGGTAACGAAATGTATAATTTTTTAGTGATATTTTCATGTTAAATCAACTTATAACCAATCCCATAAACCGCTTGTAAATCGGCTTCAGAATTTGCTTCTTTCATTTTTTTTCTTAGATTTTTTATTTGCGAATAAATAAAATCTAAATTATCAGATAGCTCAATATGATCTCCCCAAACACTTTCTGCTAAAGTTGTTTTCTGAAAAACACGTTCGGGTCTCAACATAAAATAATACAGCAAATCATATTCCTTTCTGTTTAATTTCAGTTCGATATTATTTACTTTTACCAAACGATCTTCGGGAAAAATTTGAATATTTTTATAACTCAAAACATCCTCTCCTTTTTGTAGATTTTTGCGCAAAGCAACTTTAATTCGAGCCAATAATTCAGCAAAATGAAATGGTTTCGCTAAATAATCATCCGCGCCAACCAATAATCCTTCTACTTTATCATCAACCGAATCTTTCGCCGACAAAATAATCACCGAAGTTTCTTTATGAAGATTCTTCAATTCCTTCAACAAAGACATTCCATCACCGTCTGGTAACATCATATCCAATAAAATGCAATCATAATCGAACGAAATTATTTTATCCAAAGCTTGTTGATAATTATCCGCAGTTTCGACAATCATCTTTTCTTTTTCTAAAAACTCAACAATCGTTTCTTGCAATTTTATTTCATCTTCTACGACTAAAATCTTCATAATTCAGTTTAAATAATTGGTAAAAATAGATAGTAAAATAGGAAAGAATTAGGAAAACTCCTACTTTTATTCTCAAAATTTAAGATTTCAATTTTGAAAAAATATAGCTTTAAAAATGATTATAGCGAAGGTGCTCACCCAGCAATTTTGCAACGATTAATCGATACAAATTTAGAACAAACAATTGGTTACGGCGAAGACGAATTTTGCAATGAAGCAAGAGAGTTCATCAAAAAAAGACTGAAAAAAGATTCAGCAATTCATTTTGTTTCTGGTGGAACACAAGCCAATTTAATTGTAATTTCTTCTATTCTAAAACCACACGAATCTGTAGTTGCAGCCGAAAGCGGGCATATTGCCGTTCACGAAACGGGCGCGATAGAAGCAACAGGACATAAAATAAATACCATTGCGACGGATAATGGAAAAATAACTCCTGAGCAAATTTCGATTATTCTTGCCACACATACGGACGAGCATATGGTAAAGCCAAAATTGGTTTATATTTCTAATTCTACGGAAGTTGGAAGTGTTTATTCAAAAAAGGAATTGCAAAAGCTTTATCATTTTTGCCAAGAAAATAATTTATACCTTTTTGTTGATGGCGCACGTTTAGCTTCTGCTTTAACTTCTTCTAAATGTGATTTAAACTTAGAAGATATGGCAAATTTTGCAGATGTTTTTTACATTGGTGGAACTAAAAATGGTGCACTTTTAGGTGAAGCAATTGTGATAAATAATTTAAAATTGGACGAAGATTTTCGTTATCATATTAAGCAAAAAGGCGGAATGTTAGCGAAAGGACGTTTGATAGGAATTCAATTTTCGGAAATGTTTCGAGATGATTTATTTTTCGAGATGGGAAAACACGCCAATCAAATGGGAGAAAAATTAGCAAATGCTATTTCAGCAAAAGGTCACAACTTTTTGACAGAACCATCTTCCAATCAAATTTTCCCTATTTTACCAAATTCAATTATCGAAAAACTACAACAAGATTTTGAGTTTTATATTTGGCAAAAAATTGATGAACAAAATTCTGCAATTAGATTAGTCACTTCTTGGACAACACCAGAGGAACAAGTAGAAAATTTTATCAAATCAATATAAAAAATAAAAGGATCCATAAATTATTGGATCCTTTTATTTTAATAATAATCTTTCACATTTTTCAAACGCTCTTTCGCGCGTTTATATTCTGCTTTTCTGATTTCTTTTTTACGTTTCATCAAATTTTTATCGTGAGAATAATTACGTTCTATTCGCTTGATATCTCTTTCGTATTCGTCTTCTAAACGCTCTAATCGATCATCAATTCGGTCTTTGTAATAATCGTCACGATGAGAATTTGACCATTTATAACGTTGATTATCGTTTAAGATTTTATCAATATCACGTTGTAAATTGTAAGAAATCTCTCTTTTTCTTCTACCTTTTTCGTAACCAGATAAATTACGATCTCTTCCAACTCTTTCGAAATCTTTACTTGCTTGTTTTTTTAAAGCAATTATTTTATTTTTTTGACTTGATGATATTCCGTAATAATCAGATCTTTCAATTAAAACATCGACATTTCTATTATTTCCATCATTTGGTCTATTTTGCGCATAACTTGACATTGTAAACAACGCAAAACCAAAAATTAAAAACTTCTTCATATTCTAAACTTTCGTTTAGAATAAGCAAAGTCCGTGCTGAAATGAATAAATTATTAAAATTTATATTTAATCAACAACTAATCAATTAATTAAACCTTAGTTTTTTCTAACGCTTGCAAAATATCTTCGATAATATCCACTTTATCCTCCAAACCGACCGATAAACGAATAGAACCTGGCCTAATTCCCAAATCTGCACGTTCTGCATCTGATAATTTTGCGTGAGTTGTAGTTGCTGGATGCGTTGCAATCGATCTCGAATCTCCTAAATTAGACGTATATAAAATCATTTCTAATGCATCAATAAATCTGAAAGCACGTTCTTTTCCTCCTTTCACTTCAAATGTTACGATTCCACCCCCGCCTTTCATTTGTTTTTTCGCCAACTCATATTGCGGATGCGATGGTAAAAATGGATATTTCACATCTGCAATTTCAGCATGATTTTCCAAAGCTTCTGCCAACGCCAACGCATTTTCGCAATGACGATCCATACGAAGTGGCAACGTTTCTAAACTTTTAGAAATTGTCCACGCATTAAAAGCCGACATCGCCGGACCTGTATGACGAATAAAAAACATCATTTCATTGATTAATTCTTCTTTTCCTACAACTACTCCACCCAAAACTCGACCTTGTCCGTCCATATATTTTGTTGCAGAATGAATAGATAAATCAAATCCAAATTGCAAAGGTTGTTGTAAATATGGCGTTGCGAAACAATTGTCAATTGCAAAAATAACATTCGGATGTTTTTCTTTCAATTTTGCCAAAGCTTCTAAATCAAATAATTCTAATCCAGGATTTGAAGGCGATTCTAAGAAAACAATTTTTGTATTTGATTGAATTGCTTTTTCCCAATCCTCGATATTTGGCGTTTCTACATATGTATAAGTTACGCCCCAACGCGGAAATAATTGCGTAATTAATTGATGTGTAGAACCAAAAATTGCACGACTCGATACAATATGATCTCCACTTTTTATATACGAAGCAAAAGATGCAAAAACAGCAGCCATTCCCGAAGCAAAAGCTAAACCTGCATCTGCTTTTTCCAAAGCACAAACGCGATTAATAAACTCTGTTGTATTTGGATTTGCATAACGTGAATAAACCATACCTTGCTCTTCTTCTGCAAAAATTGCACGTCCTTGCTCTGCGCTATCAAAAATAAAACTTGATGTTAAATATAATGGAACCGAATGCTCGCGAGTAGCAGATCTTGGCGCTTGCTCACGAATTATCTTAGACTGATCTTTTTTCATAAGAATCAAAGTTAACGATAGTTTTATTAAGCAAAAAGCTTTTAATAAAGTTTTAAACAGAAATTATTTCTGTTTTCAATCGTTGTTTCGATAATTTGACTGTTTCTAAAAAGATTTTTAGAAATATTTCAGAAACGATTTTAAAACTTTCATTTTCATCACGATTAAAAATGATTAAACGAGTAATTATTCCTAAAATATCATTCAAATTTAATCTCTACCTTTGCAGTCTTATATCAATTTATGTCATTCGAAAATTTAGGATTATCACCATATTTATCAAAAGCAATTACAAAACTTGGATTTTTAAAACCTTTTGAAATTCAGACCGAAACAATTCCATCTATTTTAAAAGGAAAAGATGTGATGGGAATTGCAAAAACTGGTTCTGGAAAAACCTTGTGTTTTGTTGCGCCTTTGCTACAAAAAATTCAACATCAATCGTACGAAAAATCTCGTAACATAAAAGCGTTAATTTTAGTTCCAACACGTGAACTAGCAGTTCAGATTGAACAAACTTTTGCAGGATTGCGAACTGCTTTACGCCGTGAGGTACAAACGCAAGCGGTGTATGGAGGAACTTCGATTAATCCACAGATGAAAAATTTGTATGGAACAGAAATTTTGATTGCAACTCCTGGTCGTTTATTGGATTTAATGGATCATAATGCGTTATCATTGGATCAATTGCAATATTTGGTGATTGACGAAGCAGACAAAATGTTCCAATTAGGATTTGGAGATGAAATGAACCGAATTTTGAAAAGTGTTCCGAAAAAGAAACAATCGATTCTTTTTTCTGCGACTTTGAATGATAAAATTGATGAAATAAAATCTACATTAAGTATTGATCCAATTGTTGTTGAAATCAAAAAACAAGAAATTGATTTGGAACAAATCGAACAAGTTGCTTATAAAGTTGATGCCGAAACAAAAGGTCCTTTTTTAAGATATTTAATTAAATCTGAAAACTTAGAACAAGTTTTGGTTTTTGTTTCTTCGACACGAACTGCAGATAATTTAGTAGAAAAATTAAAAAAGAATAAAATCTCTGCAATGGCGATTCACAGTAAAAAATCCCAAGGCGCTAGAATGGATAATTTGGAAGATTTTAAACTAGGTGATATTAAAGTTTTGGTTGCAACTGATTTGATTGGACGCGGAATTCATATCGAAGGTTTACCAACTGTTATTAATTATGAATTACCTCGTTCACCTTTAGATTATGTACACCGAATTGGGCGTACAGGTCGTGCAAATGCAAATGGAAAAGCAATTAGTTTGATTACGGAAGAAGATTTACATCATTTCAAAATCATTCAGAAAAAAATGGGTAAAAAAGTTGATTTACTTCCAACTGATGATGTGAATTTACACGGATTCTAAGAAATACGAAACTCGAATTACGAAGTTAGAAACTCAACAACTCTAACTTCGTATTTCTAATTTTTTACTTCTATATATGTGGTCCAAGCATATTTTTAGGATCAAGGATTTCGTCCAAACGTTCTTTCGACAACAAACCGTGATCTAAAACCAATTGATAAACACTTCCACCAGTCTCTAAAGCTTCTTTCGCTATTTTTGTACTTGCTTTATAACCAATATAAGGATTTAGCGCCGTCACAATTCCAATACTATTTTGAACTTCATTTTTCAAATGTTCTGCATTCGCTGTAATTCCATCTACACATTCAACACGTAGCGTATTCATCGCATTTGTTAAATATTGAATCGATTCCATAATCGAAAAACCAATAATCGGCTCCATCACATTCAACTGTAATTGTCCAGCTTCTGCAGCCATTGTTATTGATAAATCATTTCCAATTACTTTAAAACAAACTTGATTCACTACTTCTGGAATTACTGGATTTACTTTCCCTGGCATAATCGAAGATCCCGGTTGTTTTGGAGGTAAATTAATCTCAAACAAACCTGTTCTCGGACCTGAAGTCAACAGACGTAAATCATTACAAATTTTAGACAACTTCACACAAAGACGTTTCAGAGCTGAAGAATAATCCACAAACGAACTTGTATCCGAAGTTGCTTCCACTAAATTATCAGCCAACGAAACATCTTCATTCATAATTTCAGCAATTTTAGTTGTACACAATTGCGCATAACCCGGAACAGCGTTCAATCCAGTTCCAATTGCAGTTGCCCCCATATTAATTACTAATAATTCAGCAGCAATTCGATTCAAATTATCAACTTCTTTATGCAACGTATTCGAAAATCCTTCAAACTCTTGACCAAGCGTCATTGGAACCGCATCTTGCAATTGCGTACGTCCCATTTTTATAACATTACCAAATTGTTTTCCTTTTTTATCAAACGCTTCATACAACGAAGTTAATGCATCAATCAAAGGCTTATTCATATTAAATAATGCTAATTTCAAGGCAGATGGATACGCATCATTCGTAGATTGCGAAAGGTTGACATGATCATTTGGCGAACAAAATTGATACTCACCTTTTTGTTTTCCTAAATGCTCCAAAGCAATATTTGCAATCACTTCATTGGCGTTCATATTTGTAGAAGTTCCTGCACCACCTTGTATCATATCGATCGGAAATTGCTCTGTATATTTACCAGCAATTAATTCATTTGAAGCAAAAGAAATCGCATCAAATAATTCTTTCGATAAAATTCCTAATTCATGATTAGCTTGTGCAGCCCCTAATTTCACAACACCAAGCGCCTTTACAAATTCGGGATAATGCGACAAATAATTATTGGAAATTTTGAAATTATTAATGGCGCGTTGCGTTTGCACACCATAATAAGCCGTTTCAGGAATTTGTAATTCTCCTAATAAATCAGACTCCGTTCTCATTTTATTTATTGTTTGTTATTGACAATTAAAGGTAAGGAATAATCTAGTATCTTTTTGAAAAGCATTTTGTCAAAAAATTCAAAAAATCTATATCTTTAAAACATTAACACAAAAGAGATGAAAGCAGCTCGTTATTATTCATTAGACGTTTTTCGTGGCGCAACTGTTGCGTTGATGATTTTGGTAAATAATCCAGGAAACTGGTCAGCTATGTTTGATCCTTTGGAACATGCAGATTGGCACGGATGCACACCAACAGATTTGGTTTTTCCATTCTTTTTGTTTGCTGTAGGAAATGCGATGGCTTTTGTGATTCCGAAATTGCAACAACAGCCTCAACAGATTTTTTGGCAAAAAGTAATAAAACGAACAATTTTAATTTTCGGAATTGGATTATTCATCAATTGGTGGCCATTTTTCAAGTGGGATAATAATGAACTAATTTTCAAAGCATGGAAAGATTCAGAAGAAAGCGGAATCCGAATTATGGGCGTTTTACAACGAATTGCAATTGCTTATTTTTTCGCTTCGGTTATTGCTTTTTATTTTAAACAAAAACAAGTTTTATTGATAAGTTGTGCGATTCTTCTACTTTATTGGGTTTTAACTTTCGGACTTGGAACTTCTGATCCTTATTCGTTAGAAGGTTTTATCGGAACTAAAATCGATAATCAATTGCTTGGTTTAGCGCATATTTACAAAGGAGAAGGTGTTCCGTTTGATCCAGAAGGAATTTTCAGTACAATTTCTACCATTCCACAAGTTTTATTTGGGTATTTGGTTGGTGACTATATTCAGAAACAAGGAAATATCAATTGGTTGAATCGTCCGTTACCAAAAACAGACAATCCGCAATATAAAATGTTAGCTGGTTTATTTGTTTTAGGAACAATTGCGTTGACAATTGGTTACATTTGGCAATGGGACTTTCCGTACAATAAAAAGATTTGGAGCAGCTCTTATGTTTTCAACACAACTGGTTTAGCAATTTTGACAATTGGCGCAATGATTTGGTTCATCGAAATTTTAGGAATCAAAAATGGTTTCATGAAATTCTTTGATGTTTTCGGAAAAAATCCTTTATTTATCTTTGTTTTGAGTGGATTATTACCTCGATTATTAGGTTTAATCAGAATTGAAGCTGGTTTAAACGACAAAGGAGAAGTCAAATTCATTTCACCATTGGGTTGGTTTTACGAAAACATTTGCGCAAAGATTCCTGGAATTCCAGAAATTGGTTCATTTGTTTATTCGCTAATTTTCTTAGCCTTCTTTTGGTGGTTAGCTTATTTATTAGATAAAAAGAAGATTTATATTAAAGTTTAAAAGTTTAAAATCTTAATTATGAAGTATTTTATTATTGGATTATTAAGTCTTTTCTATTTTTTCTCTTGCAATGAACAAAAAGAAATCAATGATATTATTGCGTCTTTTCCTCCTAATTACGTAGATTATAATATTCCTCCTGAATGTCAAGAAAACAATGGGTATTATAATAAAGATTCTGAAATTGTTTTAATTAATGAGAACGAATTTAATTCAATTATTAATCGTTTGAAAAAATTAAAATCTTCTAAAGAAATCAATGATTGTCCAAGTGATTTTAGCTTTTCCGTTGGAAAGGACAAATACTGTTCGTGCCTCTATGAAGAACGATTAATTTTTAAAAATGGACAATTACACGAAATTTCAGATACCTTATTATATGACATTAAATCTGCATTGACTTTTTATAATTCCAGACCGAAAGAATATTTAAAATACGATAATTTAATTCAAAAGTTCGGATTGCCTAAAAATTATAAGTATCAACAAGCTGGTGAGACTCTTATATCTTATGACCAAGATGGAAATAAAACAGTAGATTTTATTGATTTTAAAATGCGATTAGTTACTTTAAAAACAAAATAAAAACAAACCACAATCAATCGTATATTCTAGCTAAACTTTCTTATAAACCGCATAAAACTGATAAAAATGTTGAATATTCTCAACATCAAAAATGATTTGTTTCCATTGGTTTAATTCCAAAATCAATTGATTTTCGTGTTGAATAAACTTTCCAACAAAAATTTCATCATCATTCAAATACAAACCAAATTTATCATTGACCAAATGTAAATTTTCCACTTCCAAATGCTCAAAAAATAAAATAGACGATTCTTCTTCTGTAAAATCAATAGGAGAAGCGATACTCGAAGAATATTCTAACGCAATAAATTGATGCGAATTATAAATCGGAAAATAGATTGAAGGATAATTTTCTAAGTTCGAAAACAACTCTTTTTTTGCTTGAATAACTTCTCGAGATAAAAAAGGAATCGCGCTCAAATTTTTAACATTTCGCAACATATCAGCTTCCTCGAAATAGTTATCAAAGTGTAATATTTCGTTAACTGTTAAGTTTTTTTCGATCAAATGACTTATTGGAATGCTAAAATATTTAGCAATTTGAGAAATCGTTTCAATTTTTGGTTCTGCACGTTTTTCTTCGTAAGATGAAATATTTCCTCTACTAACTTCAAACAAATCAGCAAAAGCTTGTTGAGTTAAGTTCTTAACTTGTCTTAATTTCTTTATATTTTCACCTATTTTTGTCATTATTTAAAATTTTAACATTTTTATTTGCTAATTATTTTAGCAAATTGTTTAATTTTATGGAAACAAATTACAAAAAACACTAATAACAACAAAATGAATTATTTTTCGAAGATTGAAAATTTTATTCAAAACATCAATTACACCATCAGTTACAAAGACGAAAAAGAAGGTGTTTTTATGATTGAAAATTTATTGGATGGTGTTCAAAATCTGATTGTAGGAATTGCACCACCTGTTATCATTTTTGAGTTGTATTTATTTACAATTACAAATGATAATCTGGAAATGCTAAAAGCGTTGTTGATGAAAAATCGCGATATCATTCATGGTGCTTTTGCAATAACAGAAGACGGAAACAAAGTTATTTATCGTTACACACTTCAAATTGCGAATCTTGATCAAAACGAATTTGAAGCAACGTTAAACTCTTTGAGCTTATTGATGAGCGAATATTCTGCTCAATTAATCGAATTTTCTAAACAATAAAACAATATCACTATGAATATTTTCAAACGTATTTTTAGAATTGGACAAGCGGAAATACATTCGGTTGTCGAAAAAATGGAAGACCCAATTAAAATGACTGAACAAGGAATTCGCGAAATGCGCGATGATCTTAATCAATCATTAGAAGCTTATGCAAAAGTAAAAGCAATGGCAATTCGTTCGCAAAATAGTGTAGACAAAAAGAAAGAAGAAGCGGCAGATTACGAGCGAAAAGCAATTCTTTTGTTAGAAAAAGCTGGACGAAGCGAAATTACAGTTGAACAAGCCGAAAGTTTAGCGAAAGAAGCTTTGGGCTTAAAGAACCAATTGTTAGAAGAAATTACTGAATTAGAAAATCAAGTAATTACTCATGAAAAATCTGCAAATGAAGTGCATAAAAATGTCGAAGTTCTAAAATTCAACATTAATAAATGGGAAAATGAATTGACAACGTTAAAAGCACGTGTAAAAGTTGCCGACGCCACAAAACAAGTGAACAAACAAATGGCAAAAATTGATGCGAATAGCACCATTAGTATGTTAGAACGCATGAAAGCCAAAGTAGAAGAAGACGAAGCGCTTGCGCAAGCTTACGGAAGTTTAGCGGATAATTCGAAAACGGCTGATGATGAAATTAATGAAACCTTGAAAGGAGATTTGATTCAAAATGAATTAGAAGCTTTAAAGCTAAAAATTCAGTCAAAAAATCAAGAATAAATCACGCTTTATAGTGAGTTTTATTTCTTTTAAATTATATACATTGACTCATTTTTAAAATTGAATTCTATATGCCAAAATTTGAATACAAAACAATAGAAATAATGCCTAACGCTGGCTTATTTTCTATCAAAATAGATAAAACTTTTTTGGATGATTTACTAAATAAATATGGAAATGAAGGTTGGGAATTAATCACTTCCACTCCACTTTCTATTAATAGCACAACGAAAATTATTTATTACACATTCAGAAGAGCTATTTAACACTAAAAATTAACACTAAATGAGCGAAATTTTAGACCTTCTTTTCAATCCATTGGCCAATGGAATCATGACCATTTTGATGGGATTTTCTCTTATCTATTGGGTGTTCCAATTGTTAGCTGGTGACGGAATTGACCTTGGAACTGATTCAGATTTTCATATCGGAGACATCAATGATGTTGATGCGCACCACGAAATTGACGCCGATCACGATACTGATGCAGACGTGCATCACGAACCAGGTTTTTGGGCAAAATGTTTAGAATTTATCAATGTTGGTAAAGTTCCCTTAATGGTAATTATTACCTTGTTCAAATTTATCAGTTGGGTGATTACCATTATTTCTTCGATTGTTTTTGGATTAAGCAAATTAGGATTGTATTCTGTTTTAATTTTAATTCCAGTTTTTATTATCGCTTATTTTATGATGCATTGGATTACAAAACCACTCGTAAGAGTTTATGCAGAATTAGGCTATCACGGAGAAGAAGAAACAGATTTCATCGGAAGAGTCGGAAAATCGAAGTCTAAAATCACAGGTGATAAAATAGGTTCTGCTGAATTTCAAATCGAAAAAGATATTATTACGCTTAACATCAAAAGTCAAAATGGCGAAGAAATTAATTTTGGAGACACCATTATTATCACTGACGAATCGCCTTCAAATCATTATTATTTCGTCATCAAACACATTACTTTAAACAATATTTAACCTAATTATGACACTAATATTTCAACTTACTTCGTTTATTATCGAAGAAATTTTAACCTTAATCATTCACTAAATCAATCAAAAACTAATAAAAACTATCTCATGACAAATTTTATTCTTTTAGCAGTTGGTGTTATCGTTTTCATCTTTATTGCATTTATCGTCGTTTTAAGCGTTTTCTATAAAAAAGTTCCGCAAGGAAAAGCCATCGTTCGTACTGGTGTTGGAGGTTCGCAAGTTGCTTTCAACAAAGGAATGTATGTAATTCCTGTTTTTCATAAAATGGAAATTATGGACATTTCGATCAAAAAAATTGACATTGCTCGTCAACAACATGATGGATTAATTTGTAAAGACAACATTCGTGCAGATATCAAAGTTGCATTTTTTGTTCGCGTTAATAAATCGGTGAATGATGTAATCAATGTTGCACAAAACTTAGGAACAGAACGAGCATCAGAACCAGAAACATTGAAAAGTATTTTCGAAGCTAAATTCTCAGAAGCTTTAAAAACAGTTGGTAAAAAATTCGACTTTATCGAATTATACGAAGCTCGACGTGAATTTAGAGATGAAATTTTAAATATCATCGGAACAGATTTGAATGGATATATTTTAGATGACTGTGCGATTGATTATTTAGAGCAAACTGAATTACAATTTTTAAGTCCAGACAATATTTTAGATTCTGAAGGAATCAAAAAAATCACTGAATTAACGGCTCAACAAAATATGAACGCCAATTTAATTCGTCGTGAAGAAGAAAAAGTTATCAAAAAACAAAACGTTGAAGCGCGCGAAGCTATCTTAGAATTAGAACGTCAATTAGCAGAAAAAGAAGAGCGTCAACGCCGAGAAATCGAAAATATAAAAGCACGCGAAGAAGCAGAAATTGCAAAAGTTCGTGAAGAAGAACGTCTAAAAGCTGAATCTGTTCGCATCACAACAGAAGAGCAATTGGCGGTACAAGAAGAAAATAAATTGCGTCAAATTATTATCGCAGAAAAAAATAAAGTTCGTACTGATGCCATCGAAACAGAGCGTGTAGAAAAAGATCGTGCATTAGAGCAAACAGAACGTGAACGAATTGTGACTTTAGCGCAGATTGATAAAGAAAGATCAATCGAAGTTGAGAAGAAAAATATCCAAGGCGTTATCAAAGAACGTGTTCTTTTAGAAAAAGGCGTGATCGAAGAGCAACAAGGCGTGAAAGACGTTGAAGTTTACCGTGAAGTTGAACGTCAGAAACAAGCCGGAATTATTGCTGCATCGCAAGAAGCGGAAGAGCGTTTAATCGAAACTGTAAAAGCTGCGGAAGCATCTAAAATTGCAGCAGAACAAGAAGCTGCTCGTCAAGTTATCGAAGCTGATGCTCAAAAACAAGTTGCAGAACGTAAAGCACAAGAGTTATTAATTGATGCGGAAGCGAAAAAAGAAGCATCTGCAAAAGAAGCGGAAGCGCGTAAAATTATTGCAGAAGCACAAGCGAAAGAAGAAGCTGCAATTGGTTTATCTGAAGCAGAAGTAATGGTTGCGAAAGCAGAAGCGGAAGAAAAACAAGGAACTGTAGAAGCGTCTGTTATCGAGAAAAAAGCGGAAGCGTTGCGTAAAGAAGGTTTAGCGCAAGCGGAAGTTGTACGTGAAAAAGCGTTGGCAGAAGCGAAAGGAATCGAGGAAAAAGCAGAAGCAATGAAGAAATTGGACGGTGTTGGAAAAGAGCACGAAGAGTTCAAACTTCAATTACAAAAAGAAAAAGACATCGAATTGGCTCAAATAAACATTCAAAAAGATATTGCTGGAGCGCAAGCTGAGGTGTTATCAACTGCATTAAAATCTGCAAAAATTGATATTGTTGGTGGAGAAACGATGTTCTTCGAAAATATTGTCAAACAAGTTTCGAATGCAAAAGGTTTCGATCATTTAATCGACAATTCTAAACATGCAACAGATATCAAAAATGCGTTGATTGACGAAGATGGTGGAAGCGATTTAGCTGGAAAAGTGAGAAGTCTTGCCGATAAATATGGTATTTCGTCAAACGACATCAAAAACTTAACAATTACTGCTGCATTAATTAAATTGCAGCAAGCTGCTTCGGCTTCTGGAAACAACGAAGACACAGGATTTATCAATTCTCTTTTCGGAATTGCGAATCAATTAGGTGTTTCAAATAAAAAAATAGGTTAATACAACCTATTGTACATTTTGAATTAAAATTCGTCAATTCGAGTGATTTTTAGAAATGAAATGAATAAAAATTGTATCGAGAATTAAGTCGAATTTTATCTTCCAAAACCTTATTCTCGATACAAAATTCTAAAAGAATTTCACTCGAATTGACGGTTTTATTGATAAAATCATCAAAATGTACAATGGTTTAATTTATTAAACAACAATAGAGTGATTGAAATTTTACCGTTTCAATCGCTCTTATCAACACGTTTAATCACCTTTTAGATTTTAATTTAATGCAAGAAGAAAAAAATATTAACGTTACCGAAACGCTTGATGCAGGCGCGTACGAAATCATCCGAAAAAGACTTCTTACACAAAAAGATTTTCTTTCGGAAAGATTAACGAAATTGAACGAAGCTCGTAAAGAGGTGTTCAATTCTACCAATTTTGCATTAAGCGCAAACCAAAGAATTACGACAGAAAACACTTGTATTTCACGTGGAATTATCGCGTTCGATAAATTATGTATTTTTGGGTACAACGTCCATTTCGGTTTACGCACAGACATTCAGTTGAGCGATGTTTTTAGTATTTATCTGTTTCAAGAAAATCAATTTATTCCTCAACCTCTCGACTTAATAAACGATCAGAATTTCTTTACAGATTTTCAGAATTTGTATAAATATTACCGCGATTCTATCTTTTCTAAATTTCGTAGAACAGATAATTATTTATACATGGTTTTCCAAACCAGCAAAAGCGCACAAGATTTAAAAGCGTTTAAATGGTTAATCAAAGACGGAAAATTAATTTATCAAGATGATCGCAGCATTCACGAAGTAAAAAAAGCGGATCAATTTGATTTCGAATGGCAAAAAACGTCAATTGATGATCGTCGATTAGGGAAATTTCCACATATTTCTATTTTAGATAAAATTTTTATCGAAGCGATTGGTGGCGATATTACATTCAAAATTGAAGATAATACAGATTCTGGAAAAGGAATTTTCACTGAAAAAGTTACGCATTTAGATCAACAATTAGACGATGCTGAATATTATTACGCCGATTTAGGAAATCTGATTGCGGTTAAAATCAAACCGTTTCAAGAAGATTTTAGAGCGTATATTTACAATGTTCGCACCAAGGAAGTCATCAATATTCCTGCGCTTTTGGACGCGGCTGTTTTGTTGCCAGACAATCAAGGTTTGATTTTTTCGAATGGCTATTATTTACAAAACGGAACCTATCATATTTTCGAAAATAAGTTAGATAATTTTCAATTTTTCCGTCGTATAAATTCTCCAAACGGAGAAGACTTTATGTATATTTTCAATCAAGATGAAACCAATACATACATTCTTTTATCGTACAATATCATTCAACAAAATGTCGAAACACCTATTGTTTGCAATGGTTTCACAATTTTTAAAGACGGTAGTTTAATCTATTTCCGTACCGAAGAAGAAGCAACGCGACATCATCAAGTTCAAATTTGGGAAACGCCTTATGTCGAGCGTTTGGTGGAAAATCAAGAAAAAACAAATCATCCATTATACAAAATTGGAAACAAAGACATTGTAAAAGCAATGGCTGAATCTCAAGAAGTTATCCAATTAATCAACAAAGAAGATTCGTACGAAGGTCTGTATGAGGACATTGTAAAAAAAGCGAATAATATTGTTGATGGATATTTTTGGATCAATGACAAAGATACCTTTGAGCTTGCGATTCCTTTGTTAGAAATCAAAACGGTTGCCAATACAGCGATTGATGAATTTGAAAAAGTCCAAGTTCAGAAAAAATTTGCGCAAGAAACGTTAGAAAAAACGGAAGAATCGATTGAAGAAATCGTTTTCAAAGTAAATAGTACAACGTACAATCAATTGGATTTATTGGTTGAACATTTGGCTGAAGCGCGTAAAATTCAAGGAAAAGTTATTGATTTACGTTCGATTCGCTATATCAATTTAGAGCGCGTTCAAGAATTAGAAAATCAATTGCAAGAAGTAAACGAAAATTTATCAACCAAAACAATTGAGTTTCTTTTATTGGATGAAGCGCTGATTCCGTACGAAGAAAAAGTTGCGGAACAGAAAAATTTAGTGGCTTCTATTGAGAAAGTTGTTGATGCGAAAATAATCGAAGAAGCGTGTCTTAAAATTGCTTCCGAATTAGAATTATTGATTGATATTCTGAATAGTTTAAAAATTGAAGATGCCACGCAAACGACAAAAATTATTGAGAAAATTTCTGTCATTTTTGCTTCGCTTAACGAAGTTCGTGCACAATTAACACGTCAAACTTTTGCGTTAAAAAGTAAAGAAGCTGTTGCCGAATTTTCTGCTCAAATTACGTTGTTAGAACAAAGTGTGGTCAACTTTTTAGAGTTATCAACAACTGCCGAAAAAACGGAAGAATACAATACAAAAATCATTGTTCAGCTCGAAGAATTAGAAAGTAAATTCTCTGATTTTGATGATTTCGCTTTAAAAATTGCAGATAAACGCGACGAAATTATCAAAGCGTTCAATTCGAAGCGCGAACAATTGGTTGAACAAACCAACAAACGCACCAATTCTTTAGAGCAAATTGGTTTGCGAGTCTTGAAAAATATCGAAAATAAATCCAAAACTTTTTTAGAAAAAGAAGAAATTTTAGCGTTTTATTCTTCGGATTTGATGATTGATAAAATGCGTCAAATCATTCAAGAATTAAAGGATTTGAAAGATGTTTCGAAAGCCGAAAATCTTGAAAATCTCTTGAAAAAATCTCAAGAAGATACGCTTCGTGTTTTACGTGATAAAACTGAACTTTTTGTTGATGGACAAAATATTATTGCGCTCGGACAAAATAAATTTACGGTCAATACGCAGCAATTAGCGCTGACTTTGCTGAATCGTAACAACGAATTATTTTATCATTTAACAGGAACAAGTTTCTATCAAAAAGTTAAAAACGAAGAAATTTATCGTTACCAAGATATTTGGAATCAAGAATTTGTTTCGGAAAATCAATTGGTTTATCGCGCTGAATATTTGGCTTATCAAGCTTTTTTAGCGAGAAATGAAAAAGATTTCGATGCTGAAAAATTCATCAATCAAATCATTGAACAAAATTATTCGGAAGGTTATATAAAAGGCGTTCACAATTTTGATGCGTTGCGAATTTTCACTGAATTAGTAAATATTAATTCGAAATTGGATGTCTTACAATTTGATGCTCAAACACGCACAACTGCTCAAGTTTTTTGGCATTCATTAGAAAAGAATTTACAAGAAAAATTGAACGCGATGATTAATTCAGCTCAATTAATTTTGAAAAATTTTCCGAATTCAAATCGTTTTGAAAATATTCTAAATGAAATCAAATCGCTTTTTGAAAATTGGGAAACCGAATGGGATAAATCGCAAACATCATCAGAAAAAGTTTCTCACTATTTGTTTACAACTTTCACGAAATATCAAGCTTTTTCGATGAGTAGAGAAGCTGAAAAATTTCAAAAAGAGTTTGTAAATTATTTAGAAAAAAATAAAAATTCGGAAGATTTTAATGCATTGATTACAGATCAACAATTTTCTTCAACCGAAAAATTTTACTTGATCGAAAACTGGATTCATTCTTTTATTGATGAAAACGAAAATTATTCGTCATATAGAAATGTGGTGAATGAAGTGGCGGCAATGCTTTTATTTTCGAAAGATCTATATTATATAAATGATGGAAATTCTGTCATCAAAATTGAAGATTTGAAAGGAAATCATGTGGTAATTGTTGAAGGAATTTATACTCAAAATTATCATGAAATCATTTCGAAATTAGAGCATTTTTCAACTGTTGATGTTCCAAATTTTAAATCATTCCAAAAGCTAAAAGAAGAAATTTCTAAATCGTATGAAAAAGATTTAAAAATCGCAGAATTTGAACCAAAAGTTTTGACATCATTTGTTCGAAATAAATTAATCAACGAAGTTTATTTTCCTTTAATCGGAAATAATTTAGCCAAACAATTGGGAACAGCAGGCGAAAACAAGCGCACCGCACGTATGGGAATGTTGTTGTTAATTTCGCCTCCAGGTTATGGAAAAACGACGTTGATGGAATATTTAGCCAAAACAATGGGCTTGCATTTTGTGAAAGTGAATGGACCTACAATTGGACATAACATTACGTCAATCGATCCAATCGAAGCCAAAACTTCTGGAGAAAGAGAAGAATTGAAAAAGATCAATCTTTCGTTTGAAATGGCGGATAATGTAATGTTGTACTTGGACGATATTCAGCATTTGAGTGCAGAATTTTTGCAGAAATTTATTTCATTAGCCGATGGACAGCGAAAAATTGATGGAATTTTCGAAGGAGAAAGTAAAACCTACGATTTACGTGGAAAACGTTTTTGTATTGTAATGGCTGGAAATCCATATACGGAAAGCGGTTCTAAATTTCAGATTCCAGATATGTTAGCCAATCGTGCCGATGTATATAATTTGGGTGATGTAATTGGTGATACGGAAACTTTGTTCAATTTAAGTTTGATTGAAAATGCGACAGGCGATAATCCTTATTTGGATAAAATTGCTTCAAAAAGTTTAACCGATTTTTACAAGTTAGCAAATTTTGTAACCGAAAATCAAGAACAACTTCCAAATTTGGAAGGCAATTATTTGAAACAAGAAATTGACGATTTTATTGCTGTTTTGAAACATGTGATTAAGATTAGAAATATAGTCGTAAAAGTCAATCAAAATTATATTGCAAGCGCAGCAATGCAAGATGATTACAGAACTGAACCGCCTTTCAAGATGCAAGGTTCGTACAGAAATATGTCAAAATTAGTTTCGAAAATTGTTCCGATGATGAACGAAAAAGAAATTAATGAAACGATTTTGGCGCATTACGAAAGTGAATCTCAAACGTTGACAACAGATGCAGAATCGAATCTTTTGCGCTTAAAAGAAATTGCAGGTTTGATGACTTCCGAGGAAAAAGAACGTTGGGAAACGATAAAAGCAACGTTTGTCAAAAACAATAAACATGGCGGCTTGAATAAAGACGATAAAGTTTTTTCTCAACTGCTCGAATTCAATGAAAATTTGGAAGGAATTATCAAAGCAATCTTGAAAAAGTAATATTAAAACTGCTCAAAATGAGCAGTTTTTTTTACATTTAACCTCAACCAAAACATTTACTATGAAAAAAATAACCTTTCTTTTTGTACTATTTAGTTCAATTTTTTCCTATTCTCAAGACACGATTTTCATTAATCATAGAGGCGATACAATTTCAGGTAAAGACTTAAGTAAATTAGAAAAAAAGCGAACAACAAAAAAAATAGTTCAAAACAATCAACTAAAATCCGTTATCTATTCTAATTTTTTAATTAAAGAAAAACCTCAAGCTTCTTACACTGGGATTTTTCAAAATGGAAAACCTTATGATGGATATTTCATCAATAAGATTATTCTGAACGAAATTCCTTTAGTTGATTTTTACGAAAAAGGCGAACTAAAATATCAGTATTCTTTTGATTTTTTGAAGCAATTAGATAATTATCAATTTTATGAATATGATCAAAAAAGTGTCTACAAAAATGGCAAAATTGTAGACGGTTTTGAGTTTTTCGATAGCGAAGAAGGTTTTTTAATTCGAATTGGATATAAAAATGAAAAGGCAAATTACCTTGAAATGAATCTTTTCGCAATGCACGCTTTTAACCGATTATCATTTGATTATAATGGAAAAGAAATCGTGGTGAAAGATTTTGAGAAGCAAACTTCAATCAAATTAACAGAAAAAAATAATGGCATTTTTGCAGAAGTTTTTGATGAAAACGGAAAATTGATTGTCAATAATCAACAAAAAGAAGTACAAAAAAGTTCACCTAATTCTACTACAATTTTTAAAATAGAAAATAATCAACTGAAAGAAGAGAACATATCTCCAGAGAGTTTAAACCCTTTAATCGAAAAAGTTTATAAAGAAATCAACCCATTAATTGTGTTGATTTATTCTGCTGTTGCATGTAATCGAACGATGAAAATAGATGATTTGTTTAATCAATTTGCAGAAATTTTTAAATCAAATAATATTCAAAAATTATTTTCTCAAGAATCATTTATAGAAGGTCCAAATAAAGTGCTTTCAAGTTTGAGTTATAATAAAAATGGAAATCCTGATTGGGGAATTAAAATTTCTGAAACAGAAAAAAAGTATTTGGTTGAATTTTATAAAGAAGGAAAAGTGACTTTTACTAAAAAAGTAAATTCTATCGACGAAGTTCAAGAAACGATTAATTCTCTTTTAGTAAAACCTGAAGAAGAATAAACAAAGCCGCTCATTGAGCGGCTTTATTATTAATTAAATTTATCTCCTCTGAATATTTTCACAGGATTTCCTCTTGCAATAGACGTTTGATTGTTCCATTTTTCTTGAACCAAGTCCTTCAATTTATTGGTTTCAAATTCTTGTAATTTCAATAACAAACGTGTTGTTGCAATTTTTTTGTTCTGATGTTGCGAACGCGAATCCATCGAAACAACAGAAATTCCACTTGGTTGATGCGTTGCACGAACAGCCGAATTTACTTTGTTTACATTTTGTCCACCATTTCCAGAACTTCGCATTGTTTGGTAAACAATTTCATTTGGATTAATTGAATTTTCTTTCGGAATTTCTAATTCAAAACAACCAATAAACCAGTTTTTTCGTTGATGAAATTTTCGATACGGACTTTTACCAATCCATAAAATTGTTCCAATCCATAAAATTGTTCCAATCCAAGGTATCAAAAATGTGTTTAAATCATTCCCTTCAAGTTCTATAATCACAGATGAAAGTTGATTAAAATCTTTATCAATTTCTCTTTCGATTACGTCAAACTTAATATCGGATTTTGTGCACGCTTCCGAAAACTTTTTAAAAACATTAGTTACCACAAAATTGCATTCTGCAGGTCCTCTACCCGATGTAAGTTGAATAATTTTTTTCATCATCATTATTTATCCATTCGTACAATTTTCGGCGTAAAAGTTCCCAACACTTTCACTAATTCGGTTTGTAAATTCATCACCGTTTTGATGTTTTTATACGCAAATGGCGCTTCATCAACACTTCCTCCTATCAGCTCAATTTCTGCATCTTTCAATTGTGCATTCATAAAGCTTTTGGTAATCGTTGATTTACATTTTGCACGTGACATTTTTCGTCCCGCACCATGCGAAGCCGAATTAATACTCGATTCATTTCCCAATCCTTCGACAATATAACCGTTCGCGGTCATCGAACCTGGGATAATTCCTAAAACTCCTTCTCCAGCTGGCGTTGCACCTTTGCGATGAACAATTCGTTCCGTTCCATCAACCATTTCCTTCCACGCAAAATTGTGATGATTTTCGATGTTAAAAACGATACGTTTTCCTATAGCTTTCGCAATTCTTCGGTGAATATCGTCGTGACAAGCCTTTGCATAATCTCCTGCCAAATTCATCGCAGCCCAATACTCTTGTCCATCGTGCGTACCCAAATCCAACCAAGCCAAATGCTGAACTTGTTTCGGAAGCGGACATTGTTTCGCCGCCAAATATGTGTAATATTTTGCAATATTTGCACCCAAACCACGCGAACCACTATGCGATAAAACAGCCAAATATTCACCTGGAATCAAGTTCCATTCTGGTTTTACCTCGTCTAATTTTACAATCCCAAACTCAACAAAATGATTCCCTCCGCCCGAAGTTCCCAATTGTTGATAAGCTTTTGTTTTCAAACTTTTCAAGATTGGAATTTCATCAAAAATAGAACGTTCAAAAATTTCGTGATCAGCTTTTAATTTATGCGTTTCATACATTCCGAATTTGGTATGATCTTGCAAAATCTGAATCAATTGATGCGATTTTCCTTTCAAAAAACTGGCTGGTAAATCGTAAACCGAAAGACTCATTCTACAACCAATATCCACACCAACTCCATACGGAATCACCGCATTATCCGTCGCCAAAACGCCACCAATCGGCAATCCATAACCTGAATGTGCATCTGGCATCAAAGCGCCTTTTACCGAAATCGGCAATTTCAACGCGTCATACAATTGAAATTTTGCTTGTTCATCAATTTCATTTTCACCAAAAATCGAAAAAGGCGAACGCGTCGTTTTCAATTCTTGTAATCTAACCTCAACTGGTTTTATCAATCCTTCCGCAACTTTTCCCCAAATTCCGTGACCAATGTACTTTTCTGGTTCGAGTAAAACTTCTTTTGCTTCGTTGAGAATCGTTTGTTTCTTTTCTTTTTTTCTGTATCGATGAATTTGCCCAATTGCAATATTGATCGAATTATTTTTTGGAAAGCCTAATTTTATGAAGTCCTTTCCAGAGATTTTATTTCCCATGATTAATGTCTTTTAGATAGCTGATGTTCTTGTTCTATCAGCATTTCAGCGATTTCTGTCGCCGAATTTTTGTTGTTAAAAAATTTCCTTTTGGTAAAAGGGTTTTTAAATTTTGATTTTCGTTCATACGAATAACCCCCTCCAACTATTTTTTTCAAGAGGATTCCTTGATTTTTATACTTATCAAAAAAGTGATCGATTTGTGCTTCTTCGCGCTTCAAATCAATATCAAGTGGTTTGTAATGCGTAATCATGTTTGGTTTGATGATTAATCGAAAACGCCACGGTTGTAGAAATTCATAAATTCCTTTGAAACGTTTTGTTTTTGGATCATACACCTGAATACACGCAAAATATCGACGTTCTTCATCATTCAAAATTGAATGCGAACCTGAATATTCGTAAGGTTGTAATTGTTTCAATTCTTGAATTCTCGGAACATAAATTCGTTTTCCGTTTCGTTTTCGTTTTTTTACAAACTTTCGTGTTTCTGCATATTGAGAGGTATTAATTTTCTTCAGAATTTGAGTAAAAAACTTAATGTCATTTTCCTTTTTAATATCTTCTCTCAATACAAAATAACGTTCGAAACCTTTTTGATACGGCTCTTTTAAAGGAACAAGCGGAATAGCTTTTTGCTCTTTAAAGATTTCTTTTCGACGTTTATATTTATCTCTTACATTTTTTTCTTTTGCTGTTTTTACACTTCTTTTCCTTGCTCTTTTTGTTCGCAAACGAGTAGAAAAGAAAATTGAATCTTCCATAACATGGATTATTTGATTGCAAATAATTGTTTTGAAATAATTAGCGCTAATTATTTCTTCTTCGGAAGTTTTTAGAAGTTATTCTGAATCTAGAATAGAATAATAAAAGAAAAAGCCCGAAGAATCCTCCGGGCTTTTGATATAATAAGTAAATTATTTACGATTTATAAGCACGAAGAATGCTCATTGCAAAATCTGTTGCAATAGCTGAAAACTGATATGTCGTTTCTTTGAACATTTTATTTCTTCGTTATTAAATTGTTATACGTTATGATTTTTATCAGTGCAAATTTAAGTCAATAAAATTCACATTTCCAAATCGTTTGTGAAATTTCACTAAAAATAGGGATAAAAATATTATTGATTTTCAGCATTCATAGTGTCATACAACGAATAAATTTTTAGATTTTGAATTGATTTTTCTCCTGTTATAATACGAGTTTCATTTGGTATTAAATCAAAAAAATTATCATCAAATTGATTGTTTTCGTCCAATAAATAAACATCTTTTGCCAAAACATTTGTCGAAATTTCGAATTGATTATGATTAATCTTTTTAATTTTAATTGTTGGTTTTGTTAAAGCTAAATCTTTCGGTTTTTCGAAGAAATAATTTCTCGAATATTTTTCTCCATTTGATTCAAATTCAATTCGAATAAAAGCTTTAATTGAAGAAGTTCCTTTTAAAATTTCATTAGTTAATTCCGATATTTTAGTAGAAGAATTAGACGAAATCGTTACATCTTTATCATTAGTCCAATGTTGGTTTCCATTAAAATCAATTACAGAAAACTTTGCTTTTCCTTTCAAATCTTTCAATAAATCATTTACGATATAAATTTTGTACACTTTTTCTTCTTTCTCAACTGAAATCAATACTTTTTCGAAACTTCTTTTCACTTGATAATGTAATGCTTTCCAATTTCCTAATTTATCCAAAGACGCCCACGAAGTCACAGGCCAAACGTCATTCAATTGCCAATATAAACTTCCCATATTGTACGGTTTTGCGCGTCGATGTGCCTCAATCGCAATCTGAATTCCGCGCGCTTGCAACAATTGCGAAACGTAGTTATACTGCACAAAATCGGTCGGAACAATATAATCGCGTTGCATATATTCGTTGATTGTTTCCCAACCTTTTGGATGTTTTTGATGCGCTAAAATTGTTGTAGAATTCCTACTCAATGTGTCTTGTTCAGAAAACATAGATATTACGGTTTCTAATGTTGGCATTCCTTGAAAACCATATTCAGAAGCGAATCGTGGAACTTTTTTCTCATACATTTCAAATGGTTCCATTCCCCACCAAACGCCCCAATAATGTGAATCTCCTTGTGTTAAACTTTCTTTTTTTCCCCAACCAATCGAAGGTGAAGACGGCCAATAACGGTTCTCTGATTTTGGTAAAATAGAATCCAAAACATTCGGAATAATATGATGAAAAGTCGTTTGATAATCGTTCCAAATACTCAACGAATCTTGTTTCGACCAGCCCATTTGTTTCTGATATCCCCAATTGTGCCACGCCTCATCAATTTCATTATTTCCACACCAAAGCGCGATAGAAGTATGATTTTTTAGTCGATTCACTTGATCAATTGTTTCTTGTTTTACATTGTTAAGAAAATCTTGATCACCAGGATAAAAAGCACAAGCGTACATAAAATCTTGCCAAACCAATAAACCTTTTTCGTCGCATAATTCATAAAAATAATCATCCTCATAAATTCCTCCGCCCCAAATACGAATCATATTCATATTAGCTTCAACCGAACTATTTATCAGCTTTTCGTAATCATTTTTTGAAACTCGTGAAACAAAATTATCTTGCGGAATATAATTTGCACCTTTCATATAGGTCGGAATTCCATTTATTTTAAAATAAAAACTCGATTCAGCTTTATCTTTTTCTTGAACCAATTCTATCGTACGTAAACCAAATTTCAAATGCTTAGAAACCTGTTCATTTCCTTGTTTAATTTTAAACTGATAATCGTACAAATACTGTTCGCCCATTCCATTTGGCCACCATAATTTTGGATTTTGAATTATTTCATCAATCGAAAAATGATTAATTCCTTTGATTAATTTTTGAGTAATTTTTTTCTGATTAAAAATAATTTCTATAGCTGTGCTTTGCTCTGATTGAATGATGAATTTAAAATTCACTTTCGCTTGTTTTTTTTCTAATTTGACAATTTCATGAGACAACTCATTTAGCTTAAAATTACTCCAAGAAATAAGTTCAATTGGTTTATAAACTCCAGCTGTCACCAATCTTGGTCCCCAATCCCAACCATACTGATATTGCGCTTTTCGAGTAAAAACACGCTCGCCTTCTGGTAATTTATATGGAAGTAAATTTGCTAAACGTTTTCCTTCATTTGACGACGATTTGAATTGTATTTCGAGTAGATTATTTTTATCTTTCAAAAAATCTTTGACCGAAACTTCCCAAATTCGAAACATATTATTCGCATCCAGGATCAAATTTCCGTTCAGAAAAACTTTTGCATAGGTATCCAATCCATTAAATTTTAACTGAATATTTTGTGCTTTTCGTTCAGCATCAGTCAAATCAAAAGAAGTTTTGTAGTTCCAATCTTCGTTTTCTACCCATTGCACTTTTACATCATTAACGTCTTTGTAAGGATTTGGAATGATATTATTTAACATCAAATCAGTATGAACAGAGCCAGGAACCTCAGCTTTCAACCATTTTGAATCTCCTTTTTGTTGAAAAGTCCAATTTTCTGAATTCAAATTTCGAGTCGTTTGAGCAGAAAGTTGAATAAATGTAAAAAAAGTAATAACAAAAAATAGTAATCTCCTCATTTTATGCTGATTTTCATAAAGATAAAAATAGCTTAATAATTCATAAAAAAACAAAAGAGATTGTTTTTAATAATCTCTTTTGTTGAATACATAATATAAACTTCGTTAATTATGGGAATAACGAATATGCTAAACTTAGGTTGATCCGGTTATATTTTAATTTTTCAAAGAATAGGGATTCAGAAAAAGATTCTTAAAATCCCTAAACTATTTATAAAAAATAACCTTTTAAAATAATTTGATGTTCTACCCAATAAATGCAAATTTATCTTCGAATATAGAACCTATGATTGGTAAAGGTTTTTTAACACCATTTGCAGCATTGATAATCCCGATTATCATTAAAATTAAAGAAGCAAATCCTAAAATTCCGATAAAAGGAATATTAACTGCATACATAATAATGTTCAAAAGTATTCCCCAAATAAATGAGAAAATTACTAATCCTAAAGCTTGTTTCAAATGAAATTTTAATAAATCATCTGCTTTATCTTTTCCTATAACGAAAGCTATAATCCAGCCAATAATAGTAATGTACGATACGATTGATAATGTTTTGTTATCCATAGTTATAATTTTGTTGGTTATGTTTTGATTTATTTTCTGATACAAATTTGTTCGAAATCAAAATCAAAAAAAAGTTTAGACTTACTACTTTATTACTACAGTCATAAATATCAATGACTACAGATTAACTACAGATTTAAACAACAGTCTAATTGTCAATATTATACATTTTTATAATTCAGGAAATTTTATAGAAGAATTCTTTTATTTCAAACAAAATTTCCCGATTTTTGAAATATGAAAACTCTACCCACCTACCTATATACTATTTTTTTCGTCTTTTATTCTACGATTTTATTTGCTCAGAATAAATACACTGATAGTTTAAAATCAGAATTAAAAAAATCGACTATTTCTGTAAAATCTAAATTTGATTTACTAAATAAATTAGCAGAATTCAGTAGAACTTCCGATCAATATAAGCAAGCTGACTACTATATAAATGAGCAAATAAAACTAAGTAAAAAAGAAAATAATCAGCTCGAATTAGTGAAAGCTTATGTGCAAAGAGGTGTTTCGTACGAAAATCGACAATTGTTTGAGAATGTGCAGAAATCATTGGATACAATTCAAAATATCACCAAAGATTCAAATGAATTTCTCCCAAAAGCTTATCTAAAATATCTATTAGCCTATCATTATATAAATCTTGGAGAATTTGAGAAAAGTCAAAAAATGGTTTTACAATTTATTGCTCAACTCGAAAAAACGCCTGATGAATATATTCTAAAATCTAAAGCAAATTATCTCCTATATGCGGTTCATGCGACTTGGAATGATGCGAAAAATTCTATTCTATATGCTGAAAAATCGTTGAAATTTGCCGAATTATCATCCGACAAAAATCTTCTTGTCCCTGCTTATGCAAATCTTGGTGTGGCACAATCGTTAAAATATATGGAATCTAAAAATTCTAAGGATTTAGATGAGTTAATAAAAACTAGTAAAAAGGCGGTGCAGATTAGTGAACAATATCAAAATCAAGTTACAAACTACAACTATGCTATTGCTTTACTAAATTTAGCTGATTATCAACGTAATTATACCAAATTAACGGTTAATGATAAAAATGAAATCAAGCAAAATAGTTTCAAAATTATAGAATTATGTAAAACGATTCCGAATTCACAAGAAATTTCTGCTGGCGCATTGGGATTATTGAGTGGTTTGGCAAAAGATGAAAATCAGATAGAACTTGCCGAAAAATATTTGCTAGAAGCTAATATTATTTTGCACACACAAAAAATCAAGAATTTTTATGCGCTTGTTGCAAATTCAACTGAATTAGCCAATTTGTATCAACAAAAAGGAGAATTTCAAAAAGCGTTTGAATTTCAGAAAAAAGCAACTGATTATTCAACAGATTTATACAATCAAGATCAAGCAGAAACTTCAAAAAAATTGGAAGCTCAATTTCAATCAGAACGAAAAGAAGAAGAATTAACCAATTTGGAAGCAAAAAACAAAAGTCTGCAAAAAGAAAGAATTTTATACATCTGTCTTGCTTTTATAGGAATTATTGGTGCGTTTTTTATGTTTCGTTCTTATCATTTCAAACTGCGTTATTCAGTTGGTCGAGAAAATCAACTTAATTCAGAAAAACAAGAAGCACATCTAAAATTACAATTGCAAGAAGAAGAACAAGCCCGAATTTTGGCGGAACAAGAGTTATTAACATTACAACAGCAGAAATTGCAAGACGAAGTTTTGGCTAGTCAACTACATTTGGAACATAAAAATCAAGTTTTAAAAAATCTGAAAGATAAGATTGGGAATGAATCTTCTATCAATTTAAAACAAGTTATGCGAGAAGAAAATTTATTAGATAATGATTTTGAAAGTGCTAAATTTAGAATTCAAGAATTACATCCAAACTTTTTCAAAACGCTAAACGAACATTCTAAGCAAAAACTAACACCTCTAGATTTGAAATATTGTTCGTATATCTATCTTGGTTTAGACACCAAACAAATTGCAACTATTCTTAATATTGAACCAAAAAGTGTACGAATGACAAAGTATCGTTTGAAGCAAAAATTTGGTCTAGTAAAAGAAGATGAATTGTATACTTTTTTCCATCAGATAATTGCTTAAAACAATTATTGTTTTATTACTTTTATAAAAAAATGAAAAAAAATTTATTATTTATTCTACTTACAACAATTTCAACTTTTTGTTTTGGTCAAGAATCTGTTAAATATCCAATATTTCCAGGTTGTAATAAATATAAAACAAATGAAGAATTGAGCAAATGCTTTTCTGAAAAATTATGGTATGAATTGAATGACCAAACCCAAGATTCTAGTGAGGATTTTTTCAAAGAAAATAAATCTGTACATGAGTTAACTTTATATTTTACAGTTAAAAAAGATGGAAAAGTAACAAATTATAGCTTTTCAAAAGATAGTGACGCATTGATTTCAACAACTTATCTTAAACGAATTTCGAAAGTTTTTAAATACTACGAACAAAAAGGTAAAAAAATAATTCCAGCTTCTGAGAATAATAAATATAAAGATTTTACAATCACGTTTAAGGTTAAATATAAAGGTTAAAACTTATTTACAGAGAGTTTTTCAAAGAAAAATGATGATATTACTTATTTTTAACTCAGCATTTCTCACTTCAACTCTCGTTAATTTATTAAAATATAATTCATAATATTTTTCAAAATACTTGCAGTCTGCACGGAAAAGATTATTTTTGCCTATTCGACAAATAGAATATGAAAAATATCCGTAATTTCTGTATTATCGCCCATATTGACCATGGTAAAAGTACCTTGGCCGATCGTTTATTGCAAGTAACAAACACGATTTCTGATCGCGAGTTACAAAATCAAACTTTAGACGATATGGATTTGGAACGCGAACGCGGAATCACAATTAAATCACACGCCATCCAAATGGAATATGAAAAAGATGGTGAAAAATATATTTTAAATTTAATTGACACTCCTGGTCACGTGGATTTTTCTTACGAGGTTTCTCGTTCGATTGCCGCTTGTGAAGGAGCTTTGTTAATTGTAGATGCTGCGCAAAGTATACAAGCACAAACTATTTCTAACCTTTATTTGGCTTTAGAAAATGATTTGGAAATCATTCCAGTTTTGAACAAAATCGATTTACCTTCTGCAAATCCGGAAGAAGTAACAGACGATATTGTTGATTTGATTGGTTGTGATCCCGAAGACGTTTTGCGTGTAAGTGGAAAAACAGGTGAAGGTGTGTTAGAATTGTTACACACAATTATCGAAAAAGTTCCTGCGCCAGTTGGTGATCCAGATGCACCGTTACAAGCCTTGATTTTTGACTCTGTTTATAATCCTTTCCGAGGAATTGAAGCTTTTTATAAAGTGGTAAATGGAGAAATCAAAAAAGGAGATCAAGTAAAATTCATGGCAACCAACAAAAAATATGGTGCCGATGAAATTGGAACCTTAAAACTGAATCAAGTTGAAAAGAAAGTCATTAAAACTGGTGATGTAGGTTATATTATTTCTGGAATTAAGGAAGCTTCTGAGGTAAAAGTTGGAGATACAATTACATTAGTAGAGAATCCTGCAAGCGAAGCTATTGATGGTTTTGAGGAAGTAAAACCAATGGTTTTCGCAGGTATTTATCCAGTTGACACAGAAGATTACGAAGATTTGCGTGCTTCTATTGAAAAGTTACGTTTGAATGATGCTTCATTAACTTTTGAGGCTGAATCTTCTGCTGCTTTAGGTTTCGGTTTCCGTTGTGGATTCTTAGGAATGTTACACTTAGAAATTATTCAGGAGCGTTTAGAGCGTGAGTTCAACATGACAGTAATTACGACTGTTCCTAACGTTTCGTATGAAGCTTATTTGGAGAAAGATCCAGAAAAAATGATTCCGGTTCATAATCCATCTGAATTACCAGATCCATCAGGATTAAATCGTGTTGAAGAACCATATATTCGTGCAGCAATCATTACAAAATCTGAATTCGTAGGTCCTGTAATGAGTTTATGTATTGAAAAACGTGGTGAATTACAATCTCAAAATTATTTAACTCAACATAGAGTAGAAATGATTTTCAATATGCCTTTGGCTGAAGTTGTTTTTGATTTTTATGATCGATTAAAATCTATTTCAAAAGGATATGCATCGTTTGATTATGCCCCTTCTGGAATGAAAGCTTCGAAATTGGTAAAAGTTGATATCATGATTAATGGTGAAGTTGTGGATGCTTTATCTGCCTTAATTCACGTTGATAATGCTTACAATATTGGAAAAAAAATGTGTGAGAAATTACGCGAATTAATTCCTCGTCAACAGTTTGATATTCCAATTCAGGCAGCGATTGGTGCAAAAATTATTGCGCGTGAAACAATTAAAGCGTTGCGTAAAGACGTTACGGCGAAATGTTACGGTGGTGATATTTCTCGTAAACGTAAATTATTAGAAAAGCAAAAAGCTGGTAAGAAGAAAATGCGTCAAATTGGACGTGTAGAAGTTCCACAATCTGCTTTCTTAGCTGTTTTGAAATTGAATGATTAAAATTTTTATATAATTATATAAGAGCTACTTTTTTAAGTAGCTCTTTTTTTTGAACTCACTGTAACAAATATCACAGATATTTTAAAACAATTTAATGAACTTTGATAAAAAAGTAATAATGATTTTAATTCAAATAAATTTTGATTTTCCTATTCAAATGATGGGAGAAAATTTAACAAAAAATGCTCGTTCATTAGCAGAAAGTATAAATACTGAAAAAGGATTCATCTCAAAAATATGGATCGAAAATTCAGACACTGCAAGAAGTGGAGGTATTTATATATTTGACACTTTAGAAAATGCTCAAAATTATGCTGAAATGCATAGCGAACGAGTAAAACAAATAGGAGCAACAAATATCAATGTTGAATACTTTTCTATAAATGAAACTCTTTCCTCACTAAATAATGGGATATAAATAATTATCAAAGCCACTCACAATAGAGTGGCTTTTTTTGTAACAATTGGTAAAATATTTGTACTAGTAAACTAAATACCAATCGCATGAAAAACTTACTAAAGCTAGAACAACTTGCTGTATTAATTTTTATGATCGTTTTATATGGTCTACTAAAATTATCATGGATGTGGTTTGCAATTCTTTTTCTTGCTCCCGATATTTTTATGTTAGGTTATCTTTTTGGAAATAAGATTGGCGCAATATCCTATAATTTTATTCATAATTATTTTACGACAATTGCATTAATTCTTATTGGTTATTTTTTACATATTGAATGGTGTTTGATGATTGGATTTATATTTTCCGCTCATATTGCGTTCGATCGTTATCTAGGATTTGGTCTCAAAAAATATGATGGTTTCAAGTCCACTCATTTAGGAGATTTATAACATCACAACCTCATCTGTCGAACCTTTTTCCTTAATTTCTGAAATACTTCGCATCGTAATTTCTGAAATTTGTTCCAACGCTTCTTGTGTAAAAAAAGCTTGATGTGCAGTGACCAAAACATTTGGAAAACTCATCAATCGTTGAATCATATCATCCTGAATAATTTCTGCTGATAAATCTTTGAAAAACAATTTTTCTTCTTGCTCATAAACATCAATTCCCAAATAACCAATTTTATGATTTTTCAAGGCTTCAATCGCTTCATGTGTATTGATTAATCCTCCTCTACTCGTATTAATAATCGTTACACCATCTTTCATCATCGCAATCGTTTCTTGATTAATCATGTAATGATTTTCTGGCGTCAACGGACAATGCAACGAAATAATATCTGAGCTTTTAAACAACTTATCCGGCTCAACATATTCCACGCCATTATTCATCAATTCTTGATCTGGATACAAATCATACGCAATAATCTTACATCCAAAACCTTTCGCAATATTGATAAAAGCTTTTCCTATTTTCCCTGTTCCTACAATTCCAATTGTCTTCTGAAAAAGATTGAAACCAAGCAAACCGTTCAATGCAAAATTTTGTTCACGAACACGATTATAAGCTTTATGCGTTTTTCGGTTCAATGTTAACAACATCGCCATTGTATGCTCTGCCACTGCCTCAGGAGAATATGCAGGAACGCGACAAACTTTAATTCCAAATTCTTTCGCAGCTTCCAAATCGACATTGTTAAAACCAGCACATCTCAAAGCTATAATTTTAACGCCTTTTTTTGCTAAAATTTCAATGACTTGGCGATTCACTTTATCATTCACAAACACACAAACTGCCTGCTCATCTTCAATCGCGTTTACGATATGCGGACCTAAATGTGTTTCATAAAAATTAAGTTCAAAACCGTAATTTTTATTTTCAGCCTCAAAAAAAGTTTTGTCATAAGGCTTAGACTAAAAGAAAGCTATTTTCATTAAATTATTTTTAACTAATTTACGTTTTTAATTAATTGTAAATTAGTTTATACTTAATTATTATAAATTTTTAAATCATTCAAAATTAATTCATCTACTATATTTGATATTTTACTAAAAGCTATAAGCTGATGAATAAAAATTTCTAACTTCGTGAAAATTCAAATTCACACATGAAAAATATACTTTTATCAACGATTACATTAGCTTCTTTTACAGCTTTTGGACAAAATATTTCGAATCAAGCCATTGATCAAGTCACAGAAAATGCCATGAAAACTTTTGATGTTCCTGGGATATCTGTTGCGGTTATCAAAGACGGCACAATTCTGCATTCGAAAGGTTATGGAGTAAAATCGCTTAAAGCGGGAGAAAAAGTTCAGTCCAATACAAATTTTGGAATTGCTTCTAACTCAAAAGCTTTTACAGCAGCAGCTTTGGCGATTTTGGTTGATGAAGGAAAAATAAAGTGGGATGATAAAGTGATTACTCACATTCCTGAATTCAAGATGTACAACGATTATGTAACCAAAGAGTTTACAATTCGTGATTTATTAACGCATCGCAGTGGATTAGGTTTGGGAGCAGGTGATTTGATGGTTTGGCCTGATGGACATAATTTCACGCCAAAAGATATTATTTCAAATATTCAATTTTTAAAACCTGTTTCTGATTTTCGTGTCAAATATGATTACGATAATTTATTATACATCATCGCAGGAGTTGTAATTGAAAGAACTTCGGGACAATCTTGGACAGATTTTGTAACAAAAAGATTGTTGGAACCAATTGGAATGACGAATACTGCGGCGAATTGGCACTTGGTAAAAGATAAGAAAAATGCAATTGATCCGCACGTTCCGATTGATGGAAAATTACAAGTGATTGATCGTTATACGAACACCATTTTTGATGCAGCTGCAGGAATCTATTCGAATGTTGATGATATTGCAAAATGGTTGCAATTCAATTTGGATAAAGGAAAGGTTAATGGGAAACAAATTATTTCTGAAAAGCAAATGAATGAAATGATTACGCCACAAACTTTACAACCAAATCGCACAACTCCGCCTTATAATTCATTATTCAAAGCTTATGGTTTGGGATGGCAGTTGCAGGATATGAACGGAAAATTAGAAGTTTCGCATACTGGAGGATTGGAAGGAATTGTAACACAAACGATGTTTTATCCTCAAGAAAAATTAGGAATTGTGATTTTGACTAACCAACAATCAGGTGCAGCTTTCCGTGCAATTTCAAATACGATCAAAGATTTTTACTTAAAAAATCCTTCTACAGATTGGGTAAAAACCTACGATGAGTTGATGAAGAAAAATGTGGAAGAAGCCGATGTCATTACCGATGAAGTTTGGAAAACAGTTGAAGCAAATCAAAAAAATAAAGCCATCAAATTTGATACAAAAAGCGTAATCGGAACGTATAAAGACAATTGGTTTGGTGATGTTGTGATTTATGAAAAGAAAGGAAAAATAATTTTCGAATCGAAACGTTCACCTCAATTAACTGGTGAAATGTCATTTTACAAAGACAATACGTTTGCGGTAAAATGGTACAATCGTTATTTCCATGCAGACGCTTTTGTTTATGCAGAAATGAAAAATGGAAAAATGACAGGTTTCAAAATGAAAGCGATTTCTCCTTTAACAGATTTCAGTTACGATTTCCAAGATTTAGATTTTACGAGAAAATAAATTTTAATAAATACTAATCAAATGCGAAGTTCGAAATTCGAACTTCGTTTTTTTCTATTAAAAATGAAATTCAAAGGTTACGCATATGGGCTAATTTCGTCTATATCTTATGGATTAATTCCATTATTTATCCTACCTATAAAACAGGCAAATTTTTCGATGGATACTACATTATTCTATCGATTCTTTTTTTCTGCATTGATTGTCGGAACATATTTATTCATCAAAAAACAATCATTCAAAATAGATGTGAAACAGATTCCATTTTTAATCATTTTAGGATTATTGTACGGAATCTCAGCGGATGCTTTATTTTTAGGTTATGATTATTTAACTCCTGGAATTGCCTCCACATTATTATTCGTTTATCCGTTGATTGTTGCCATCATAATGGCTGTTTTCTTCAAAGAAAGAATTACAATTTCAACCATTATAGCCATTGTTTTTGTATTGGCTGGCGTCATTTTACTAAGTTTCAAAGAAGGAAAATTCGAGCTAAATCCAATCGGATTAGGAATTGTATTTATCAGTGCTTTGGGTTACGGATTATATATTGTGACAGTCAACAAATCGAAAGTACGAGATATAAAAGGCTTTACATTAAGCTTTTATTCTTTTCTATTTACAACGATTTATTACGCAATAAAAATGATTATTCACAAAGACTCGTTCATTTTACCATCATTAGAATTAACCTTCAACTTTTTTACATTTGCCTTTGTAACGACAGTTATTTCGAGCATCGCTTTGATTTATGCGATTAAAAATATTGGTTCTACAGCCACTTCTATTCTTGGCGCATCAGAACCTGTGGTTGCCGTTGCTGTAAGTGTTATGATATTTGGTGAAGATTTTTCGTTGAGTTTAGCTTTAGGAATTTTTATGATTATTCTAGGCGTGACTCTGAATGTAATTGGTGATGCATATCAACAAAAAAGATTAAAGTAATTGTAAATCCTATTTTTAACTTTGCATCAATGAAACAGAAATTTAATCCTGAAGGTTGGAATCGTATAGAGCATTTTAATATGTTCTCGAAAATGGATAATCCGTATGTCGGAGTTGTTACGGAGGTTGAATGTTCTAAAGCATACAAATTTGCCAAAGCAAATAAATTGTCTTTTTTCGCAGTCTATTTACATTGCTCGATGTTGGCAGAGAATAAGATTAATGAATTTAAATATCGTATAGAAGATGATGAAATTTTTGTGTACGATCATTTAGATTGCGGAACAACAATTGGTAGAAAAGACGGAACTTTTGGTTTTGCATTGATGAATTTTACCGAAGATTTTGATGCATTTAATGCGCAACTTCAAGAGCAAATACAAAGTGTAGAAAATTCGGTTGGTTTGCACATCAAAAATGAAGAAATTACCATTGGTTTGGTTCGTCATTCTACATTTCCATGGTCGAAATTTACGGGATTAGTGCAACCAAGTAATTTTGGAACAGGAGAATCTATTCCGCGAATTATTTTTGGAAAAGCGTATACGCAAAACGATAAAATGTATATGCCTGTTTCGGTTGAGGCGAATCATGGTTTTGTAGA
This sequence comes from Empedobacter sp. UBA6745, assembly GCF_002453775.1. NCBI lineage: Bacteria > Pseudomonadati > Bacteroidota > Flavobacteriia > Flavobacteriales > Weeksellaceae > Empedobacter > Empedobacter sp. UBA6745. The sequence goes on from NZ_DKHL01000007.1 coordinate 137,621, forward strand.
TGGTTTTCATTTGGCGAATTATCTGCAAGAATTTGAAAACGAATTAGGTAAATATTAGAAATAGTAAAAACGAATTTCGAGTTTCGAAATTCGTTTTTTTATTTTACATCATTAGGATGAATAAATGGTTCTGGTTCTGGAATTTCCTCATATTGAATAGGAAAATATTTTTTATCTTCTTCTAAAACAAAATCATCCGTATAATTATAAAAATGCTCCAACTCTCTTAATTGATACTTTCCTTCTTCATCTTTATGAAATCGAAAAGCGTAACCTTTTATTTCACAGCAGAATGTTATTTTTTCTTTATCTAAAGGGATATAATTTAAATTTGAGATATCGATATATTCATCTAATACTTCATTTTTATCTAAAAGAATAGTATAATCTGTATTTTGAATAGTAATTGGTAATGTATAATAATTCCCTATTGAACAGTCTTGTCCAGTCGAAGAAATATATAAATAAAATTTTTCTTTTGCGAAAAAGAGAGAGATTGTTCTAATTGGTATATGATTACTTTTTGTAATATCAATAGCTTGTTCAATAACTTCATTTACATTCTCATCTTTAAAAACTGAATCTGCTTTTATTTCATTCTTCTTTTCCCAACCTTTAGCAGATTGATTGCTCGGTTGCTCGCATTGAACAAAAAGAATGAATAAGAATAAAATATATAAATTCTTCATACAAGTGTTTTAATTAAAGATAATCAATTCACTGCAACTTTTTTATTTAGTTTTTTTGACCAAGAAAAAATATAAATCGTTCCGATAATTGAAGGTACAATCCAAAAATAAATATTATCTCCAAATCCAGCGCCTGCAACCAAAAACGCTGTTACTGAAGCGATATAAGCGCCAACCATTTTCCCAACATGATTCATTGTCCATATTTTATAATTCTCTGGATTCTTGTAAAAAATAAAATCTCGATAAGACATAAATCCTCCTAAAAACCCAAAAATTAAATACAACAATCCAATTGCATTGCTTGTGAAAAGTGGAAGTAATCCAAAAACAATCATCACAATAGATGTGATAAACATTGCTCCAGAAATGATTTTATCCAAATTATTCGAGTAATTTTTGCGTTTATAATTCAGAATTCTATTTCCGATCAAAATCATATAAATCGTGAAAATACCAATCATTAAAAGAAAAGAATTGTGGTGATTTGGGAAAGCACAAATGATTAGCGAAAGAATAGAACTGACTAACATACCAATCGAAAATATTTTCCCCACTTTTTTGTGCGTCGAGTTTCCTTTTTTTATGATCATAACAGCAGTTCCAGCAACCAAACCAATTCCTCCGAAAAATGCGTGAATGTAAATAATGATTTTGACTAAATTTTCCATAATGTGTTTATTTATTATGGAATAAAATTAAGTGAAGTCGTTTTTAATTTTAAAAATTATTGACCGAATTGTCGAATTTCGTGGATGAATTGTATTACTCTTTTGTTTTCACTGTTTCGATAGCATCATTCATCAAATCGAACTCGTAACCTTTGTAGGCTAAATATGCTTTTACTTTGTTTATTTTCTTGAAAGATTCTCGCTCAGAAGCTAATAAATTGAACTTTTTCTGTGTTAAATGCAATAAATTATTCCAATATTTATCCAAATCAATTTCTTCCTTAAATGCTTTTTCAATTAATTTTTGATCAATTTGACGCATTTTTAATTCTTGACGAAGACGATTTCTTCCCCACATTTTTTGATTGACTTTTCCTCGAACAAAGCTATGTACAAATCGTTCTTCATTCAGAAATCCGTAATGAATTAACTTAAAAAGAATCTCATCTTTCGCTTCTGGAATCAAATCAAAATCACGTAGTTTTTTCTCTACTTCCCAATGACAACGATCTTGATAAAGACAATATTTTGCCATTTTATCTTTGATTTCATCAATCGTATAAATCTTTTTTTGGTTGTCTTTAGAGAAATTCATGTAACAAAGTTAAGATTTTAATGAGAGAATTAGAAAATGTAAGATGATCAACATCTTTTATCGCTAACCATAACAAAATATTTATATGAAACAATAAGTGGTTTAATAATTTATATATTTGCTGATAACTATTATATCTAAACTATTGAAAACTTCAAGAATATCAATCCTTGATGGATTACGCGTATTTGCAATTCTTATTGTAATTATATCTCATTATTTACATAAATACGATTTACATGGAAATCAATTTCTAGAATTTGTACAAAATTATGGTTATTTTGGAGTTCCATTTTTCTTTGTAATATCAGGATTTGTTATTTTATACTCTCTTGAAACAACAAATAGTTACAAAGATTTTTTGAAAAAAAGATATATTAGATTAGCTCCAGGAATGTTAATTTGTTCTATTATTACATTCAGTTTTTTTAAATTTATATACACTGGAGATGGTTATACTAATTCCAAATCTTTCGCAAATTTATTGATTGCAAATACCTTTATAGACCCACACGTATTTAATTTACCATCTGGAACTCTTAAATATTACTATATAGATGGATCTTATTGGAGTCTCTGGGTTGAAGTTTGTTTTTATTTATTAATAGGTTTTTTATATTTCAAAAATCGAGAAAATTATATCCAAAACTTTGTACTTATTTGTGCCATTGGCTTTCCTATCTATTTTACTTTAAGTAGTAGTTTTGCTCATAAATTTTTAGAACCATATCTAAGTACGCCAACCTTAGATTACTTAAAATTAATAAGTAGATGTTTGGTATTATTTAGAGAAAGTTTTTGGTTTATGATAGGTATGTTTTTATATAAATTATATCATGATAAAACTGATAAAAAATACATTCTATATATTATTATTTGTGGTGTTATATTAGTTTTACAAGAGAAGTTAGACATTGGTTTTTCATTTTTAACAATTTTTACTCTTGCTATTTATTTAACCTTTATATACCAACCAAAATGTCTTAATTTCTTAACAAATCCAATTATCACAAAAATCGGAGTTAGTTCCTATTCAATATACCTTATTCACAGCTATTTAGGTTCTGGTATTATCGAAATGTACAATCATCACATAGGTAGAGAATCGTATGTTATTTACTTTGTTATGATTATTTCAGTAATACTATTTGGACTTTTTAGTTATAAATATTTAGAAAGACCAATTTCAAATTTTATCAAAAAGATCTTATTTAAATAAAAAAACTGAATCATTTCTGATTCAGTTTTTTTATTATTTATTAACCTATTTTTATTAAGCTTTTTGTAATTCCGCTATATATTCTGTTGGATTCTCAGCATTGAAAACTGCCGAACCTGCAACTAAAGCGTCTGCACCAGCTTCTACCAATTTTGATGCATTTTGTACACCAACTCCTCCATCAATTTCGATGATCACATTTGCATTAGCTTCTGTAATCATTTTTTTCAATTTTGATACTTTGTTGTATGTATTCTCAATGAATTTTTGACCTCCAAAACCTGGATTAACACTCATAATTAACACTAAGTCTAGATCGTTAATCACATCTTCTAAAACAGATACTGATGTATGCGGATTAAGCGCCACTCCTGCTTTCATTCCTTCTGCTTTTATGGCCTGAATTGTACGATGTAAATGTGTACACGCTTCGTAATGAACAGTCAAAATATCTGCGCCAACTTGTTTGAAAATTGAAATATAACGATCTGGATCAACAATCATTAAATGTACATCCAAAACTTTGTCTGTTAACGAATTTATTTTCTCAATAATTGGCATTCCGTAAGAGATATTTGGAACAAAAACGCCGTCCATTACATCTAAATGAAACCATTCGGCTTGAGAATTATTAACCATTTCGATGTCTTTTGCTAAATTCCCGAAATCGGCTGCTAAAATTGATGGTGCTACTATTGGCATAATCTTATTTGTTGTTTGTTTGTATTTTGTGGTGCAAAGGTAATGAAATAAAAAAATCGTTGAAAACTCAACGATTTATATTTTTTAGAAATTATAACCAACTCGAAAGCCTAAATCTAAGGCAACTCCTGTATTTGTACTCTTTACTTCTGATGTTGTATAATTATCAAAATCATAGTTTGTATATGTTTCTTGATAAAGAGAAAGTCCTAATCCTGTATAAAACTCGTAAAAAAAGTTTTGAGCAAAAGAACGTTTAAATCCATAATTGAATGTAATAGAACCTTGCGGATTAACACCTAAATTATCACTATTAGACGTTGTTAACCAATCTGGCGTATAAGTTCCTTTTAAAGCAATATAATTCCCAGAATTATTTTTGGTGTTTTTTCCTTTACCAATTCTTCGGTCAAAATTATAATAATAACGTCCTTCTAAAGCTATATTTGTTGTCAAAATATACTCAAAATCACTCCCATAAAAATCGCTATAGCTGTATCTGAAACCTCCTAAATAATCTAAAGATCCAACAGCCGTAAAATTTTCGGATAAAGCTTTTTCATATTGAATTCCGATTCCAATAAAACTAACGTTTGCATTAAACAAATCTGTTGCTTTTTCTTGAGCAAATAGTGAAGATGATAATAAGAGAGTAAATAACAGTTTTTTCATTTTCAGTGTTAATTAATTCAATACGAATATAACAGAAAAAATGATTCAGCAAAATTATTTTTAATCCAAGAAAACTCTATTGTCAATAAAGTTATAAGGTTCTTCGTCTTTCAATTCTTCGTTGATGATAAAATGAATCGAATCTTTTGACATAAAAATATAAGTATAAATATCTGCCATCTCATCAGAATCTCTAAACTCGTAATATTCATCACCAATCGTACACCAAACGCCTTCGTCTTCAGAAAAAGTTACACGATCATCACTATAAATCGTTTTAAAGTTAACCGTCATTGTGCCGTCAGCTTTTCTATTGACCATCCAACTATTTGTTTCTCCTTTAAAAAATTTCCCATGATCAGTTCCAGACCAAATTCCAACAAATCGTTCATCTACATCCATAGATTTTATATATTCTTTCATTTGGTTTTGATCAGCTTTGTTCATCATGATTTTCTATATTAAAATTAGCTTAAAAGTAGCCAATCTATACTTCTTCTCATCTCAAAAAGACTTAATTTGCAGCTTGGGATAAAAACAACAAATTTATGGAAAATAATATGCTTAATCAACATCCAGCAGATATTGCCGAACAATTAACTGCACTGAACGTAAAGGAAAGAAATATCGCTTTTTATTCGCTTTCGAATGATGATAAAGTTGAAGTATTCTCCTATTTTGAACCCGATATTCAGTACGAAATTGTAAAAAGTTTGACGGACGAAGATTTAGCCGAGGTTTTGAACAATCTTGATCCTGATGACCGAACAGAACTTTTTGAAAATTTCCCAGATCAATTAATCAAACATTCCATTAATCTTTTAAATCCTGAAGAACGTGCTACAGCACTGAATTTGATTGGATACAAAGAAGATTCGATTGCACGTTTAATGACACCAAATTATATTCAGGTAAAAGAACATTATACAGTAAAACAAGTTTTGGCTCACATCAAAAAGTATGGAAAAAAAGCGGAAACGTTGACGTATATTTTTATTGTTGATGGAAAAAATAGATTGATTGATGATTTAAAAATTGGCGAAATTCTTTTGGCTGATGAAGATACGAAAGTAGAAGATTTGATCGATCATAATTTTGTTTCAATCAAGACGACGACTCCTTTAGAAGATGCGTTAGAAGTTTTTGATAAATACGATCGTTCTGCTATGCCAATTGTGACAGAAAATGATGTTTTGGTCGGAATTGTAACCTTCGACGACATCTTGGATCGAATGAAAATGCGTGATACAGAAGATATTCAGAAATTCGGAGGAATGGAAGAATTGGATGTTTCGTATACTAAAACACCTATTGCGGAATTAATCAAAAAGCGCGCAGGTTGGCTGGTTATCTTATTTATTGGCGAAATGTTTACGGCTTCTGCAATGAGTTATTATGACCAGGAAATCGAAAAAGCGGTTGTGTTGGCTTTATTTGTTCCATTGATTATTTCGAGTGGCGGAAATTCTGGTTCTCAAGCGGCTTCACTGATTATTCGTGCGATGGCTTTGGGCGAATTAAAGCTAAAAGATTGGTGGTATGTAATGAAAAAAGAATTTGCTTCGGGATTAATCTTAGGTGCAATTCTAGGATTTGTGGGTTTTATCCGAATCTTAATTTGGCAAAAAACTGGAATTTATAGTTATGGAGAGTATTGGTTGTATATAGCTTTAACAGTCGCTTTATCTTTAATTGTTATTGTTTTATGGGGAACACTTTCAGGATCTTTAGTTCCATTTATTTTGAGAAAAATTGGATTTGATCCCGCAACAGCATCCTCGCCTTTCGTTGCTACTTTGGTTGACGTTTCAGGATTGATTATCTACTTTACAATTGCTGCAATTTTACTAAGCGGGAAATTATTATAATGAAAAACTCCAACTAAATTTAGGTGGAGTTTTTTATTTTTATCGTCCGATATATGTTTTCAAAATCTTAGATCTTGAAGTATGTTTTAAACGGCGAATTGCTTTTTCTTTAATTTGACGAACACGTTCTCTTGTTAAATCAAACGTTTCTCCAATTTCTTCTAACGTCATTGGGTGTTGTCCGTTTAATCCGAAGTATAAACGAATTAAATCAGCTTCACGAGGCGTTAATGTTTGTAATGCACGTTCAATCTCTACACGTAAAGATTCTATCATCAACTGTACATCTGGAGATGGAGATTCACCAATGTTTAATACATCGTATAAGTTAGAATCTTCTCCTTCTACTAATGGTGCATCCATTGAGACGTGGCGACCAGAGTTTTTCATCGACTCTTTTACATCCCCTTCAGACATATCCAAAACTTCAGAAATTTCTTCTGCAGATGGGGCACGCTCATGTTCTTGTTCTAATAAAGCATAGGCTTTATTAATTTTATTGATCGATCCAATTTTATTTAATGGTAAACGTACAATACGAGATTGTTCTGCTAATGCTTGTAAGATAGATTGACGAATCCACCAAACTGCATACGAGATAAATTTGAAACCACGCGTTTCGTCAAAACGTTGCGCTGCTTTAATCAAACCTAAATTTCCTTCATTAATTAAATCTGGTAAACTTAAACCTTGATTTTGATATTGTTTCGCAACAGATACCACGAAACGTAAGTTTGCTTTTGTTAATTTTTCTAAGGCAACACGATCTCCTGCTTTGATACGTTGTGCTAACTCTACTTCCTCCTCCGCTGTAATCAAATCTACTTTACCAATCTCTTGTAAGTATTTATCCAACGACGCAGTTTCACGATTTGTTACCTGCTTTGTAATTTTAAGCTGTCTCATTTAACTAAAACCCTCCTATTATTAATGATTATTATCGATTTCTTTTGGCATTTTATCAACACCACTATATATGTATACGCAGATAACTGAAAAAGGTTACATAATATTGTAAAATATTTCAGAATTAATATCTTAAAACTTCGTAAATCATTTGTGCAGAGAGTTTCGCTGTCGAGTTATCAACATCAAAAAGCGAATTATATTCAACCAAATCAAAGATTTTCACTTTGTTTGAGTTTATCAAAACCTTCAAAATATATTTAACCTGAAAAGGAGTCAAACCATTAATTGTCGTTGCACTTACACCTGGCGCATAAGCTGCATCAAAAACATCCATATCCAACGAAACATAAAGCGCATCAAATTGTTGAACAATCGTTTTCAAATCGTCTAACACTTTATTCAAATTGAAATGAACTTCATCTGCTAAAATATAATTAGCGCCTAAATTTTCTGCACGTTGAAATAAAGCTTTCGTATTTCCTAATTCTTGAATACCGATTGGAATATAATTGAAAGCTATTTCATTTTCTTCGCAGTACTTAGCCATTTCGTAAAAAGGCGTTCCAGAAGTTGATTGTGGATTTGGCGTTCTCAAATCAAAATGTGCATCAAGATTGATAATTCCAATATTTTTGTATGATTTCGCTAAAGCCAAAAAATCTCCTAAAGCTGTTTCATGTCCACCTCCAATTACAATCGGAAAATGATTTTGTTGAATGATTTTATCAACTTGATTGATTTGTTCATCTCTCGCAGATTCTAGATTCTTATCATCACAGTGAAAATTTCCAGCATCGAAAATAAAATCAGTTTCAGAAAAATGTAAAGGCAAATTCGCTAAACTTTTACGAATCAAATCTGGCGAATTTTTCGCTCCAATTCGCCCTTTATTTCGTTCAACACCTTCTTCCGAACAAAATCCTAAAAGTACTTTTGGTTGAATGGATGATAATTCAAATTTATCGTAATCAGAAATTACTTGATGAATTCTTAGTCCTAATTCTCCATCTTCAGAATCAATTCTTCCTGTCCAAATTTCTTGATTAAATGGTGTTTTTTGCATGATTAATAAAATTTAGGTAACGACAATTTATATTTTACAGTTACAATACGAATCGCAGCGATAATAGCTCCCGAAACAATGAAATTGATATTACGATCTAATCCAAAATTATCAAAAATTAAATACATCACACCTCCTGCGATACATGCCATTGCATAAATTTCTTTCACAAAAACTGTAGGCGTTTTATTCATCAAAACATCGCGCAACATACCACCCATTACAGCGGTCATCATTCCCATCATCACAGAAATAAAATTGTTTGCACCCAAAGAATGTGCTTTCTCTAAACCTACTATTGTAAATAAAGCAATTCCTAATGTGTCGAAAAGCATTAATGTTACTCTTAACCGTGAAAAATATTTGAAAAATAATCCTGCCAATAAAATTCCAGCAAAAACTGCGTAAATGACATTCATATCATTTATCCAAACTAACGGATAACTGTTAAGGAATAAATCGCGTAAAGTTCCGCCACCAACAGCCGTTATAAAAGCAAAGCAAGCAATTCCGAACCAATCGTGTTTTTGTCTTTCATCTCCAGCTAAAGCACCAGAAATTGCGAACACAACTGTTCCGAATAATTCAAAAAAGTATTGAATTTCCATCTATAAAAAATTAGTTCGCTAAGATACGAATCTATAAATTAATGACTTTTAAACTTTGGTAATGATAAATTGTATTTAATTGCAACCAAACGAATTGCGACAATTACAGCTCCCGAAACAAAGAAATTAATATTACGATCAAGTCCCAATTTCCATAAAATCATGTAAATAACTGCACCACAAAGACATGCGAACGCATAAATTTCTTTCTTGAAAATAATAGGAACTTCATTCAACATCATATCTCGAATAATGGATCCAAAAACCGCAGTAAACATTCCCATTACAGGTGCAATTACGGGATGAATTCCAAGATTTAGAGCTTTTTCTAAACCAACAATCGTAAACAAAGCAATCCCTAACGTATCAAAAAGCATAAATGTTTTACGAAGTTTAAGTAAAGGTGTATAGAAAATTGCGGCTAAAACAACACCAATCCCTACCGCATAAATAAGATTCACATCCTTTATCCACATAATCTCAACAGAAAGTAATATATCACGTATTGTACCGCCTCCAATTGAAGTTAGGAAAGCAATAAAGGTTACACCAAACCAATCATTTCCCGATTTTTCATCTGCTGCTAAAGCGCCCGAAATTCCAAAAAAAAGTGTACCAAATAATTCGAAAAAATATTGAATCTCCATTTCTATTGTATTAAATCATATTGTGTTGTGCTCTGTCAAAAATAAACACTTTTCTTTTTTTAACGATGTTTAAATATACAATCGAAAATAAAAAAAGACTAACACATTTGTTAGTCTTTTTGTTAATATTAATAATAATTTGTTTTTTCTAATTGCTTTTCATCAATCGGATCTTCATCCAAATAGCGTTCTAAACTATCATCTAACTCTTTCATCCAAGGTGTGTGATGTTTTTCTGCTTTCGTTTCGTCCATAACAGAGGTATAGGTTTTATCTCGATAAGTTAAAATATTTTCTTCTTTATCTTTTAACCAAGATTTGAACATATTAGCTACTTTATCCAAATCGAACATAGGATAATCAGTCATATGAATCAAATCCTTCAAATAATCCGTTTGAAAATCAACATGGTCGTCAGCAGAAATTGATTGTTTTTCATAATCAATCCATTTCTGAATATCGTTTTGAATATCCTGTTTTGAAGGTAAAACAATTCGTCCCAAAATATAATCACGTGCAAACCATGCTTGTGCATCAAACATATTAAATGTGTAATATTGATCCTGCATTCCCAAAAATAACAATTGAGCATTAACATCTGATATTACACCTTTATACATTCCTTCTGGATACAAACAGTTTTTTGTTTTTAGACGCAAATTATCTGGTAAAAACGGAAATTTGTGTTGATAACCTGTACACATAATCACTGCATCAAACTCTTTTGATGTTCCGTCTTTGAAAAATGCTTTCTTATCCTCAAAATGAGTGACCAAAGGCAATTCTTCTATTCCTTTTGGCCATTTACAATCGATTGGATTTGTACGATAAGAAATTGTGACCGATTTAGTTCCGTGTTTATAGCATTGTACCGCAATATCTTCTGCCGAATAACTACTACCAATCAATAAAATTTCTTTGCCTCTAAATGGATCCGCTCCACGGAAATCATGCGCATGCATTACATTTCCTGTATAATTCTCAATCCCTTTAAAATAAGGCATATTTGGTGTAGAAAAATGTCATGTTCCGACAATTAAATAATCGAAATACTCTTCGAAAGTTTCATTTTTCTTTAAATCATCAAAAACAACGCGAAATTGTTTTTGATTCTCTACATAATCTACCCACCTTGCAACGGTATTAAACTGAATGTACTTTCGCGCATTACTTTGTTTAATTCTCCCTTCTATATAATCGAATAATACTTCTCTTGGTGGATAAGAAGATATTGTTTGACCAAAGTGTTCAGAAAATGTATAATCTGCAAATTCTAAACATTCTTTTGGTCCATTCGACCATAAATATTTATACATACTGCCATGCAATGGCTCTCCGTATTTACCTACTCCTGTACGCCATGTGTAGTTCCACATTCCTCCCCAGTTGTCTTGCTTCTCAAAACATTTAATTTCTGGAATTTTGTTACCTTTTTTTTCTTCTGACTCAAATGCTCTTAACATTGCCAAACCACTTGGTCCAGCCCCGATAATGCCTACTTTTAAACTCATGAATTGTTTTTAATTAAACTTATATGAACTACTCAACTATCATTCGATAGTAATTGATTTTTATGTCTGAAACGACCTGATATAGAAACAAACTTCTATAAAAACTGTGTAAAACAGAATAGAATGTGTAATAAATGGATTACAACATATAAGAGATAGAAAACCTCTTGCTGAATAAATAAAATTTTATTCAAAATTAAATTATTCTTCAATGTACTAAAATTATAGCAGATGGACAAATATTAATGAAACATAATAATAAGCTTAATTATTATGGCGTTCCCTTCGGTCGGGCTATCCTTTCCAATCTTTTGTAGAAGAAAATAGAGGTTATATAGAAAAGACATTTGCTACAAAAGGATTTCCACTGCTACCCCTAACGCGGATTGAGTTCTAAGTTTTGAGTTATAAGTTATAAGACGTAAGATTTAAGACTTACAGAATAAAGATCTAAACAAAAGTATCCCTTAAAGGGATTATAGAGGTGTTTTCGAGTTATGAGTAGTAAGTTCTGAGTTAGTTCTTGTTTTATAAAACATAGTTTTGAGTTAGCGTAAAGCTTACAGCCTTCAGGCTAAGCGTAACGTGTAACCACAAAAAATCCTCAAGAAAATAATCTTGAGGATTTTAATAAAAACTGGCGACGACCTACTCTCCCGTAAGTAACAGTACCATCGGCGCAGGCAGGCTTAACTTCTCTGTTCGG
>NZ_DKHL01000057.1:0-188844 GCF_002453775.1 Empedobacter sp. UBA6745
TTTGATTGTCTTTTTTTATTTTATATCAATTTCAGTATGGTTATTCAACCAGTCTTTTGCCATTTCGAATGCAGATAAATTTTTGCTCAATTCTAGTGGTTTCTCCTTAAGTAATTTTAAAAATTGTTGATTGACTAAATCAATTGTGTAGCGTTCTGCTTGATTTAGCTGTTGTTTTTCTCGGTTTGAAGCGTAATAATTATTTTTATTAATAAAATTGAAATAATCATTGACCAATTCCCAAAGTTCAGGAATTCCTTTTCCGATTAATCCAGAACCGATAATTGATTTTCTTTTCCATTGAGAAGATTTGGTTGGTAAAAATTGCAATGAACGAACAATGTCTAATTTTGCATCTTTCACTAATTTTTCTTGAAATGAATCTGATTTATTAACGAAAATCAAATCAGCCATTTCCATAATTCCGCGTTTTATTCCTTGTAAATCATCTCCAGAACCCGGAAGTTGAAGAAATAGGAAGAGATCTGAAATTTCATTTACTAAGGTCTCAGATTGTCCAACACCAACAGTTTCAATCAAAATATTTTCAAATCCTGCTGCTTCACATAATAAAATTGCTTCATATGTACGTGACGTAACACCGCCTAAAGAGCCGTTAGAGGCGCTTGGACGTATATAAGCATTCTCTTCTCGAGATAAGTCTTCCATGCGTGTTTTGTCGCCTAAAATACTTCCTTTGGAAAGTGAACTACTAGGGTCAATAGCTAAAATTGCTACTTTTTCATCTTTACTCAGAATATATTTCCCCAGAGATTCGATAAAAGTACTTTTACCAACACCAGGAATTCCAGTAATGGCAATTCTTTTTGACGTTATGGAAACAGGTAATAAACTAATGATATGTTGCGCTAATTTTAAATCGTCTAAACGATTGCTTTCGGCAAGTGTAATAGCTCTTGATAAGGCAAAACGATCACCTTCTTTTATTTTTTGAGCAAGTATTTCGGGGTCAATTTTTCGCATAAGACACAATCTTAGATTAAAGATAAAGTCTTAATTAAGAATAAAAAAATACAATCGAGATTTGTGAAATTATTTTATATAGCTCTTGTATTAATTGGTGTAAAAAATAAAATGAATATAAATGAATATCTATTTAAAATTCAGTTGTATAAACTTTATTAATTCGTGATTATGAATTTTTTTGTTCCGCTTTAATTCTTTTTATAAAAGCAGAAGGAGATTCGTTCATTATTTGAGTAAAAGTTGTCGTAAAAGTACTGTGAGAAGCAAATCCGCAATCGCTTGCTAAATAGCTTACTTTCGTATTAATGTATTTCGGCTCATTTTGAAGTCGATTTACAATGTAATTTACTCTCAACTCATTCAAATAAGAATTAAATTGTTTTTGACGATGAGTTTTAATGATTTCGGAAAGGTATTTTGTATTCGTTTCAAATTGTTTTGATAATGAAGCAAGATTAATATCTTTCTTAGTAAAGCCTTTATTCTTCTCAAATAATTCTAATTTTCGAAGTAAATCATTTTCGGTTTTAGATGAAATGCTAAGATTATTCATTGGTTTTTCCTCAATGATAACCTCTGTTGGCGGAGTTGGAGGAATTATTTTATTTGTAACCTCTTGTTTGATTGGTTCAGAAGGAATTTCTTTAATTTCTTTTACAGAATTAATTTCTTCAGTAGAAATTTCAGTTGATTGTTTAGTTTTTTTGGAAACAAAGTAAATAATTAATCCTAAGATAATTATAGCTAAAACTATTAATGAAATGATTAACCAAGTTTCCATTTTTGTAAAATTTATATTCCGAATTAATAAAATAAAACCAATTGATAATCATTAAAATACTTGTTTTTTTCTGATTATACTATTGTAAAAATACTCCGAAATTTTGAAATAAAAAAGGCTAACTTTTAAGAGTTAGCCTTTTTTTGAAATTCATCTTTGCTTGGAGAACAACCACAGCCTTTTGAGCATCCGCCTCCTTTTGAGCTAAATGAGCTTCTAATTAATTTTACAACATACCAAACTGCAAATCCAAAAAGGAAAGCGATAAAGATATATTGTATCCAAATATTGTCCATACTATTATTTTAAAAAATGATATGCAATGAATGCAACTACATATGCTAAACCTGTCATAAACCCTGTCTGAATCAATGTCCATTTCCAAGAATTTGTTTCTCGTTTTACGATCGCAATTGTACTCATACATTGCATTGCGAATGCATAAAATAACAACAACGAAACTCCTGTAGCAAGGTTGTATGCTGGTTCTCCTGTGTTTTGATTAATCTCATTTTTCATACGAAGAAGTAAACGATCTTTTTGACCATTGTCCTCAACATCAACCTCTCCTAAACTATAAACTGTTGACATCGTTCCGACAAAAACTTCACGCGCTGCGAATGATGAAATTAAACCAATTCCCATCTTCCAATCGTATCCTAAAGGCTCTACAACTGGTTCTATAACTGATCCTAATCTCCCTAAATATGAATGTTCTAATTTGTAAGAAGCAATTTCATTTGCCAAATCTTCTTCATTCATTTTCGGATGATGAGCAGTTACAATTTCTTCTGCATTTTTGAATTGTTCTCCAGGTCCGAAAGTTCCTAAAACCCAAAGAATAATCGAAATTGCAAATATGATTTTACCCGCATCAACTAAAAATCCTAATGTTTTTTCCCAAACATTAATTCCAACATTTTTCCAATCAGGAAGTTTGTATGTTGGCATTTCTAAAATTAGGTAACTTTTATGTTTCGCTTTAATGATTAAATTTAATAAAATAGCACTTCCTAGTGCGCCTAAAACACCTAAAATGTACATCACAAATAACGCCAAAGCTTGGTAACTTAATCCGAAAATATGTTCGTCGGGAATAACCAAAGCAATTAAAACGATGTAAATTGGTAAACGAGCCGAACACGTCATAAAAGGCGTTACAAGTATCGTTAATAGACGTTCTTTATCATTTTCGATATTACGCGCAGACATGATTGCAGGAACGGCACAGGCAACACCAGAAATTAATGGAACGACACTTTTTCCACTTAAACCGAATGGTTTTAACCATCTGTCCATTAAATAAACCACGCGACTCATGTAGCCCGTTTCTTCCATTATTGAAATGAATAAAAACAAAATGGCAATTTGCGGAACGAAAACGGCAATCCCTTCTATACCTGGAATTATTGCACCTCCAATAATTTCGTTGATAGGTCCTTCGGGAATTAAGCTAATTGCTTTTTCGTCGATCCAACCAAATAAATCTTCGACCATTGTCATTAATGGTGCAGACCACGTATAAACAGCTTGAAAGATTAATAATAAAATTCCTAAAAAGATGATGTATCCAAAAATCGGATGAATTAATGTTTTATCAATTTTATCGGTTAAGGTTTCATTTCCGTCAAAATTATACGAAATAATATCGTTTAATTTATCCTCTAAAATTTTATTTCGATCTAATGCTTCTTTAACTTGTAATCGTTTCGAAACAATAGAATTTTCTTTCTTAATTGTATCTAATTTACTTAGATTTTCTTTCGATTCGAACGGAACTTCTTTCTGAGAAAGATATTGCCAAGCTAAATAATCAGATTTAAGATTAAATTCATTCTTGATTTTTTCTAGAATAGAAAGATGCTCTTTCGGAATTTCGTAATGACGATTATATGGAGTTGCTTCTTTTGTAAAAGCTTCTACCAATTCATCAATTCCTTCGCTTGTACGCGCGTTTGTTAAGTATATTTTTGTTTGAAGAAAATCTTCTAACTTTTTCAAATCAATATTTAGTCCCTTGCTTTTGATTTCATCTTTCATATTGATGACAAAAATCGCAGGAACTTCTAAATCTCTAACTTGTTGATACAACAAAATCGATCGTTTTAGATTAGATGGTTCACCAACAACAACCGCCAAATTTGGGTAATGGTTATTGGTTTTGTCTCCTAAAGTTTTGAAAACAATTTCTTCATCCAAAGAGCTTGGATAAATTGTATACGTTCCGGGAAAATCTGTAATTTGGAATTTATTTCCATTTCGTTCTATTTTACCTTCGCGTTTTTCTACCGTCACACCAGGGTAATTCCCAACTTTTTGACGAAGATTTGTTAATTTATTAAATAACGAAGTTTTACCAACATTTGGGTTACCAATTAAGGCAATTTTATAATGATTCATTATTTTTTTGTTATCAAAATTTTATCGGCTTCGTTTCTTCTTAAAGCTAAAACAGACTTGTTAGAGATGATACTAATGCAAATAGGACCACCAAACGGAGCCTTATTTTTTACCAATAAACTTGTTCCCGGAATAAAGCCCATTTCGTAAAACTTAGCAGGTATGTCTTCTGTACTAAATCCAGTTACAACTGCTTGTTCACCAATTTTTAAATCTTTTAAAGAATAATTTTCAACCATTTCTACCAATCTATCTATGATTTTACTATATGCAAAGATATTTATTTTTAATTAATCCAAATAGAAGATATGTCATAGTTTTTTTATCTTTCTAATTAAATTTCAATGAATTCAAGTGTCTAAATTCAAAAATTTGATTATCTTTGCACTCAATTTTCATTTATAAACATTAATTTATGTACGCAATTGTAGAGATAGCAGGGCTTCAATACAAAGTTGAAAAAGACCAACAATTGTTTGTAAACCGTTTAGCTGGTGAAGCAGGTGACGAAGTAAAATTCGACCGTGTTTTATTAACAGATAACGGAACAATCACTGTCGGCGCCCCAGTTATAGACGGAGTTACCGTAGTAGCTAAAATCGTTGAACACGTGAAAGGAGACAAAGTAATCGTTTTCAAAAAGAAAAGAAGAAAAGGTTACCAAAAGTCTAACGGTCATCGTCAACAATTCACTAAAATTGAAGTAGCTTCAATCGGTTAAGATTGAGCTGAGATTAATTATTAACTCTTAAAAACAAAACGAAATGGCACATAAGAAAGGGGTCGGAAGTTCGAAAAATGGTCGTGAATCACATTCGAAACGTTTAGGTGTTAAAATTTTTGGTGGACAAGCAGCAATCGCTGGTAACATTATTGTTCGTCAAAGAGGTACTCAACATCATCCTGGTGATAATGTAGGAATCGGTAAAGATCACACATTATTCGCTTTAATTGACGGAAAAGTAGTTTTCACTAAAAAACGTAACGATAGATCTTACGTTTCAGTTGAACCATTATCTTAATTGATAATTCGACAGCGAAAATGCTAACAATATAAAAGCTCGAACTTATTGGTTCGAGCTTTTTTTGTTCTTAAAAACTAATCAATCCCTATAGCGTTTTCGTTATATACATCTTTTGATTTAAGATTAATTTTTATATTTTGTTTAAGTAACATTTCTCGAAGAGATTTTCTTCTGTACATTGGATCAATAAACTGTATAACTCCTTTTTTATCAAAAAATATTGCAAAAGTTGTTGGATTATATGAAAACATATTCTCAGAATCTAAAGTCTTTAATTCTTCTGATTTAACAGGTTTTAAAAATGAATATTTTTTAAAATTAATGTGATTAGAGTCAATAATTATAATAGAATAACCTTTATACTCAAATTGAGAATACTCATGGGGAGGAATAATAAAAGGAAGTTTTTTCTCATAAAACATAACTTCTATACCAAAATTTGAAAAATATATTTCTTTTTCTGGATCTGTTTTAGAAAGCTTCATTAATAAAAATTTATCCATTTTGTTGTTTTTAGAATCTTTTTCGCCTAATTCAATAAATACATCTATCGTTTTTTGAAGTTGTTTGTCTTTATAAACAGAATTGAATGTTGATGAACATGAACAAAAAAATAGAATAAATGAAAGTAAAAAGTATTTCATAACTAGTTAATTAATAGAACTAAAATACAACTTATTTCAACCAAAAAAGCACTCAATTCCTTGAATGCTTTTTTGATTTTATATTTGATGAGAAACTGAAATAAATTCAGTCTAAAACTACTCTTCGTCTTCCGTTTCAACTCCCCAACCTTGTGCTGTTAATGGAACCATTTGTTCGCTTCCGCGTGTAATCAAATAGTTTTCTTCGTTTTTACCAGTTACATGACCAATCACCGTTAAATGCGGATTTCCTTTGATTTTTTCAAAATCTTTTTGATTAATTGTAAACAGCAATTCATAATCTTCTCCACCACTTAATGCACATGTTATTGGATTAATTTTGAACTCTTCGGCTGTACGAATCACAATAGAATCTAACGGAATTTTTTCTTCGTAAATATTAATTCCAACACCACTTTCTTTCGAGAGATGAATAATTTCAGAAGATAATCCGTCCGAAATATCAATCATAGAAGTTGGTTTAACTTTCAATTCTTTCAAAAGATTGATAATATCCAAACGAGCTTCTGGTTTTAATTGACGTTCAATTAAATATGAATAGTTTTCGAAATCTGGTTGATTATTAGGGTTTACTTTTGATACTTGTGCTTCGCGTTCTAATACTTGCAAACCAAGAAAAGAAGCACCTAAATCACCAGAAAGTACAACCAAATCATTTTCTTTTGCACCATTTCTATAAGCCAAATCTTTTTCTGGAGCAGAGCCAATCGCCGTCATGCTCAAAACAAGTCCGCTAACAGAAGAAGTTGTATCGCCGCCTACAATATCAATATTGTATTTGTCGCAAGCGTATTTCATTCCGTTGTAAATTTCGTCCACAGCTTCTATCGTAAAACGATTCGAAATTGCCATCGAAACCAACAATTGTTTTGGAATAGCATTCATCGCCAAAATATCACTAATTGCCGTCACAACCGCTTTATAACCCAAGTGACGCAAAGGCATGTACGACCAGCTAAAATTTACACCTTCTACCAACATGTCAGTAGAAACCACAATTTTATCTTTTTTGTAATCAAGAACAGCTGCATCGTCGCCAATTCCTTTAATAGAACTTTCTAATTTGATCGGAAAACCTTCTTTGATTTGATTAATTAAACCAAATTCTCCAATTTCGGCTAAACTTGTTTTTGAAACGTTTTTATCTTCTAACATGATTTTATTTTTGAGTAAAGATTGAAGGATCTATATTTTCTGAACGAAAAGGTAAATTGATAATATCTTGTTTCGACATTGTTTTCACGGTTTGTCCTTCAAATGATTTTTTAATATTTTCTAACATTTCTGTTGGTGGTGCTTGCATTTTTCTTTTCGACATCGAAAACCAAACACCTGTCAATTCAGAATGACAAAGATGTACACCATCTTGGTTATATAAATTATGAATAAATTGATAAATCATTCCATCTTCCGACATTCCACCAATTTCTACCGAAATATAAATTTCTTCACCTTCCATTGCTTCCTTAAAAAAGGAAAATTGTTCGTGCAAAATAGCTGGTCCAATTCCATATTCAGCCAAATTTTTCATCGAAATGCCATAATCTCTCAAAAAAGCAATACGTGCAAAACTTGTAAAATTCATATACGAAGCGTTCGCTAAATGGCGATTAGCATCCAAATCTGACCATCGAACAATGGTTTTTTGAAAATATTTATTATTCATGAATTGAAAAATTATTTAAGGTACAAAGTTACGGATTACTATTTACACGAAAATGATAATATTTTTAATCATCGTAAATAATAAAAAACAATAAGATTTAACATCAAATTAAAATATAGATATTTAATATTTTGTATCTTTAAAAAGCTATTAAACAGACAGATTATGAAAAAAATATTATTTCCAACAGATTTTTCAGAAACAGCAAATAATGCGTTTTTGTATGCGTTAAATTTAGCCGAAAATCAAAATGCAGAATTGTATGTTTTGCACGCTTTTCAGTATCCAATGGTAAGCGGAGGAATCGATGCTGGTATTTTGCAAGATGTTTATAATACAATTGAATTAAATAATTTCGAGAATTTAAAAGATCATATTCCGTTCTTGAGAAAAATGGCTGAGGACAATGGTTTTGCAAATGTTGATTTGAAATTTTTTGTAAAAGAAGGAATGCTTTCGTTTGTGTTGCCAACATTTATCGAAGATGAAAAAGTAGATTTTGTGGTAATGGGAACAACAGGAAATACAGGATTTGACAAAGTTCTTTTTGGTTCGAATACGATGAATGCAATCAAACATCTTAAAATTCCAGTATTGAGCGTGCCAAATGGTTACGAATTCAAAGGAATAAATAACATCGGATTTACGACAATTTTCCAAGATAAAGACCGCAAAGCCTTAGATTATTTAACAGAAATCGCTTATCGTTACAAAGCAAAAGTGCATTGTTTACACGTTTCGAAAGATGGAAATTATGATATTCCGACGCTTAATCATTGGAAAGAATATTATAAAGATGAGCCTGTAGATTTTTCTATTTATACTGCGGATGAATCTGTAGATGCAGTTTTGGAATTTATTAAAGAAGAAAAAATTGATTTGTTGACAGTTGTTAGCCGTAACAAAGGCTTCTTTGAGAAATTATTTTCGCCAAGTTTTACAAAGAAAATTTTGACGCAACACAACGTGCCTTTGTTTGTTTTCCACGAATAAGATAATTTATACTGAATATACAAAGCTCAATCTATAGAAATAGATTGAGCTTTTTTCGTGTTGAAATGAAATTATTCGTAACTTTTGAGTACAAAACACGAAAAGATGAAAAAAATATTGTTCCCAACAGATTTCTCAGAAACTGCCAATAATGCCTTCTTATATGCACTAAATCTTGCAAAAAGTATCGATGCACAAGTTTATGTGTTGCATGTTTACGAATTGCCAATGATTACTGGAAGTTTGAGTGCTGGATTGATTCAGAATGTATATGAAACTGTAGAATTAGGAAGTTTTGACAACTTCAAAGATAATATTCCGCAACTAAGACAAATTGCTGATGAAAATGGTTTGAATGAAATTCCAATCAAGTTTATCTTAGAAGAGGGAAATTTCTTATACATTCTACGCGAAATTATTGGTGAAGAAAGTGTTGATTTTGTGGTGATGGGAACGGACGGAAATACAGGAATTGAGAAAATGCTTTTCGGTTCGAATACGATAAATGCGATTACATCGATGAAAGTTCCAATTCTTAGTATTCCGCATGGAATGTCTTTCAAAGGATTTAAGAATATTGGTTTTACCACAGTTTTTGATCAAAAAGATAAAGATGCGTTGAAGTATTTGATTGAGATTGCAAATCGTCATCATGCAAAAATTCATTGTATGCACGTTTCGAAAGACGGAAAATTTAATCAACAAGCAATGAAAGATTGGCAAGATCAGTTTGCTGGAGATCCAATTGTATTCGAAGTTTATCATGATGCAGATCCTGTAAACGCGGTGTTGGATTTTATCAAGGAAAAACAAATCGACTTGTTGACGGTTGTGAGTCGCAATAAAGGATTTTTTGATAAGATTTTTTCGCCAGGATTTACAAAGAAAATTGCAAATAAAAATATTACACCTTTGTTCGTTTTTCATGAACAAAAGTCTTAAAAGGAAATGTGAAAACATTTCCTTTTTTTGTCAAAAATTCTGTTAAAAATAAAACTTTACCTTTGCCTCGTGAAAAAAATAGCCATAGTAGGAGGTGGTGCAGCAGGATATTTTGTTGCAGCAAACCTTGGAAAAACTGTAGGACAACAAACTATATTGTTTGAACAAGCAAACTTACCGCTTCAAAAAGTACGCATTTCGGGTGGAGGAAGATGTAATGTGACGCATGCATGTTTTGATCCGCTTGATTTGGTCGAATTTTATCCGCGAGGAAAAAAGGAATTATTAAGTGTTTTTTACACGTTTCAACCGGGTGATACAATGGCTTGGTTTGATGAGCGCGGAGTAGAATTGAAAATAGAAGACGATAACCGTATTTTTCCTGTTAGTGATTCTTCACTTTCGATTATAGAGGCTTTGACAAAAGCGGTTGATCAAAATAAAGTACAATTGAATTTCTCGGACGGTGTGCAAGAGATCAATAAAGTTGATGGAGGTTATGAGTTGATAACAAAATCAGGAAAACATTTTTTTGAAACGGTGATTGTGACAACAGGAAGTACGCCTAAATTTTGGAAAAGTTTGAAGAATTTAGGTTTGAAAATTGTTCAGCCAGTTCCTTCTTTATTCACATTTAATTGCAAAGACCCTCGAATTGAAGGTTTGATGGGAATTTCTTTCGAGAATGCTGAAGTCAAAATTAATCAACAAAAATTAGAGGCAGAAGGTCCATTGCTAATTACACATTGGGGATTTAGTGGTCCGGCGATTTTGAGATTATCGGCTTGGGGTGCTTTAAAATTAAATGAAAGCAATTATAAATTTGAGACTGAAATCAATTTTGTAAATCAATCTAAAGACGAAATCATTTCATTTTTGAATGATAAAAAACAAGTTGATGCCAAGAAAAATGTGCATAAAAATAATCCATTCGATTTTCCGAAACGTTTTTGGTTTAGTATTCTGAGCTATTGTAGTGTAGATGAAAACAAGGTTTATGCAGATTTATCGAAAAAACACATCGAAGCAATTGCAACAGAATTGACGCAAGGGAAATACCAAATTAATGGAAAAAGTACGTTCAAAGATGAGTTTGTGACGGCTGGTGGAGTAGATTTGAAAGAGATTGATTTTCATTCGATGCAAGCAAAAAAAATCCCACAATTGTTTATGGCCGGTGAGGTTTTAAATATTGATGCCATAACAGGTGGGTTCAATTTTCAGGCGTGTTGGTCTGAAGGATATATTATATCTGAAAAAATCAAAGAAATTTATCAATAGTGTATATTTTACACGAATGTTATTCTGGCTGAAAGCCTTAAGAATAAAGATTTTTTCAAAATTTATTATGTTAACATAACATTATTATAAAATTATGTTATTTTTGTTTAAAGGAATTATTAAAAACGAACAAAAAATATGAAGAAAATTTTCTTAACCTTAGCATTAATCGGCTTATCTTCTTCTGCATTTGCAGGTGGATACCGAGTTGCTTTACAAGGAGTTCGCCAAGCAGCATTGGGGGGAACTTCTGCAACACAAACTCACGATGCGAGTGTTGCGTTTTATAATCCTGCAGGTTTAGCTTTTGTTGATAGTAAATTGAGTATTGCTGTCGGAGGTTTTGGTGTAAAAACTGACGTAAAATGGCAAGATCCAATGACGTTACAAAAAGCAGAAACAGATAATAAATTAGGAACACCAATGTATTTGGCAGTTAGTTACAAGCCTGTAGATGATTTAGCAATTGGATTGAGTGTTACGACACCTTTTGGTAGTTCGGTTACGTGGCCAGAAGATTGGCAAAACAAAGCAAATATTACACATATTGACTTGAAAGCATTCAATATTCAGCCAACGGTTGCATATCGTTTTTCTGATTGGTTTAGTTTGGGTGTAGGTTTCATTTATACACACGGAACAGCTAAATTAGAGAAAGTACAAACAGTTGCTGGAAATGATATTAAACTTAAATTAGAGGATAAAGATGCTCATGGTTTAGGATTTAATGTTGGAGCAATGTTCAAGCCAACAGATAAATTTGGAGTTGGAATTGCGTACCGTTCTAATGTAGATATTTCTGCAAACAAAGGTGATGTTACATGGTCGAATGTTCCTTCTGGAATTGCATCTAATGTGCCTTTTAATACAGATAAATGGAATACAACTTTACCATTACCATCAGAGTTTACATTTGGAATGTCTTACAAAGTTTTACCACAATTAGAACTTTTTGGAGATGTAGTTTGGCAAAACTGGACACGTTATAAAAGTTTAGATATCAATTTATATAATGATGCTTCTAATACTTTCTACACATCATCTTCTACGAAAAACTGGAAAGACAATACATTATTCCGTTTTGGAGCTGAGTATACTTTCAGCGAGATGATTGTTGGACGTGTTGGTTATTATCACGATAAATCGCCAGTGCCATCAGCTTATTGGTCATCAGAAACACCAAGTTCTAACTTAAATTCAGTTTCAGCTGGATTAGGATTTAGATTCGAGTCAGGATTTAATGTTGATTTATTTGGATCATATGTAAAAGGAGACGAAAGACATATTGATAATATTCAACAAAACTTCTCTGGAGATGTTAAAATGCGTGCTATAAACTTTGGTTTAGGCGTATCGTACAACTTAAAATAAGACAAAAATGAAACACTTAAATAAAATAGTATTAGTTGCATTAGCTGCTACGATGTTTAACTGTAGCGAAGATTTCGAACATCCAATTGAAGATATTCAAGTTTCTGCTGGTGAAGCAAACTTTTCTACATATATCGCATTAGGAAACTCGTTAACTTCTGGTTATAGAGATAATGCATTGTACAAATCTGGACAAGAAAATTCTTACCCAAACATGTTAGCTGGATTGATGAAAGCTGCAGGAGGAGGAGAATTTAAAATTCCATATATGTCAAATGATACAGGTGGATTTACTGATTTACCAGGTTTTCCAGGTAAATTGAATTTACAAATTGTAAATGGAGCTTTAACACCAGTTCCAAGTGCTGCGGGTGGAGCTTTAGATATCTTAGCAGATAAAGGAAAGTTTCAAAATATGGGAGTTCCAGGTGCTAAGTCTTATCATTTAGTTGCGCCAGGTTATGGAAATCCAGCAGGCTTAAAAACTGATCCAGCAACAGCGAATCCTTATTTTGTACGTTTTGCAAGTGGTGCGACAACTTCTGTAGTTGCAGATGCAGTTGCTCAAAAGCCAACATTTTTCTCTTATTGGATTGGGAACAATGATGTATTAGGTTATGCAACATCTGGAGGAGTTGGAGTAGATCATAATGAAACAAATAATGTTGATCCAAGAACTTATGGAAGTAATGATATTTCTAATGTAAATGTGGTAAAATCTACAATTAATGATGGATTAAAAGCATTAACATCGGTAGGAGCAAAAGGAGTTATTGCAAATATTCCTTCTGTAACATCTATTCCATATTTTACAACGGTTCCATACGCGCCATTATCACCTGCAAACCCAAGTTTTGCATCAATGATTGATGAATTGAATGCAACTTATGCAGGATTAAATCAAGTATTTGATGCGGTTGGAGCTTCAGAAAGAAAAATCTTTTTTTCTAAGAATGCTGCAAGTGCTGTAGTAATTAAAGATAAAGATTTAGCAGATTTATCAGCTACAATCACTGCTGCACTTACTCCTAAAATTGGAGCTGCAAAAGCAACTTTATTTGGGATGATTTATGGTCAAGCTCGTCAAGCAACAGCGAAAGATTTATTGGTTTTAACTTCTTCTTCTGTAATTGGAAAAGTTGATACAAATCAAGTTGCAGCGTTAATGAAATTAGGATTAACTCAAGAAGAAGCTGGTAAATTAGCAGTAGTAGGTGTTAGTTATCCAATGACAGATAATTATGTATTAACAGCAAAAGAAACTGCGAAAGCAGAAGCAGCTGTAATTAAATACAATGCAGCAATTGCTGAATTAGCAACTGCTTATAATTTAGCTTTAGTTGATACATATTCTGAAATGAAAAAATTAAGTTCTCAATCAGGAATTAAATATTACGGACAAACATATACAACAACTTTCGTTTCTGGTGGAGCGTTCTCATTAGATGGAGTTCACTTAACAGGAACTGGATATGCAATTGTCGCAAATATGTTTGCTGATGCAATCAATAAAAAATATCATTCAACTTTAAGACATGTTTACCCAGGGAATTATCCAGGTATTGCAATTCCTTAATTGGATGTTTAGATAATAAAAAATCCGCTCATCGAGCGGATTTTTTTATTTGATTATTTTTTTAGAAATAATTATTTCAATTCTTCATTTCGCATAAATTCTTCTGCTTTTTCGACCATATTTTTCGATCCACAAAAGAAAGGAATGCGCTGGTGTAATTCTGTAGGTTCAATATCCATAATGCGTTGGAAACCGTCAGAAGCTTTTCCTCCAGCTTGTTCTGCAATAAAAGCCATTGGATTACATTCGTACAATAAACGTAATTTTCCGTTCGGATTATTTGTTCCAGAAGGATAAATATAAATTCCTCCTTTCAACATGTTTCGGTGAAAATCTGAACATAAAGAACCGATGTAACGAGAAGTGTACGGACGATCTTCTTCATCTGCCTGACAATATTTGATGTAATTTTTAACTCCTTGAGGGAATTTCACGTAATTACCTTCGTTAACTGAATAAATATGTCCATCTTCTGGAATACACATATTTGGATGAGATAAATAAAACGTTCCAATTCCTGGGTTTAATGTAAATCCATTTACACCATTTCCTGTTGTGTAAACCAACATTGTCGATGTACCGTAAATCACATATCCCGCAGCAACTTGCTTGTTACCTGGTTGTAAGAAATCTTCTTTTGTAACAGGTGTTCCAGGTTCAGAAACACGGTGGTAGATAGAGAAAATTGTTCCAACAGAAACATTTACGTCGATGTTTGATGAGCCGTCAAGTGGATCAATCAATACAACATATTTACTGTTTTTTGAATTTTTTGAAGGTTGAATCGCGATAAAATCTTCGTTTTCTTCCGAAGCAATACCACAAACAACTTCGCGTTGCGACAACGTTTCGATAAACGTATCGTTTGCGAAAACATCTAATTTTTGTTGTTTTTCTCCTTGGACATTTTCATTTCCGAATTCGCCTAAGATATTTACAAGTCCTGCTTTGTTTACTTTATAATTAACAACTTTTGTCGCTAACTTAATAGAACTCAGCAATCTAGATAGTTCTCCGGATGAGTAAATAAAATCTGCTTGATTTTCTATGATAAACTCTCCAAGAGTTTGATGAGAATTAGTATTCATAATTATGTTTTGCTGGTCAAATATCGGAATAATAACTCAATTTTATATCATTTCAAACGTTTGAAATTAATCTAAATACGTGAAAATCATCATTCAAATTTATTTTTTATTTTAATTAAATTCGGTCAACATATAAAGTGTAGTTTGGTTATATTTGCAAGTTAAATATTTACAAAAAAAAATTTTTATAGAAATGAAAGTTTTCAAATTCGGTGGTGCTTCGGTGAAAGATGCAGCCGGCGTTAGAAATGTTGCGAGTTTATTGCAATCTGTTGGTTACGAAAATACATGTATCATTGTTTCTGCTATGGGCAAGACAACAAATGCATTGGAAGAGGTAGTCAAACGCTATTTTGAAGAACAAGATTTCGAAAAAACAATTAACGAAGTAAAAGAACAACACATTGCTTTAGCGACAGAATTATTTGATAATCCAGCTGAGGTTTCGAACGAAATTTCGCAATTTTTTGATGATATTGTTTCGTTTTTAAGACGTAACAAATCACCAAATTATAGCTATGTGTATGATCAAGTGGTTTGTTGTGGAGAGTTAATCTCGACAAAAATCATCAGTATGTATCTTAATTCGATACAAATTAATAACGAATGGTTAGATGTTCGCGATTATATCAAAACAGATAATACATATCGTGAAGGAAAAGTAAATTGGGCATTAACAGAAGAAAGCATTAAACGTTTACCAAACACAGGTTTGTTTATTACCCAAGGTTTCTTAGGTTCTGATCCAAACTTTTTCACAACAACTTTAGGGCGTGAAGGTTCAGATTATTCTGCGGCGATTTTTGCTTATTGTTTAAATGCGGATAGCATGACGATTTGGAAAGATGTTCCTGGAGTTTTGAATGCTGATCCACGTTATTTTGATAATGCTGAGTTGTTAAATCATATTTCTTATGAAGAAGCAATAGAGTTGGCGTATTATGGTGCATCTGTTATTCACCCGAAAACGTTACAGCCGCTTCAACAAAAAGAAATTCCTTTCTTCGTAAAATCATTTATTAATCCTACAGAAGCAGGAACAGAGGTAGCGAAAGGTCAACCATTAGATCCAAAAGTACCTTGTTTTATCCTAAAAAGAGAGCAACATTTGATTCGTTTATCAAGTAAAGATTTCTCTTTTATTACAGAAGATAAATTGAGCGGAATTTTCAATAAACTATATGATTATCAAATCAAAGTAAATTTGATGCAAAATTCAGCAATTTCACTATCTTTATGTTTGGAGGATAAATATGACAACTTAGAAAAGTTTGTTGCAGATATGAACGAAGAGTATAAAGTGCAAGAAGAAAACAATGTTTTATTGTACACAATTCGCCATTTTGATGCAGATTCTGACAAAGTTGTTTCAAAAGAAAAAGAATTATTGCGACAAACAGTGCGCGAAACATTACAAATAGTTGTTAAAGCTTAAATGAGTTTAATCACGACACAAGATATCTATTCAGCTTCGGGTCTTTCTAAAATTGGTGTTTTAGGAAAGCCTGTAGCTTGGGCATTGAAAAAAGTTTTCAGTATAGATCAGTTAAACGATTTGTACAATCGTGGAAAGCATTTGAAATGCGAACCTTTTTTGGATTATTTGATTGATGATTTGGGAATGGATTACGAAATCCATGAAGAAGATTTGAAACGTATTCCAAAAGAAGGACCTTTTATTATTATTTCTAATCATCCGCTTGGAGCTTTGGACGGAATTATTTTGATGCATTTTATGTCAAAAATTCGTCCTGATTTCAAGGTGATGGGTAATTTTTTATTGCAAAAAATTAAACCATTAGAACCGATGATTATTCCAGTTAATCCTTTCGAAACACGTAAAGATGCATACAGTAGCCTTTCAGGAATGCGCGATGCGTTAAAGTTGTTGAGAGCTGGAGGTTGTTTAGGGATTTTTCCTGCGGGAGAAGTTTCTTATCGTGATGAAGATAGTAAAATTATCGACAGAGAATGGCAAGAATCAGCGATGAAGTTGATCAAAAAAGCGAAAGTTCCTGTTGTTCCAATGTTTTTTAGAGCGCGAAATAGTAATATTTTTTACCGTGTAGCGAAGATTCATCCAGATTTTCAAACGGCAATGTTGCCAGCTGAAATGATGAAGAAAAGAACACGACCAATTCAGATTCGTATTGGAAAACCAATTTTACAAAAACAACAAGACGAGCATGTGTCTATAGAAGATTATTCTGAGTTTTTGAGAAAGAAAACATACATGCTTTCGTCTTATTACAAACAAAAAAGAAGTTTAACTCAAGTATTGAAAAACCCTTCGAATATTGAGTTGAAAATGCCGAATTTACCAAGCTTATCTTCTTCTAGTAAAAAGGTTAAGCCGATTATTTCGGAAACAGCTTTAGACTTATTAATTCAAGATATTGAAACTTTACGAAAAGATGAACAAGCATTATTGTTTACAAATAATAATTACGAATGTTTCTTTTCTACAGCTCAACAAATTCCAAATATATTAAGGGAAATTGGTCGTTTACGCGAGATAACATTCCGTGCGATAGGTGAAGGTACAAATGATGAAATTGACCTTGATCGATTTGATAATCATTATCACCATTTATTTTTGTGGGATAAGGATACGAATAAAATTGTTGGAGCATATCGTATGGCGATTGGTTCGGAAGTGTATGAAAAATATGGAATTAATGGATTTTATGTTCATGAATTATTCAATTTTGATCCAGAAATTCATCCTTTCTTCAAGAAATGTATCGAAATGGGACGTGCATTCGTTTCAGCTGAGTATCAACAAAAACCGATGCCATTGTTCTTATTATGGAGAGGAATTGTGCATGTAACGTTGAGAAATCCAAATCAGAAATTTATTATTGGAGGAGTGAGTATTAGTAATCAGTTTTCTGATTTCTCAAAATCTTTGATGATCGAATTTATGAAATCTCATTATTATGATTCTACTGTAGCGCAGTATGTGAGAGCGAAAAATGAGTTTAAAGTTAAGCTGAAAGAGGAAGATAAAGAATTTATTTTTGATGAATCTGAAGCTGATTTGAATAAATTTGACAAGCTAATCGATGAGCTTGAACCAAATATGTTGAGATTACCTGTTTTGATTAAGAAATACATCAAACAAAATGCAAAAGTGATTGCTTTCAATGTTGATCCTAAATTTAATGATGCAATTGATGGCTTAATGTATATTAGAGTTTCGGATATTCCAGAATCTACTGTTCGTCCTGTTTTAGAGGATATTCAAGCAGAACTTGATAAAAAAATACAATCAGGAAAATTTGACGGAAATCTTATCTAAGGTTTCCGTTTTTTTATGTATATTATGTAGTAAATTTATTACTATGAATTTTACATTTTGTCTACTTTGCACATTATTCTTGATGAATAGTTGTATTCCAAAAAAATCAGAAGCGCCAATAGACTTTAATTTAGAGCAAGAGTCTACACTTAATTTAAGAGATTATGGAACACCTATTTCTACTATTCCAATATTAAGTTATCCTAATACTGAACAAAAAAAAGAAGTAGGAAGCGATGCTTTGGTTGGAATATCGATAGAGAATGCTGACCAATATTTAAGTCAGCTTATTGATGCAGATAAGATTGTTCTAAATGAGAAAAAGATTCGGCTGATTATTGATTATCCCCTTAAAAAACCTGTAAGTTTTGATCTTCAGAATGACAAGGGTTTTACGCGACGAGATTTGATTTTAACGATACAGGAAAAGTATAAATAAGTTTATAAAGAAGAAGAGGAGTCTGCTGATACAAAACCAATTCCTTTAGAAAAACGTGAAGGTTTAATCAATCGAAATGAAACGAATGGTAAATATGGGATTTGGGGTCATGATTTAATCGATTTGTATTTAACGGATATCGAAGTTTATAAAGATGATAAAGGAGAGGTGACTCTCGTTTTGTATATAGATTCGTAAATTTAAGACATAAAAAATGCGCTCAACCTAGTTGAGCGCATTTATATTTTAGCTTCGCTATAAATTATTTAGCAACTGCTGTAGAATCTGCTGCTGGAGCTGCAACTGCTGCCGAATCAGCTACTGGAGCTACTGCTGAATCAACTACTGCTGAATCAACTACTGCTGTAGCTGAATCTGTAGCTGGTGCTTCTTCTACTGGTGCTTCTTCAGTTTTCTCTCCACAAGATACTGCTCCTAATGATAAAGCTGCTACTGCAACTACTGCGAAAAATTTTTTCATCTTTTTAAATTTTAATCGATTAATTTGATATGTCAAAGTTAGAATGATTTTGACCCGATATAATAAAAAATCATTGTAATTATTTTGTAAAACGATTTTTATTTTACAAAATATAGAATTACAATTATTTAAACGTTGAAATTTTCCGAAATTATAAAATTTATAAAACAAAAAAATCCTCAAATTCTATAATTCGAGGATGATTTTTTGATGTATTTTAAATGATTATTTTAAAACTTGTGCTTCTAATTTGAATTTTTCGATTTTATTTGAAATTAAATCCAACCTCAAATTATGAATACTTCCGATATGCGAAGTCTGAAATTCTTTGTGCGGTACATAGGTTCCGTTCTCTACTGATAAACCAACTTCTCTGTAAGCATCACGGAAAGGTGTTCCATTTTTGATCGCTTCATTAATATTTTCAACGGTATAAATCGGATCATATTTTTCCTGATTCATATAGTTATCTTTAATCTGAAGCTGGGGAATCGCAAATGTTAAGATGTCAATAATATTATCAAACTGCATCATTGGTTCGAATAATATTTCTTTCAAAATTTGATAATCGCGGTGATATCCACTTGGAAGATTATTAATCGTCATCATAATATCATTCGGCAATGCCTGAATTCTATTGCAATGCGCACGAGTTAACTCAAAAACATCTGGGTTTTTCTTGTGTGGCATAATCGATGAGCCTGTTGTCATTTCGTTTGGCAACTTCACAAAAGCTAAATCTTGTGAATTGTATAAAACCAAATCGTATGACATTTTAGATAAAGTTCCACAAATCATTGCCAAAGCTGTCGCAACAGATTTTTCTGTTTTTCCACGAAGCATTTGTGCACCAACAGAAGAAACTAAGATTTCTGAAAAACCTAATTCTTGCGTTGTTTGTAAACGGTCAATTGGGAAACTTGTTCCGAAACCTGCACCTGAGCCCAAAGGATTTTGATCAGAAATTTTATATGCAGCCTCAAAAAAGTATAAATCCGTCAACAAACTTTCTGCATAAGCAGAAAACCACATTCCAAAACTACTTGGCATCGCCGCCTGAAAATGCGTATATCCTGGCAATTGATGATTCTTAAATTCATCTGCTTTTTGTAAGAAAATCTCAATTAAATTGACAATTTTCTCTGTTGTATGTTTTAAGTACTCTTTTTCAAAAAGTTGAATTGCAACCAAAACTTGATCATTTCGAGAACGCGCAACGTGAATTTTTTTTCCAGCATCGCCAGTTTTCTCAATTAAAAAAGCCTCAATTTTTGAATGTATATCTTCGTAATTTTCGTCGACTTCGAAATTATTTTCCGCAATCAGAACCAAAACTTCATCCAAAGCAATTTGCAAAGCATCATTTTCTTCATTGGTAATCAAACCTGTTTTTGCCAGCATATTTGCCTGCGCTTTCGACGCTAAAGCATCGTATTTTGCAAGATGAGCATCTAATTCTCTGTCTTTTCCAACAGTAAATTTTTCGATTTTATCATTAATGGTAAAACCTTTGTCCCAAAGTTTCATATCTATAATAATGAATTAAGGGCGCAAAGTTAGTAAAAAGTTGTATAATATCTCATTAAAGTTGTATAATTATTAATAATCATAAATATTTATTCATATTGAATATTTTTGATTGTTTTTTGAGAATGTTTAGACGATTGATAGCATTTCGAAAGATTGATTATTGAATGTTTATTAATATTTCGAAATAATTCAATTTCGTAAAAAAATGACCCAAAAATTATGGAGTTGATATTTTAAGAACCTTTTAATTTTTAACTTCTATTTATTTACGTTTAAAACATTGTTAAAGTGAAATTTAGACCTTTTTTATAATAATTCTAAATTATTGAAATATAACTAAAATATATCATTCTTTGATGAAAAATCTTTACTATAAACGTAATTTTGTGTACCAATTTATAGCTAAACGCGTATTTGTTTAGATGATTGTTAATGTAAGTTTTAGAATAAAACTCAGACTCAAATGCTTATGTATGTTGAGTTTGTGTGAGTTAAATTATTAAAAATTACCCTCCGAAAAAATTACATACTTAGTTTGTATTCTGATAACAGTGGTTGCCTATGCCAAAAATGATTTTTGTTGAAAATAATTTTTGCATAAGATGTGACGATACAGCGAAGTGTTATTATATAATTCATTTTGATTGGATGAAATCAGGTGTAAGTAGCTTGGTTTTAAACAATCTTTAATATTAAAAAGAAAAGATAGATAATTATGAGTCTTTACCAAGAGTATCTTAACGAGATTGAAGAAAGAAAAGGTCAAGGTTTACATCCAAAACCAATTGATGGTGCAGAATTACTAAGTGAAATCATTAATCAAATTAAAGATGTTAACAACGAATACCGCGAGGATTCTGTTAAATTCTTTATCTATAACACATTGCCAGGAACAACTTCTGCTGCAGGTGTAAAAGCAAAATTTTTAAAAGAGATTATTTTAGGAGAAGCTACAGTTGCTGAAATTACACCAGCTTATGCTTTCGAATTGTTATCTCACATGAAAGGAGGACCATCTATCGAGGTTCTTTTAGACTTAGCTTTAGGAAACGACGAAGCAATTGCAAAACAAGCTGCTGAAGTTCTTAAAACACAAGTTTTCTTATACGATGCAGATACAGCGCGTTTAGCTGATGCTTTTAAAGCAGGAAATGCAATCGCAAAAGATATTTTAGAAAGTTATGCAAAAGCAGAGTTCTTTACTGAATTACCAGCAGTTGCAGAAGAAATTAAAGTAGTTACTTACATTGCTGCTGAAGGTGATATTTCTACGGATTTATTATCTCCAGGTAACCAAGCGCACTCTCGTTCTGATAGAGAATTGCACGGCCAATGTATGATTACGCCAGCTGCTCAAGCGGAAATTAAAGCATTACAAGCGCAACATCCTGATGCTTCTGTGATGTTAATTGCTGAAAAAGGTACAATGGGAGTTGGTTCTTCTCGTATGTCAGGTGTTAACAACGTGGCTTTATGGACAGGAAAACAAGCATCGCCTTACGTTCCTTTCGTAAATATTGCGCCAATTGTTGCAGGTACAAACGGAATTTCTCCAATTTTCTTAACAACTGTTGATGTAACAGGAGGTATCGGAATCGATTTGAAAAACTGGAAAAAACAAGTTGATGCAAACGGTGATGTAGTTCGTAACGAAGCGGGCGATCCTGTTTTAGAAGAAGTTTATTCAGTTGCTACAGGTACTGTTTTAACAATCAATACAAAAACTCAAAAATTATACAATGGAGACCAAGAGTTAATTGATATTTCAAGATCATTGACTCCTCAAAAAATGGAATTTATCAAAGCGGGTGGTTCTTACGCAATCGTTTTTGGTAAAAAAATCCAAACATTTGCTGCTCAAACTTTAGGTATCGAAGCTCCAGCAGTTTTCGCTCCTTCAAAAGAGATTTCAAATGATGGTCAAGGTTTAACTGCAGTTGAAAAAATCTTCAATAATAATGCAGTAGGATCTACTCCAGGAAAAGTTTTACATGCTGGTTCTGACGTTCGTGTTAAAGTAAACATTGTTGGTTCTCAAGATACAACTGGTTTGATGACATCGCAAGAGTTAGAAGCAATGGCTGCTACAGTGATCGCTCCAACAGTAGATGGTGCTTATCAATCAGGATGTCACACAGCTTCAGTTTGGGATAAAAAAGCACAAGCTAATATTCCTAAATTGATGAAATTTATGAATGATTTCGGTGTAATTACAGCGCGTGACCCTAAAGGTGAGTATCATGCAATGACTGACGTTATCCACAAAGTATTGAATGATATTACAATCGACGAATGGGCGATTATCATTGGTGGTGACTCGCACACACGTATGTCTAAAGGTGTTGCTTTCGGTGCCGATTCAGGAACTGTAGCATTAGCTTTAGCAACTGGTGAAGCTTCTATGCCAATTCCAGAATCTGTAAAAGTAACATTCAAAGGAGAGATGAAACAACACATGGATTTCCGTGATGTGGTTCACGCTACTCAAGCTCAAATGTTGAAACAATTTGACGGTGAGAATGTATTCCAAGGTCGTATCATCGAGGTACACATCGGTACATTATTAGCGGATCAAGCGTTTACATTTACAGACTGGACTGCAGAAATGAAAGCGAAAGCATCTATCTGTATTTCTCAAGATGATACATTAATCCAATCGTTAGAAATTGCGAAATCTCGTATCCAAATCATGATCGAGAAAGGAATGGACAACAAAAACCAAGTGTTACAAGGATTAATCGACAAAGCAAACAAACGTATCGAAGAAATTAAATCGGGTGCTAAACCTGCTTTAACTCCAGATGCAAATGCTAAATATTACGCTGAAGTAGTAATCGACTTAGATATTATCGAAGAGCCAATGATTGCCGATCCAGACGTAAACAATGCTGATGTTTCTAAACGTTATACACACGATACAATCCGCGATTTAACTTACTATGGTGGAGATAAACACGTAGATTTAGGTTTCGTAGGATCTTGTATGGTTCACAAAGACGATTTAAAAATCGTTTCTCAAATGTTACGTAATGTAGAAAAAGCGAATGGTAAAGTTGAGTTCAAAGCTCCTTTAGTTGTTGCGGCGCCTACTTACAACATCATCGACGAATTGAAAGCAGAAGGTGATTGGGAAATGTTACAAAAATACTCAGGATTTGAGTTTAGTGACTTATTGCCAAAATCTACTGCGCGTACAGAATACGAAAACATTATGTACTTAGAGCGTCCTGGTTGTAACTTATGTATGGGTAACCAAGAGAAAGCGGAAAAAGGAGATACAGTAATGGCGACATCTACACGTTTATTCCAAGGTCGTGTGGTTGAGGATAGAGATGGTAAAAAAGGAGAATCTTTATTAGCATCAACTCCAGTAGTTGTTTTATCAGCGATTTTAGGACGTATTCCTAATATTGAAGAATATAAAGCTGCTGTAGAAGGTATCAACTTAACAAAGTTTAAACCAATTTCAATGAACTAATCGTTCGTAGAAAATGATATATTAAAGGCTAACATTTCGGTGTTAGCCTTTTTTTTGTTATAAATATATAATCTTGCAAATAAATAAGTTAGAATTGATTTAAATAAGGTTATTAACCATTTATACACGTTAAATATTAAATAATTCAGTATATTGGGGTATGTTTTTTGATAAATTAAAACCAATTAAATAAATCAATTATTATGGCATTTGATATAAATATGATTAAAGGCGTTTATGCCAAAATGCAAGAACGTGTAGATGCTGCGAAAACTATCGTAGGTCGACCTTTAACGTACTCAGAAAAAATTTTATATGCTCACTTGTTTGACGGAAAACCAACGCAAGCGTATACAAGAGGAGAATCTTATGTAGATTTTGCGCCAGATCGTGTAGCAATGCAAGATGCAACTGCTCAAATGGCTTTGTTGCAATTTATGCAAGCAGGAAAAACAAAAACGGCTGTTCCTTCTACGGTTCACTGTGATCACTTGATTCAAGCTAAAGTTGGAGCAAAAACCGATTTACAAGAAGCAATCAATAAATCATCAGAAGTATTTAATTTCTTAGAATCAGTTTCTAATAAATATGGAATTGGATTCTGGAAACCAGGTGCAGGAATTATTCACCAAGTAGTATTAGAAAACTATGCATTTCCAGGAGGAATGATGATTGGTACCGATTCTCATACGCCAAATGCAGGTGGATTAGGAATGGTAGCAATTGGTGTTGGTGGTGCCGATGCTGTTGACGTAATGTCTGGAATGGCTTGGGAATTAAAAATGCCAAAATTAATCGGAGTTAAATTAACAGGTAAATTATCTGGTTGGGCTGCTCCCAAAGACGTTATTTTAGAAGTTGCTGGACGTTTAACTGTAAAAGGTGGAACAGGAGCAATTGTAGAGTATTTTGGAGAAGGAGCTGAGTCTTTATCTGCAACAGGTAAAGGAACAATTTGTAACATGGGTGCAGAAATTGGAGCAACAACTTCAATCTTCGCTTATGATGATGCTTCAGAAAGATATTTAAGAGCGACTGATCGTAATGATGTAGCAGATGCTGCAAATGCTCACAAATCTTATTTACGTTCTGATGATGAAGTTTATGCAAATCCTGAAAACTTCTATGATCAATTAATTGAAATCAACTTATCTGAATTAGAGCCTCGTTTGAATGGTCCTTTTACGCCAGATTTAATGACACCAGTTTCTAAAATGAAAGAAACTGCAGCAGCTAATGGTTGGCCTTTAGATGTTGAATGGGGATTAATCGGTTCTTGTACAAACTCTTCTTACGAAGATTTGACGCGTGCTGCTTCGATTGCGCAACAAGCTTTAGACAAAGGTTTAGAAGCAAAATCATCTTTCGGAATTAACCCAGGTTCTGAGGTAGTTCGTTATACAGCCGATCGTGATGGTTTATTAAAAACTTTCGAGGATTTAGATGCAGTTATCTTTACAAATGCTTGTGGACCTTGTATTGGTCAATGGGATCGTGAAGGAGCGGATAAAGAAGAAAAAAATACAATCGTTCACTCATTCAACCGTAACTTCAAAAAACGTGCGGACGGAAATCCAAATACATATGCTTTCGTAACATCTCCTGAAATGGTTGCAGCGATTGCAATTTCTGGACGTTTAGATTTTAATCCATTAACAGATAAATTAATCAATAAATTTGGTGAAGAAGTAATGTTAGATGCTCCAAAAGGAGAGGAATTACCAACAAAAGGTTATGCTTACGAAGATAATGGATATCAAGCACCAGTTGAAGACGGTTCTCGTGTAGAAGTGATCGTAAATCCAAATTCTGAGCGTTTACAATTATTAGAAGGTTTCAAACCTTGGAATGGTGAAAACATTATGGGTGCTAAATTATTAATAAAAGCATTTGGTAAATGTACAACTGACCATATTTCTATGGCTGGACCTTGGTTACGTTTCCGTGGACACTTAGATAATATTTCGAATAATACTTTGATTGGTGCTGTAAATGCATTCAATCAAGAAACAAATTCAGTTAAAAATCAATTAACAGGAGAATACGGACCAGTTCCAGACACTGCACGTGCATATAAAGCGGCAGGTGTACCTTCTGTAATTGTTGGTGACGAAAACTACGGAGAAGGTTCTTCTCGTGAGCATGCGGCAATGCAACCACGTCATTTAGGTGCTGTAGCAGTATTAGTACGTTCTTTTGCACGTATCCACGAAACAAATCTTAAAAAGCAAGGAATGTTAGCGTTGACATTTGCGGATAAAGCAGATTATGATAAAGTACAAGAAGATGATACAATCAACTTTATAGACTTAACAGAATTTGCACCAGGAAAACCTTTGACAATCGAGTTTGTTCATGCAGATGGATCTAAAGATTTAGTTGTAGCAAATCATACATACAATGCACAACAAATTGAATGGTTCAAAGCTGGATCAGCATTAAATTTAATTAAAGCGCAACAAGCGTAACAATTATTTCAACATAAAAAGTAAAAGCCGATGTATTTCTACATCGGCTTTTTTTATTGAATTCTGTAAATAATTCTTTTATAAAAAGAAGCTCTAATCAAATTGATTAGAGCTTTTGAGGTTCCTAGCGGATTCGAACCGCTGTGGACGGTTTTGCAGACCGCTACCTAGCCTCTCGGTCAAGGAACCATTCCCGTTCTTTTGGACTGCAAATATAGCAATAATTTCAGAAAAAAAAAGTTTAATACGATTTTTCTAAAATAACACTCACTTTTTCTACATGCCCACCAATAGGAGGATTCAGCTTTGATAATTTTACTCTTGCATATGTAACATTCGTAAGTTCTTGACCTATACGATCTAACACTCTTTTACAAACATGTTCCAAAAGTTTTGAACGAATACCTACTTCTTCCTTCACAATTTTATTTAACGAAACATAATCCAAAGCATCAACCAATTCATCCGATTCTGTTGCTTTCGTAAAATCTGCATGCGCTTCCAAATCAACCAAATAATCAGAACCAATGCGCGCTTCTTCATCTAAACATCCGTGATTCGAATATATTTTTATATTTTCTAAAATAATTACTCCCATAGTTCAAAGATAAAAAAAGACTTGCGTATTTCTACACAAGTCTTGTATTGTTTAATTTTTTTAAACCTTATTATTTTGCAGATGCAAATCTTTCCGCAACTTTATCCCAGTTAATTACAGAGAAGAAAGCCTCGATATAATCAGGACGACGGTTTTGGTAATTTAAGTAATAAGCATGTTCCCAAACATCTAATCCTAAAACAGGAAATCCTTGTACATCAGCAACAGGCATCAAAGTAGAATCTTGATTTGGAGTTGATGTTACAACTAATTTTCCATCTTTTACGATTAACCAAGCCCATCCAGAGCCAAAGCGTGTTGCAGCAGCTTTAGAAAACTCATCTTTGAAAGCTTCAAAAGATCCAAAAGCAGCGTTAATTGCATCAGCAACTTCTGCAGTTGGTTGATTAGCACCACCTGGAGTTAAAATTTCCCAGAATAAATTGTGATTGTAAAAACCACCACCATTGTTACGAACAGCTGGTTTGTCAGTTCCTTTTGCTAAAATTTCTTCGATTGTAGCGTTTGCTAAATCAGTTCCTTCAATAGCAGCATTCAAGTTATTTGTATACGCAGCATGGTGTTTGTCATGGTGAATTTCCATTGTTTTTGCGTCAATATGAGGTTCTAATGCATCAAATGCATAAGGTAATTTTGCTAATTCAAAAGCCATAATATTTATTTTTTAGATTTAATTTTCTTGTATAAAGATACACAATAACTCAACAAATATGATTCCGAAATGATAGAATTTTAACATTATTTAATAGTAAAAGCTTATTTTAGTAAAAGATTCTAAATTTTTGAAATGAAAATACTTTGGAAAATAATAAAATGGTTCATCATAATCATTTGTGTATTAATCCTAATTCTTTATGCAACAGGGAATGACTACATTTTTCGTGGCGTAAAATTAACCTATATGAAAGGTGAAAGCACTGCAAATATCAACGATTACAAAGATTTTGATAACAATGTAATTTTGGCAGGTGCACCGCGAGTTTGGCATCAACATTTAGATTATAATCAATTTCCGTTGTCAGCTAACTTCGAAAAAGAGATGAACGATTTCGGAACTGCTGGATTGGTTATTATAAAAGATAATCAAATTTTGAGCGAATATTATTTTAATGGATATGCGCAAAATGATATTACCAATTCTTTTTCGATGGCGAAAACATTCACAACAATGATGTTAGGAAAAGCGATTGAGCAAGGTTATATCAAAAGTTTAGATCAAAAAATAACAGATTTCATTCCAGAATTTAAAGATGATAAATATGGAGCTGAATGTACAGTTGGCGATTTATCTGCGATGACATCTGGTTATGATTGGGACGAAGATTATTATTTTCCGCTCAATCCTACTGCAAAAGCGTATTATGGCGATGATATCGTTAAACAAATGTTAGATCGAAAATTTGTTTCTCAACCTGGCGGACATTTCAAATATCAATCGAGTGACACGCAATTATTAGGAATTGTGATTGAACGCGCAGTGAAAAATAAATCGTTATCACAATATTTTCAAGAAGAATTTTGGCAACCAATGGGCATGGAATTAGATGCGCAATGGTCGAAAGATAATCCGAAAGGAATGGAGAAAACCTATTGTTGCTTCAATGCGACAGCGCGAGATTTTGCAAAACTTGGACAATTATTATTGAATGATGGAAATTGGTACGGAAAACAAATTTTGGATTCAACATTTGTTCAGAAAATGGTTTTACCAAACAAAAAAGCGTTCGGACCAAATGAACCAAAAATTTATGGTTATTCAGTTTGGATGGATTACAATTACAAAACGTCTTTTTATGCGATGTTAGGACATTTGGGACAACGTATCATTGTAATTCCTTCAGAAAAATTAGTTGTTGTTCGAACTGGAAAAACACACAATGATCAGCCAAATAATCGTCCAATTGCAGATGGTGATGTTTATCGATTGGTAGACGAAGCGATACGAATTAATCAAAAAGTGAAAGAAAATGATCCAACGAATTCCTTACAGTAAAATATTATTTTTAGATATAGAAACGGTTCCACAAACTGATGATTGGAATCTTTTGACTGAAAGAACACAAGCTCTTTGGGAAAAGAAAACAGCTTATCAACGCAATAATAACGAGATTTCTCCTGAAGAATTTTACCACGAACGCGCTGGAATTATGGCAGAATTCGGGAAAATAGTCTGTATTTCGGTCGGAATTGTTGTCAAAGATTCTTTTATTCACATCAAAAGTTTTTATGGACATGATGAGAAAAAATTGTTAGAAGATTTCAATTCAATGTTGATTGAAAACTTTTTTAAGCCTGATCATATTTTATGTGCGCACAACGGAAAAGAATTCGATTTTCCGTACATCGCTCGCCGAATGATGATTAATCAAATTGAAATTCCAGCTATTTTGCAATTATTTGGTAAAAAACCATGGGAAGTTCAGCATTTGGACACAATGGAGTTATGGAAATTTGGTGATTACAAGAACTTTACATCATTAGATTTATTGGCAAATGTTTTCGAAATTCCTACTCCGAAAGATGATATCGATGGTTCGCAAGTTGCGCGTGTATATTACGATGAAAACAATGTAGAACGCATCAAAGATTATTGTGAAAAAGATGTTGTAACCTTGATTAATGTTTTCAGGAAAATGCGCTACGATCAACCTTTACAACGAAAAGAAGATTTATAAAAACAAAAAATCCGCTATAAAGCGGATTTTTTTGTTTTTATATTTAATGATTAATTTTCATCATCTTCTGCAGAATCTGGTTCATCGCGGAAGTTTTCAATCAATTCATCTTTCACTTTCAATTGTACTTGTTCAACAGAGTTTCGGTACATTTTGATAATTGTTCCTGTATATTCTTCCAAATCAATCAAATCTCCTTCCGTTAATTCCTTATCAGGATAACATTCAGAAATCAATCCAGCCAACGTATCATAATGTTCGCTTTCTTCGAATCTAAACGGCACTAAACGATTAATATCGCTTATCGCATTGTGTGCATTTATATTATAAACACCTTCAGAAACACGAGAAACAATAGGATCTTCGTTATCATATTCGTCTTGAATTTCTCCAACCAATTCCTCCAAGATATCTTCCATCGAAACAATCCCTGCAACTTCACCAACTTCATTTGTTACAATTGCAATTTGCATATGTTTTTTCTGAAATTGTTTCATTACATTTTTAATCAACGCATTTTCTGAAATAAAAATTGGCTCACGCAACAATCCTTCAATTTCAGTTTGATTTGGATTTTCTAACAATTGCTTGATTAAATCTTTTGCGTAAATGACACCTTTTATATTATCAAATTCTTCTTCGTAAACTGGATAACGCGAATAACCTTCGTTAATCGCATAATCTAATGCATCTTTTACAGAAGTATTAATATTAATTGCAGAAACATTTTTTCGTAAAGTTTGAATATTCATCACACGACGATCATCAAACTCAAACACATTTTGAATTAAATTACGCTCAGATTCCTCAATTGCTCCACCTTCAGAACTCTCTGTAATAATCATTTTCAACTCTTCTTCTGTGTGAATTTCACCTCCATGAATAGGATGAATTCCAATCGCACGAAGAATTACATTTGCCAAACCATTCATTAACACAATAAGCGGTTTGAAAACAAAATAAAATGCACGAAGTGGCCAAGCTACTGTAAATGTAGTTTTCGTTGGATACTGAATTGCGATAGATTTCGGTGCTAATTCACCAAAAACAATGTGCAAAATAGTAATGATAACGAAAGCTGCTGGAAACGCAACATTATGCGCAATCGCTGTCCATGAAGGAGAAGTTAAACCAACTACTTCAAAAAGTTTTACGATTACAGGCGTTAAAGAGCTTTCTCCAACCCAACCAAGACCAAGCGAAGCTAATGTAATACCTAACTGTGTTGCGGCAAGATAAGAATCTAAATGATTAACGATTCGTTTTGCAGCATTTGAAGTTCTTTCGTTAATATCTTGATTAACTTCAATTTGTGACGAACGTACTTTTACAATTGCAAACTCGGCTGCAACGAAAAAACCATTTAATAAAACAAGGAAAATTGTAAGCAAAAGTTTTGCTACAGAAATTTCATCGGCGACATTGTGATTAGCGACTAAAAACAATGTCGAAATCTGGGAGTATGTATCCATTCTTCGAATTTAAAAAACTGACTTGTTATAAGTTTTTATAAGTCAGTAAATCAATACATCTAAATTAATAAAAAAAATTAAAAATCACAACGTTTTGATTCGTAGCAAAATTACAAAATTTATAAATACAAAATCTTAGAAATTATTGATTCGAGAAAATGACTAAAAAATCACTAAATTTCCACTTCATTTACCAAGCAACAATTTGCCATGCAAAAGCAAGATTTACATTATATTATCGAGGTCAAAAATTTATCAATTTCTTTTGGAGATAAACAAGTTCTGAATAACATCAATTTCAAAGTAGAACAAGGTGATACATTAGGAATTGTTGGAGAATCTGGATCTGGAAAGTCGTTAACTTCATTAGCTATTATGGGTTTATTGTCTCCTAATGCGATAATTCATCCCGAAAGTGAAATTCTTTTTCGTCAAGATGATAAAATGATAGATTTGCTTAAACTTTCACCTAAAGAACTGGAAGAAATAAGAGGAAATGAAATCGGAATGATTTTTCAAGAACCGATGACTTCTCTAAATCCAAGTTTGCGTTGCGGAGAACAAGTGGAGGAAGCGATTCGTTTGCATCAAAATTTATCGAAAGAAGAAGCTAAAAAGAAAGTTCTTCATCTTTTTGAACAAGTGAAATTACCAAATCCCGAACGTATTTATAAAGCTTATCCGCACGAATTATCTGGTGGACAAAAGCAACGTGTAATGATTGCAATGGCGATTTCTTGCGAGCCGAAATTATTGATTGCCGATGAACCTACAACTGCTTTGGACGTTACAGTACAAAAAGCGACGTTAGATTTATTGAAAGAATTACAAGAAAAAAATAACATGAGTATGTTGTTTATTTCTCACGATTTGGGCGTGATTGCTAATGTTTGTGAAGAAGTTTTGGTGATGTTTCGTGGTGATGTTGTGGAACAAGGAAATGTAGAAACAATTTTTAATCATCCGAAAGAAAATTATACAAAAGGATTAATTGCTTGTCGACCTCGATTGGATGAACGTGCAAAACGTTTACCTACGGTAAACGTTTTCTTAGAAAATCCAAATTTCGAAACTGAGATCTATACAGAAGAAGAACGCGAAACTTTTCACGAAAAAATTTATGCAAATCCTCCAATTTTAGAGGTTAAGAATTTGAAGAAATACTTCTATCCTTCGACTTTATTTGGAAATGCAACAATCCCGAATGTAAAAGCTGTAGATGATATTTCGTTCAAAGTATATCCAGGTGAAACAATGGGCTTGGTTGGCGAATCGGGTTCTGGAAAAACAACCTTGAGTAGAACGGTTTTGTTATTAGAAAAATCAACTGCCGGCGAAATTTATTATAATGGTATAGATATTACGAAACTAAAAAAAGAGCAAATTCGTAAATTAAGAAGAGAAATTCAGATTATTTTCCAAGATCCATATTCAAGTTTAAATCCTCGCCAAACCATTGCGCAAATTATTACAGAACCAATGCAAGTGCATAATATTGGTCTGAATAAAGCTGAGCGATTAAAAACGGCTTCATCTCTTTTACAAAAAGTGGGTTTATCAGATCAAGATTTGAACAAATATCCGCACGAATTCTCTGGTGGGCAACGTCAACGTATCGGGATTGCTCGTGCTTTGGCTTTAAATCCTAAATTTATCATTTGTGATGAATCTGTTTCTGCGTTGGATGTTTCTGTTCAGGCACAAGTTTTGAATT
This sequence comes from Empedobacter sp. UBA6745, assembly GCF_002453775.1. Classification (NCBI taxonomy): domain Bacteria; kingdom Pseudomonadati; phylum Bacteroidota; class Flavobacteriia; order Flavobacteriales; family Weeksellaceae; genus Empedobacter; species Empedobacter sp. UBA6745. The sequence goes on from NZ_DKHL01000057.1 coordinate 32,953, forward strand.
TATTAAATGATTTGAAAACAGAATTTGGATTTACCTATATATTTATCTCGCACGATTTGGCGGTTGTAAAATATATGAGCGATCAATTATTGGTGATGCAACACGGAGAAATGAAAGAATTGAACGATGCAGACAAGGTTTATGCGCATCCGACAACAAACTATACCAAAGAATTGATAGAAGCGATTCCAAAGCTATAAAATGAATCTGTATAAAAGCAAAAAGCGTTTGAAGTTTATTTCCTCAAACGCTTTTTTATTGATCGCAATAAATCAATATAAACTAAACTATTTCAAAATAAAAAAAGCATCCAAATCTGAATGCTTATTTGTAGTCCCTAGGGGAATCGAACCCCTCTTTCTAGAATGAAAATCTAGTGTCCTAACCGATAGACGAAGGGACCTCCTTTCGTATTATTGTGGTGCAAAAATAAACGTTTATTTTTTATTACCAAACAATTTCCGAAAATTTTATACTATTTTTTTTAATCAAGTCAAATTGTAGTCCCTAGGGGAATCGAACCCCTCTTTCTAGAATGAAAATCTAGTGTCCTAACCGATAGACGAAGGGACCACTTAATATGAATTAATTAATTCGAATATTCTTTATTTTGAATGAACGTCATTTTGTGTTGGGAGTTGTAGAAAAGTCGATGTATAATTCTAATAATTTGAACCAAGTTGAATTATACAGCGACATTTTCATTCCCGATTAATCATCTAAACATTATGATTAACCTTTACAAACAAAACACAAAAAACAATTTCCTTTACACAGTATTCTACTGGTTGTTTAAAAAATCAACAACTATGAACAAGGAAAAAAAAGATTGCAATAATGCAATCCATCTATTAATTTGTAGTCCCTAGGGGAATCGAACCCCTCTTTCTAGAATGAAAATCTAGTGTCCTAACCGATAGACGAAGGGACCACTTTTATTTTATTAAGCTAATCCCGCAATATGTTTTGCTAACTTTGATTTTAAGTTTGAAGCTTTATTCTTGTGAATAATGTTTCTTTTTGCTAACTTATCAATCATTGAAGAAACTTTTGGAAAAACTGTTTCTGCTTCATTTTTATCAGACTCAGATCTTAAAGCTTTAATAGCTGTACGAGCTGATTTGTGATAATATTTATTACGATCGCGTCTTACCGCTGATTGTCTAATTCTTTTTAATGCTGACTTATGATTTGCCATAACTTAAATCTCTTTCTATTTTAGTTCGGCAAAGATATAAACAAATATTTTATCTCGCCAAATTAATTTAATAATTTTCTAAAACACTTTTATGTAGCCCATAGGAGAATCGAACTCCTGTTTCCAGGATGAAAACCTGATGTCCTAACCACTAGACGAATGGGCCGCATGACGGCTTAACCACTTGTTGTGAAAAGCGAGTGCAAATGTAGAACTATTTTTTGTAGTTCCAAATTTATTTGAAAGTTTTTTTGAATAGATTTTTGTTAAAAAATGTTAAGGAAGTTAATATTTTGTCAAAACATCTCTTATATATAATGAGTTATATTTTTAACAATTACTTTAGCGGTGCTATTAAAATTTATACAAACGAATACTCAATATATGAAAGCATCGATATTAGGTGTAGCTGCAGTGGTTTGCACGATGTTTATTACATCATGTTCATCTTTAACCCCAGTTAGTGAAGCTACAGAATATTCTTCGAGAAGTTTCGTACCGAAACCAAGAGCTATTGAAGCTCAAGCTAAAATAATCAATAAACATGCCAATTTAGATGTTACACCAATAGAAATTAACGATGAAGCGAAATCTATGGTTGTGTTAAACAGCGTTTTAGAAGAAACGAATGAATTGTTTGCAGGGTTTTTATTAAAAGAAGCAGAAACGTATATTGGTACACCTTACCGATACGGAGGCACAACAAGAAGTGGTATTGATTGTTCTGCCTTTGTTAGAAACGTTTTCGAAACTTTCAATAAAAATTTACCTCGTGTATCTGCTGATCAGGCAAGAGAAGGCTTTACAGTTAGTACAGACGAAGCAAAAGAAGGAGATTTAGTTTTCTTTGCAACAAGAGGTCGTGGTAGAGTTTCGCATGTAGGAATTGTTCATGGAAGAAATAAAGATGGAGTTTTAGAATTCATTCATTCATCTACTTCTCAAGGCGTTATGGTATCTTCTTTAAATGATAGATATTGGGGACCAAAATTCTTATACGTAAAAAGAATATTATAATAGTATAATTTCATTATCATAAAAAAAAGCATCAAGATTACTTGATGCTTTTTTTATGTCTTATTTTTTATTTTCGATGTTCTCGTAAAATCATCACAAATAATACAATTAATGGAACAATCATTCCTAAAATATAATACATATTGATTTGTAAAATCGTTGGATAAAATAATATTGCAGATAATAATCCCACAATTGCTCCACCTAAATGTGCTGAATGTCCGATGTTACCTAAATTAGTTTTCATCCCGTAAACTGAATATCCTAAATATAATATTCCGAAAATCCAAGCTGGAATTGGTAAAGCAAAAAACAATCTTAACTCCATTTCAGGAAAAGCTGCAATCGCAGCAAACAAAATTCCTGTTACTCCGCCTGAAGCTCCTACTGCCGAATAAAAAGTTTCTTTCTTATGAATTAACAACGACAATAGATTTCCGCCAATAACCGATGCTAAAAAAACTAAAAGAAACATTCCGTAACCTACATTTAGTTTAGCATTCGAAAAGTCGCCTAATAAAAATCCTTCTGGACTCGCAAAAAATCCGATAACAGGATTTGCAAAAAAGTAAAGAGTTAACATATTGAATAACAAATGAGTGAAATCAACATGCAAAAATCCTGAACTTAAAATTCTATAGTATTCCTTATTATATAATATCGACCCAACTTGGAATTTATATTTTTCAAAGAAAGCTAAATCGTTAAAACCTTTCCAACTTACCAAAACATTCAGTCCAATAACGACTAATGCCACAATAGAGATATCTCCCATTATTCTTCTATATTTTCTTCTTCATTATTATTCTCCTCAATTGCATCAAATAGCGTCGGCTGCGGCTCTTCTTCTGGTTCTTCCTCTTCTTCAGGTTCTTCGAAAGGAAGCGGTTCCAACACATTAATTTGCTTTAATTTATACGTTGTCAATTGATTTCCTTGCGCTTTGATTCCTTTAACGGTAATAAATTCTTCTAAATTTATTACTTCTGGTTCTTTTTCTAAACCTTTTACTTTCGGGAAAATCAACTCAATAACTGGTAAATAATCGGTCGAAACAACTTTGATTGAAGATTTACCATCTTCTAACGTATAAAAAGCTTGTGGAGAAAAGGTATCTTCTAAAAGAAAACGTTTCACGAAATAACGATCTTTTTCTGCATCATAATACACGCAAGAAATCGGTTTTGCAGGTTTCCATTTCTCGATAATCTCTAAATCTTCGTCAAAACGATTACTCAAATCAAACGAAACCAATTTCGCTTCACCTTTTTTATTAATCGTTAAAATTTTATCATCACCTTTGAAAGAACCTAATAAAAGTCCCAATCCATCGGCATTTAGACGTTTTGTATCCGTATCAAACCAAATTTGACGAGGCGCTAAAGTCGAAACTCCCTCCTCTTTCAATTCTACTTTTTTGATTGGATATTTTGTCACTAAATTACCTTTTGATGCACGACCTTTAATCGCTAAATCAGCAAAATTTATATCGAATTTTAACTTTTTGATTCGTTGATGAGTTTTCAGAATAATTGATACAACTTCCGCTTCACCATTTGGATTCGCTGAAAAATACAACACTTCCGAACCTTTGTTACCAGCCGTTAAATCGTATTCTTTGTCTCGCGTAATTCCTGTTACAGCAAAACGTTTTTGATAAGCCGGACCATTTTTACCATCGCGATAAATCAAGTTATAAATAGTACGTTTATCATTTTTGTGCCAAATTCCGACATGAATAATTCCTTTTCCAACAAAAGTTTTTGCATCAACTTTTGTCACAATCATCGAACCATCATGTTTGAAAACCACAATATCATCAATATCAGAACACTCGAATAAATACTCGTCTTTTTTCAATGAAGTTCCGATAAAACCTTCGTTTCTGTCCACATAAAAACGTGTATTTGCAACGGCAACTTTTGTCGCATCAATCGTATCAAATGTTCTAATTTCTGTTTTACGTTCTTTTCCTTTTCCGTATTTTGTCTTTAGGTTTTTGAAATAATCGATCGCATAATCAATCAAATTTGCTAAATGATGTTTTACATTCTCGATTTTATCTTCTAATGATTCAATAAATTGTTGTGCTTTATCTAAATCAAATTTTGAAATACGTTTGATTCGAATTTCTGTTAAACGCGTAATATCTTCTTCCGTAACTGGACGAATTAAATGCGCAATATGTGGCTTCAGCCCTTTATCAATCGCAGAAATTACACCTTCCCATGTTTCTTCTTCTTCGATATCGTGATAAATTCTATTCTCGATAAAAATTCGTTCCAACGAAGAAAAATGCCATTGTTCTTGCAGTTCATCTAACTCAATTTCTAACTCTTTTTTCAACAATTCAACTGTATTGTTTGTATTGTGAATTAAAATTTCAGAAACTGTTAAAAATTCTGGTGTTTGTTCATTAATCACACACGCATTTGGCGAAATAGAAATCTCGCAATCCGTGAATGCATACAATGCATCAATTGTTTTGTCTGGACTACTTCCTGGAACAAGATGAATTAAAATCTCAACTTCAGCCGCTGTATTATCTTCAATCTTTTTGATCTTGATTTTACCTTTATCATTGGCTTTCAAAACCGAATCAATCAAAGATCCTGTCGTTGTTCCGTAAGGAATTTCCGTAATTTTTAGCGTCGTTTTATCTTCTTGCAAAATCTTTGCACGAATACGCACTTTACCTCCACGCAATCCATCATTATAGTCAGAAACATCAACCAAACCAGATGTTAAAAAATCTGGGAAGATTTGAAATTTCTTTCCTTTCAGATGTAAAATTGACGCATCAATTAACTCATTGAAATTGTGCGGTAAAATCTTTGTTGACAAACCAACTGCAATTCCTTCCACTCCTTGTGCCAAAAGCAAAGGAAATTTGATCGGAAGATCGATTGGTTCTTTATTACGACCATCATAAGACGGTTGCCATTTTGTAGTTTTTGGATTATAGACAACTTCTAACGCAAATTTAGTCAATCGAGCTTCGATATAACGCGACGCAGCCGCTCGGTCACCAGTGTAGATATTTCCCCAGTTTCCTTGCATATCGATCAACAATTCTTTTTGACCAATTTGAACCATTGCATCAGAAATCGCCATATCACCATGTGGGTGATATTTCATCGTATTTCCTACAATGTTCGCAACTTTGTTATATCGTCCGTCTTCCAACTCGCGCATTGAATGTAAAATTCTACGCTGAACTGGTTTCAAACCATCGTAAATAGATGGAATTGCTCGTTCTAAAATTACATAAGAGGCATAATCAAGAAACCATTCTTGGTACATACCAGAAACCTTCTTGATGCTCTCTTGATTGTCTTGCATCATGTTAAATAGCTACTTCTACATTGTTTTTGATCATACAATTAGACTCTACAATTTTGTCTAATTCAGTCAAAATAATATTAATATTTCGATTAGAAATGAATGCTAAACGAAATTTGACTTTTGTTAAATTGGTAGGATTCTTTTTACTGTTAATATAAAAGACAACGTTCTTTGAAAGAATTCCTTTCTGAAAATCGTATTTGATCAATTTATATTTCGGTAAATCGATTTTGTTTGTTTTTGAATCTAAGAAGGATAAAAATCCTACATTCTTCGTTTCAAAAGTTATGGTTTCACCTTTTGTGTCGATTGCAAAAAATTGATTTCCACTTTTATAGCTTACATAAATAAGTAATGCTATAAAAATTGCGACAACATAAGGTGGTATTATGTGATACTTGTAAGGTAAAATACCGGTATACATAATAAGGTTTAGAATGATTAAAATAACGATGGTGAGATTCAGTATTTTGAACAACTGAATGACCTTTTTATTATTTTTCTTCATAATTGATAGGTGTTTTTAGGTTAGGATTGGTTTGGTTTTTATTTAATTTTTAATAGATTCTATGGCTAAGTTGTTAATAATAAATTCTTGTCTAGTTGGTGTATTTTTTCCCATGTAAAATTCTAAAAGACTTTCGATAGTTTGATCTTTTCCAATCATTACAGGCTCTAAACGAATATCTTTTCCGATAAAATGCTTGAACTCGTCTGGCGAAATTTCACCTAATCCTTTGAATCGTGTAATTTCAGGATTTTTAACTTCTTCCAACGCTTTTATACGTTCAGGCTCAGAATAACAATAACGTGTTTCCTTTTTATTTCTCACACGAAAAAGTGGCGTTTGCAAAATATACAAATGACCTTCTTTGATTAATTCTGGGAAAAATTGTAAGAAAAATGTAATAATCAACAAACGAATATGCATTCCATCGACGTCAGCATCAGTTGCAATTACAACATTATTGTAACGTAAATCTTCTAATCCTTCTTCGATATTTAGCGCCGCTTGCAAAAGATTGAATTCTTCGTTTTCGTAAACGATTTTCTTTGTCAAACCATATGAATTCAACGGCTTTCCTCTCAAACTAAACACCGCTTGCGTTTCTACACTTCTACTTTTGGTAATCGATCCACTTGCCGAATCTCCCTCGGTAATAAAAATAGTTGTATCTAAACGTAATTCCGCTTTTGGATCGTTATAATGTTGACGACAATCGCGCAATTTCTTGTTATGTAAACTAACTTTTTTCGCTCGATCACGCGCTAATTTTCGAATTCCAGAAAGTTCTTTTCGTTCCGTTTCCGATTGTTTAATTTTACGTTCTAATGCTTGCGCAACTTCTGTATTTTTGTGTAAAAAGTTGTCAAGATTTGTTTTGATAAAATCATTAACAAACGTACGAACCGTTGTCATTCCTGGTCCAATCTCATTCGACCCAAGTTTAGTTTTGGTTTGTGATTCAAAAACGGGTTCAATTACTTTGATCGAGATTGCTCCAATAATTGATTTCCTAATATCCGCAGGATCGTAATTTTTGTTATAAAATTCGCGAACCGTTTTCACAACCGCTTCTTTGAAAGCTGTTAAATGCGTTCCTCCTTGCGTTGTATTTTGTCCATTCACAAAAGAATAATACGTTTCCGAATATGATTTCGAGCTATGCGTCATCGCAATTTCGATATCTTCTCCTTTCAAATGGATGATATCATAAATTGTTTCTTCCTCGATATTATCTTTCAATAAATCTTTCAAACCATCTTTCGAAAAGAATTCTTCTCCATTGAAAATAATTTTCAATCCTGGATTTAAGTAAACATAGTTTTTCAACATTTTGTCTACATATTCTTTTCTGAATTTAAAATTCAAGAAAATCGATTTATCTGGGATAAATGTAATTTTAGTTCCTTTTCGTAAAGATGTTTCTTTTTCATCTTCTTGATTTGCTAAAATCCCTTGCTCAAACTCTGCAATACGTGTTTTTCCATCTCGAATAGATTGCACTCGAAACGATGTTGACAACGCATTTACAGCTTTTGTACCAACACCATTTAAACCAACCGATTTTTTGAAAGCTTGTGAATCATATTTACCACCTGTATTCATCTTAGAAACGGCGTCAACCATTTTTCCAAGCGGAATTCCACGTCCATAATCACGAACCGTTACCTCATCTTCGCGCAGATTAATTTCGATTGTTTTTCCTGCACCCATCACAAATTCATCGATACAGTTATCTACAATCTCCTTCAACAAAATATAAATTCCATCATCTTGAGACGAACCATCTCCCAGCTTCCCAATATACATCCCAGGTCGCATGCGAATATGTTCGCGCCAATCAAGGGTTTTGATATTGTCTTCCGTATAATTTACTTGTTGATCTAATTCTGACATTTGAGTTGTTGAGTGTTAAACGAGTTTTACAAAAATAAGAAAAAATTTCCTAAAAATATTAAGGTTCATTGTTTTGATTTTGAGCAAAAACGACCTAATTTACCAATATGATAAAATCTAAACTACCCAATGTTTCGACAACCATTTTTTCGGTAATGAGTCAATTGGCAAATGAACATCAAGCGATTAATTTAGCGCAAGGTTTTCCTGACTTTAATGCAGATTCTGAATTAATTAGTCGTTTAAATTATTATTCAACACAAAATTACAATCAGTACGCGCCAATGACTGGCGTCGAAAAATTGCGTGTATTACTTTCAGAAAAATATTCTAATCTTTATCAATCTGATTACGATTTTCAGAATGAAATTAACATTACGAGTGGTGCAAGTCAAGCGATTTTTAATGTTGTTTCTACATTAATTCATCCAAATGATGAAGTAATTATTTTTGAACCTGCTTACGATTTATATCAACCAACGGTTGAATTATTTGGAGGAAAAATTGTTCCAATTCAGCTAAAATATCCTGAATATTCTATCGATTTTGAAGAATTGAAGAAAAAAATTAATGATAAAACGAAATTGATTATCGTTAATAATCCGAATAATCCAACTGGAAAAATTTTATCCGAAAATGATTTAAAACAATTTGAACAAATCCTAAAAGATTCAAATTGTTATTTGCTTGCAGATGAAGTTTATGAGCACATTACATTTGATGGAAAATCGCATCAAAGTTTTGCAAAATTAAAATCAGTAAAAGACAAGATTTTCATCGTAGGTTCTTTCGGAAAATTATTTCACATAACTGGTTGGAAAATCGGTTATATTTTAGCCGAAAAAGAATTGATGAAAGAGTTTAGAAAATGTCACCAATTCAATACTTTTTCTACGCATACACCATCACAATATGCAATTGCAGATTATTTAGAAAAACCTGATCATTACTTGCATTTGAATGATTTTTTTCAACAAAAAAGAGATTTATTTGTTAAAGGTTTAGCTTCAACAAATTTTGAAGTTTTGCCTTGCGAAGGAACTTATTTTGTAAGTGCAAATTATGCTAAAATAAGTGATTTATCTGATGATGAGTTTGCAAAACAGTTAACCATCAAAAATAAAGTTGCGACAATACCAATTTCAGCATTTTACCATGATAAAACAGATAACAAAGTAATCCGATTTTGTTTTGCTAAAAAGGATGAAACACTTTTAATGGCTTTAGAAAATTTGAAAAGTTTGTAGAAAAATAAACGAGCTCTATTTCTAAAGCTCGTTTTTACAATTTTATTATTTTACAATTTTTCTTGAAATAACATTATCTCCAGAATAGAAATTAACGATATAAATTCCTTTTGGTAAAGCGGAAATATTTGCCTCTGACTCATCAACCTCTCTAACAAGATTACCTGACATATCAAATATTTTAATTTTTTTGACATCGTTTATTCCTGAAACTTTAACCAATCCATTATCTTGATAAACAGAAATAGTTGATTTATTAAGATCAGAAGTTGATAATTTTTCTTGCGTGACTTTTACATCATCTAAACCAATGTATAAAATATCTGTACATTTATAATGTCTGAATACCAATTGAACATCTTGTCCAGCATATTTTGAAATATCCACATTAACTGTCTTAGCAACATCAAAATATCCAGCATCTAATGTTTCTTCAAAAGCTGCTGTTTCTGTACCAGTAAAAGTTGAATTTGCAGGAATTACATAAACCGCGTAATGTTCTTCAAAAAAACCTTCTTCATTATCTGCAGCAGAAACCTTAAAAGTCAATTCTGTTTTGTTTCCTTCAGGAATTTTAAAAACTGGACTTGTTAATGTATTATCAGGTGTTAAAGCCTCAAAAAACCATGACCAAGACCAAGCAAAAGAACCACTAAAAGAAGGAGTTTCAGCTTCTGCAGCATCTACAAACTCCCAAGTATCTTCGTCTCCATCTAATTCTCCAATCGTCCACAATGCTTGTCTTTCTGGGGTATCAAAGTTTTCTTCAAAAACGACTGTTTGTGCAAAAAGTTGAGGAGTCAAAAATAGACATCCTATAAAGAATAAATTTTTAATCATATGTGTTAATTTTTATAAAAAATAAATCTATAAAAAAAGGTTGATAAAACTAATTTATCAACCTTTTTTTATCAATACTTTGAATTTAATTCATTTTACAACTCATTTTATTATATATTCTTTAAATATTTATGTCACAATTATAAATAGGCTATTCATTTTAATGAAACAAAAAGCTCAATCTTTCGATTGAGCTTTTTATATAGATATAATTTAAATCTTAAACATTAAACAAGAAATGCATAATGTCACCATCTTGTACGATGTATGCTTTTCCTTCTACGTTCAATTTTCCTGCTTCACGACATTTAGATTCAGATCCGTAAGTAATAAAATCTTCAAATTTAATAACCTCTGCACGAATAAATCCTTTCTCGAAATCAGTGTGAATAACTCCTGCCGCTTGTGGTCCTGTAGAACCTTTTCTGATTGTCCAAGCACGAACTTCTTTTACACCTGCTGTGAAATATGTTTCTAAATCTAACAATGTGTAAGCAGAACGAATCAAACGATTAACACCTGGCTCTTCTAATCCTAATTCTTCTAAGAAAATTTGACGCTCATCAAACGTTTCTAATTCATTGATGTCAGCTTCAATTTGTGCCGCTAAAATCAACACTTCTGCGTGTTCATCTTTTACAGCTTCTTTTACTTTTTCTACCCACTCGTTTCCGTCTTTTGCAGCAGATTCATCTACATTACATAAGTACAAAACTGGTTTAGAAGTAATTAATTGTAACGAATCCACAATTTCTTGCTCTTTTTCGTCCAAATCCATTTCACGAACATTTTTCAACTCTTCTAAATGAGCGATTACAGCTGTTAAAACTTCTACAACTTTTTGTTCGTCTTTATTTCCCGCTTTTGCTGCTTTTTTAGATTTATCGATACGTTTTGTAACGGTATCCAAATCTTTCAATTGCAACTCAATATCAATTGTTTCTTTATCACGTAATGGATTAATAGAACCATCAACGTGTGTAATATTTTCGTTTTCGAAACAACGTAAAACGTGAATAATTGCATTACACTCGCGGATATTTCCTAAAAATTGATTTCCTAAACCTTCTCCCTTACTTGCTCCTTTTACCAAACCAGCAATATCTACAATTTCTACAACCGCAGGCACAACGCGCTCTGGATTTACAATTGCTTCTAACTGATTTAGACGAGTATCTGGTACAGAAACTGTTCCTACATTTGGTTCAATTGTACAGAAAGGATAATTCGCCGATTGCGCTTTTGCATTCGACAAACAGTTAAATAAAGTAGATTTACCAACATTAGGCAATCCAACAATTCCACATTTCATATATGTTGTCTCTTTTTTTAATGATTGAATATTAGAAAGATGTTCTAATAATTTTGTGCAAAGATAATGATTTCCATTAAATTTATTTAACCGAAGAAACTCTGTTCAATTTTATGTTTAATACATTTCCAGAATATGATTTCATTTCACCATAAAAACAATCGCAAGTCGCATTATAAGCCAAATCATAATAATTAGAAGTTTTATCAAGATTTATCTTTCTGAATTTGAGTTGAGGAAATTTAAACACAATAGAATCTGTCACATCTTTTTCATAACCATCCTGAAAATCAAATTCTATTTTCAATTTTGATTTATTTCTCGAAACATCCATAATCGCATCACTTTTCGACAAAGGAACTTCTACCACTTTCGATTTATAATCCAAAAAATCTTGTTTCCATTTTCCTTCAATTGTTTTTATGTTATTGGATGCGCAACTTGTGAGAAATAGCAAAAAGATAAATCCTAAAAAATGTTTCATAAGTGTTAATTTTTTATTGAAAATACAATTATTTATTTACATTTACTTAAATACTTATTACAATGAAATTAAAAGCCTTAATCGTAAGTTTTATGATTGCTTTCGCAGGAATCGTAAACGCGCAAACAGCAACAGAAATATTAACTAAAGCTCAAAACCAAGCGAAAGTTGAAAATAAAAATGTCTTTTTAATTTTTCATGCTTCGTGGTGCGGATGGTGTAAAAAGATGGAAAAAAATATGGACGATCCAGCTGTGAAACCATATTTTGATGCGAATTATGTCAAAACATTTATTACTGTACAAGAACGTGCAGAAAAGAAAAATTTAGAAACGCCAGGAGGAGATGCTATCAATGAGAAATTAGGTGGAAAAGATCAAGGTTTACCTTTTTGGGTAATTTTAAATTCGACTGGAAAAGTTCTAGAAGATTCTCGCGTAAATGGAGAAAATCTTGGAGGCCCAGCTTCTGAAGAAGAAGTAAATCATTTGATTACAAAACTTGAAAAAACAACGAAAAACGATAAAGTTGATCCAGAAAAAATCAAAGAAGTTTTTATCTTGAAAAAGAAATAATTCATAAAAAATCCGCTCAATGAGCGGATTTTTTATTGCGTTAAAACATGAAAAGCTTCTTCCAAGTTTTTATATTGTCCTTTAAACTCTTCTATCGGTTGATCTGCCACAATTTTACCTTTATTCAACAAGATTACACGTGAACAAAGCGCTTCTACTTCTTGCATAATATGCGTTGAAAGTATCACCGTTTTTTCTTTTCCAATCTCTTTAATTACTTCTCTAATTTCGATAATCTGATTTGGATCTAAACCATTTGTAGGTTCATCTAAAATCAAAATTTCTGGGCTCGAGATAATCGCTTGCGCCAATCCAACACGTTGTTTATATCCTTTTGATAATTGATGAATTTTCTTATGTTTTTCTGGTAATAAACCTACTTTTTCGATGACTTCATCAATTTTTGATTTAGGCACATTTCGAATATTTGTGACAAATTCCAAATACTCTTTTACATACATATCCATGTACAATGGATTATTTTCTTGCAAAAATCCAATCAACTTTTTCGATTCAATTGGCTGCGTCGAAACATTAAAATCATTCACAGAAATTTCACCAGAATCTGCATTTATTGCATTGGTAATGCTTTTCATCAATGTCGATTTTCCTGCTCCATTTGGTCCAAGTAAGCCAACAACTTCGCCATTATTGATAGAAAACGAAACTTTGTCTAAAGCCACCTGTTCACCGTATTTTTTTACTAAATCTGTAATGATTATTCCCATTTGATGAAAAATTTTCGATAAAATTAGCAAAAAAGATTTGGATAACTGAAAAATTATTTTTTAGATTTGTAGAACAATTAGAAAAACGAAATGGCAACATTCAATTATTTTAACGCATTCTTTTTTTACTTTTTTGGATATTATCCAGGAGAGCAGGGACTGCGTTGTCAAAATTGATTGTTAACATTCATAATAAGATAATATAAAGTCCCGCAATTTGTGGGACTTTTTTTTTGAAAAAAAATGAAAGAAAGAGTTGCAATACAAGGTTACATTGGTTCATATCATCACGAAGCAGCTAATAATTATTTAGGAAATGACATCGAAATTGTAGAATGCGACACATTCAAAACTTTAGCAAAGTCACTTGCAAAGGTAAAAGTTGACAAAGCAATCATGGCAATTGAAAACACAATTGCTGGAGCAATTTTACCAAACTATGCGTTACTAACGAAATACAATTTGAAAGTTGTTGGAGAAATTTATTTATCAATCCAACATCAATTGATGGTCAAAAAAGGACAAACTTTAGACGATGTAAAAGAAGTTCGTTCGCACCAAATGGCATTGTTACAATGTGATAAGTTCCTTGAAAAACATACAACATGGCGAGTTGTAAATGATATCGACACCGCATTAACAGCCAAAGATATTGTAGAACAAGATTTGAATGATGTTGCAGCAATTGCGTCGAGAAAAGCGGCCGAAGTTTATGGATTAGACATTTTAGCTTCGAGTATTCAGACGTTTCAAGATAATTTTACTCGATTTTTTGTATTGCAACGCGAGCATAACGATTACGAAGATTTCAACAAAGTTTCGATGCGTTTTTCTGTTCCACACCAGTCTGGTGCTTTGGTTGATGTGTTAAATCAAATTGCAGAATGTGGAATAAATATGGACAAAATACAATCTGTTCCGATTATTGAAAAACCTTGGGAATACTCTTTCCACATTGATATTACGTTCGAGCAAAAAGAACAATACTATGAATTGCTTGGAAAAATTGCACGAAAATTAACGGATTTAGAAATATTAGGCGAATATAAACTGGGAGAAAAATGATAGCAGAAGCCCAACGATTACAAAGTGTTCAGGAATATTATTTCTCGAAAAAATTACAAGAAATAACGAACATGAAAACCGACATTCCAATTATTTCATTAGGAATTGGAAGTCCAGATTTACAACCTCATCCAGATGTGATCGAGGAATTAATCAAAAGTTCACAAAGCGGAATCAATGGCTATCAGAGTTATCGTGGAGTTCCAGAAATGCGCGAAGCTATGGCAAGTTTTTACAAAAACAAATTTGATGTAGACGCCAATCCTTCAACTGAAATTTTACCATTAATGGGATCTAAAGAAGGAATTATGCACATTTCGATGGCTTTTTTGAATGAAGGTGATAAAGTTTTAATTCCAAATCCTGGCTATCCAACCTATTCATCGGTTACAGAATTAGTTCAAGCAGAACCGTTGTTTTACGATTTGAAAAATGAAAATGATTGGCTTCCAGATTTTGATCAGTTAGAAAAACTAGCCGAACAAAAACCGAAAATCATGTGGCTTAATTATCCACATATGCCAACAGGGGCAAAAGCTCCGAAAGACGTTCTTAGAAAATTAGTAGAGTTTGCAACTCGTCACAATATCTTAATCGTAAATGATAATCCGTATAGTTTTATTTTGAACGATGAACCAACAAGTATTTTAGAAATTGAAGGCGCAAAAGATGTTTGCATTGAATTAAATTCATTGAGCAAAACCTTTAATATTGCAGGTTGGCGAGTAGGAATGGTGATTGGAAAAGAAAGTTTTATCAATTCTATTCTAAAAGTGAAATCAAATATGGATTCGGGAATGAATTTTGCGATACAAAAAGCCGCGACAAAAGCTCTTTTAGTTGATGATTCTTGGTACGATGAGTTGACAAAAGTTTATGCAGAAAGACGAAAAATTATTTGGGAAATCGCTGATATCTTAAATGTAAAATATAATCCCAATGCAGCAGGAATGTTTATTTGGGCTAAACTTCCGGAAGGAAAAGATGATAAAGAATTTATTGATGACATTTTATACGATAAAAAAGTATTTATCACGCCAGGAAGTATTTTCGGAAGTAATGGTGAAGGATTTATAAGATTTTCACTTTGCGCACCTGTTGAGAAGTTGATTGAAGTAAAGAAAAGATTAGAAGCATGAAAACAATTTCAGTAATCGGTTTAGGATTAATCGGAGGTTCGTTTGCTTTAGCACTAAAAAAAGTTGGTGTTGCCGAAAAAATAATCGGTGTTGATCAAAATATTGAACATCAAATACAAGCTTTAGAATTAGGAATTGTGGATGAAATTGCTCCTTTGAATGAAGCGCTTTCTCAGTCAGATTTAGTTGTAATTGCAGTTCCAATTAATTCAATTCAAAATGTTTTACCAGAAATTTTAGATCAAATTAATGATAAAACAATTGTAATGGATATGGGATCTACAAAAGCTGGAATTTGTAAAAAAGTTGCAGATCATCCCAAAAGAAAACAATTTGTTGCGACACATCCAATTGCAGGAACAGAAAATTCTGGACCAAAAGCTGCTTTTCCTGAATTGTTTTTAAACAAAGTTGCGATTTTATGTGATGTTGAACAAAGCGAAAAAGAAGCGGTAAAAAAAGTGAGAAAAATTTATCAATCGCTTTGGATGAATGTCAAAACCATGACTTCGGAGGCACATGATGCACACATTGCGTACGTTTCTCATCTTTCGCACATTACGTCTTTCGCTTTGGGGCAAACGGTTTTGGAAGAAGAAAAAAATGAAGATGCAATTTTTGACATGGCTGGATCTGGTTTCGAATCTACGGTTCGTTTGGCAAAAAGTTCACCAGATATGTGGACGCCAATTTTGATTCAGAATCGAGAAAATTTACTCAATGCTATTGATGCTTATCAAACTCAAATTTCTAAAATTAGAAAAATGATCGAAGAAAAAGATGCCGAAGATATTCATCAATATTTAAAAAACACAAACGACATACGTCGAATATTAAATAAATAATTACTCTCAAATAAAATAAATATTAAATCTTAAATTTGTAAATGTTATGGAAAATAATAACTGGATAAAAGAATACGACAAACCAATGATCATCGCTGGACCTTGTAGTGCAGAAAGTGAAAAACAAATGATGACAATCGCTGAAGATTTGGACAAAGATTATGTGCAAGTTTTCCGTGCGGGAATTTGGAAGCCTCGTACTAAACCAAACTGTTTTGAAGGAGTTGGAGCAATCGGGTTAAACTGGTTGAAAAAAGTAAAAGACGAATTCGGAATGAAAATCGCAACTGAAATTGCTAATGCAAATCACGCAAAATTAGCTTTAGAATATGATGTTGACGTTTTATGGATTGGTGCTCGTTCTACAGTAAATCCTTTTACAGTACAAGAAATTGCAGAAGCTTTACGCGGAACAGACAAAACAGTTTTGGTTAAAAATCCTGTAAATCCAGATTTAGATTTATGGATTGGTGCTTTGGAACGTTTAGAAGGTCAAGGAATCAAAAATTTAGGTGCTATTCACCGTGGTTTCTCAACGTACAAAAAGACAAAATACCGTAACAATCCGCAATGGCAAATTGCGTTAGATTTCAAAAACAAATTGCCAAACGTGCCAATTATTTGTGATCCATCACATATTTGCGGAAACAGAACAGGATTATTTGATGTTGCACAACAAGCCTTCAACTTCGAATACAATGGATTGATGATCGAAACGCATAACAATCCTGATGAAGCTTGGTCTGATGCAGCGCAACAAGTAACACCAGCTCGTTTATTAGAAATCTTGAAAGATTTAGAAATTCGTGTTTCTGATGATCCAGATGCAATTTACAAAACTGGAATTCAAAATTTACGTCATCAAATTGATGAATTAGATAATTCTATTTTAGATGCAATTGCTCAACGTATGAAAGTTGCAAACTCTATTGGAGAATTGAAAAAAGAACATAATGTGGCAGTTTTTCAGCCAGATCGTTGGAAACAAATCAAAGATAATTCTGTAAAAGCAGGAGTTTCTTTAGGTTTATCTGAGGATTTTGTTGACAAATTATTGCAAGCAATTCACCAAGAATCTGTTGCGCAACAAAACCAAATTATGGTAAAAAAAGAAGAAAAAATTTAAACAATATTGAAAGGAATTGTCATAAAATCTACTGGTAGTTGGTATCATCTTCTTACGGAAGATGGTACAACTTATCAGGCAAGAATTAGAGGGAAATTTAGAATAGCCAATATCAAACATACCAACCCAATTGCTGTTGGAGACGAGGTTGAGTTTGAGATTGACAAAGATGATATTGCAGTCATTACAAAAATTCATAATCGCAAAAATTATATCATTCGAAAATCTGTTAATCTATCCAAAAAAACGCACATTATTGCATCTAACATTGACGTTGCTTTTTTGGTTGTAACGCTTTCTAATCCCAAAACTTCGTTTGGTTTTATTGACCGTTTTTTGATTACTGCTGAGGCTTATCATATTCCAGTTGTGATTTTATTCAACAAAATGGATTCGTACACGGAAGATGAAATGGCTGAGTTAGAAATTTATAAATCAATTTACAATTCTATCGGTTACGAAAGTCTTGATATTTCTGCTGAAACAGGACTAAATTTAGACCTTGTAAAAGATCGAATGAAAGATAAAGTGAGTTTGGTTTCGGGACATTCTGGAGTTGGAAAATCAACGTTATTGAATACTTTAAATCCTGATTTAAACCTAAAAACGCACGAAGTTTCTGATTTTAATAGCAAAGGACAACATACCACAACTTTTGCACAGATGTACGAATGGCCTTTTGGAGGTTTCATTATCGATACGCCTGGAATTAAGGAATTTGGTTTGGTTCATATCGACAAAACCGAATTACAAGGTTATTTTCCTGAAATTTTAGAATTGAAACACAATTGTAAATTTGATAATTGTATTCATGTTAACGAGCCAAAATGTGCTGTGCGTGATGCAGTAGAAAATGGAGAAATCGCAGTTTCTCGCTACGAAAATTATCTCACTTTTTTAGAAGAAGATATTTATACCGAAAAATAATAAAAAAGCCGTTTCTTATGAAATGGCTTTTTTATTTTCTCAAATTACGGTTTCACGTAAAAATAATTCAATTTCTAATTTTATTTTTGTTAAAATTAATTGAATGAGCAATTTATCCGTACAAATCGCTTTAGATTTTGTGGAATGTACAAAGGAGCAAAAAGAAAGATTTTTGTTGCATTTAGAAGATTTAAATTGGAAACCATTAAATCCAAATAAATTGTGGATTGCTGAATTTGATAATTCTGAAAATAAAGAAAATAAACTAAAAAATATAGAACAAGAAATCATCAAAGCAAAAGAAATATCAAAGCTCTATGAGTTAGATTATGCGATAATTGCAGATGAGGAAATCTATTTTAACCAACTAACTTAAACATTAAGCGATTGCTTTCTAAACTTAAATTACAACAAGCGTTATTGCACATTTAATAGATGGGTTTTAACGCTTTTTTATTTGTTAATAATTTCTTAAATTCAAATCGATTTTAAATCAATAAAACTAGAATTATGCGAGTAATTTTACAGCGTGTGCAACATGCTTCTGTAAAGGTAGATGGAGAAATAACTGGGAAAATAGAAAATGGAATTTTAGCTTTGGTTGGCTTTGAGCCTGATGATACAAGGGAAGATTTTGAATGGATTTCGAAAAAAATAATTCAACTCAGAATTTTCAATGATGAAAATGATGTGATGAATTTGGATGTACAACAAACTGATGGAGATATTTTGGTTGTTTCTCAGTTTACGTTACATGCGTCAACGAAAAAAGGAAATCGTCCGTCATATATCAAAGCGTCGAAACCAGATCTAGCAAACGAACAATATGAAACATTTTTGAACGTTTTAGAGTCAAATTTCAAACCTGTGCAAAGAGGAATTTTTGGTGCAGATATGAAAGTCGAATTGTTGAATGATGGTCCAGTAACCATTTTTATCGATTCAAAGAATAAAGAATAACTTGATTAATATTGATATTGAATGAAACAAACTCTACTTTTTTCAACTTTTTTGATTAGTTCATTTTCTTTTGCGCAAAACTATGCGGTCGATCAAATTCCAGCCGATTTGATAAAAGATGCTTATGCTGTTGTGCGAAAAAATGAAGAAAAAATAGAACTTCTAAAAGTTGATGAATTAAAATACACGGAAGACGTTGTCGTAACGGTTTTGAGTAAAGCGGGCGATAATTATGTTGGTGCGCAAGCGAATTATGATCCAAACACGAAAATTGACTTATTCGAGGCAACTTTGTATGATGTAAACGGAAAGGAAATTAAAAAATTCAAAACCAAAGATTTTGGTGACCAAAGCCATGTAAGTAGTGGACAAATGTACACGGATGATCGCATCAAATATTTGAATTATACTCCAACAAATTATCCTTATACAATTCAGTATAAAATTTCTGTAACAAGCAAAAATACCATTGGAATTCCAAGGTGGTTTCCAATTAAGGCACAAAACTTATCGATTGAAAAATCTACTTATACTTTTATAAATAAAACAAATTCTATTATTCGTTTAAAAGAAAATAATTTTAACGGATTTAACATTCAAAAAACAGGAGATAACAATAATTTAAACTATACATTTAATCATATTCCTGCTTTTAATGAAGAAGATCAAATGGTTTCTTTGCGAAAAATTTTTCCACATGCAATTTTAGCATCAAATCAAATTAGTATTGATGGTGTTAAAGGAGATTTTGATAATTGGAATGATTATGGAAAATGGTTATTCAACAACTTAGTTGTAGGAAAACAAGATTTTACTCCTACTCAAAAATTAGCGTTCCAAAATATGGTAAAAGATGCAAAATCTGACGAAGAAAAAGTTCAGATTTTGTACAAACATTTGCAAAATAAAGTTCGATATATTGGCGTACAACTAGGAATTGGTGGACTTTCTCCTTTTCCCGCTTCTTATGTCGAAAGCAAAAGTTATGGTGATTGTAAAGCATTAACTAATTATACTATGTCAATGTTAGATGCTGTTGGTATTAAATCATATTACACTGAAGTACATTCAGGTCGGTCTCCTCAAGATATGACTGAAGATATGATGTATTTACAAGGTGATCACGTTATCTTGTATGTTCCTTTAAAAGGAAAAGATATTTGGTTAGAAACAACAAGCCAAACAACCCCATTCAATTATTTAGGTAATTTTACTGCAAATAGAAAAGTAATAATTGTTGATGAAAAAGGTGGAAAAATTATTCCTTCGCAACAATTCAAAACTGAAGATAATCAATTATTCGTCAATGGAAATGCAACACTTTTAGCAGATGGAACATTAAATTTTAATTTTTCTGAAACTTCAAAAGGATTGATTTACGAGAATTTTGCAAGATTTAATCAATTAAGCGAGAAAGATCTTGATGTTCGTCTAAAAAATCGTTTTTCTTATTTGCAAGGAATATCATTCAAAAAGAAAGAATTCAATAATGATTGGAAAAATGCTGTTTTTACTTCAAATTTCGAGTTTTCAGCACCAAATTATGCTAAAATACAAGGAAATAATATCATTCTGAATATTATTCCAGTGAATAAAGAAGAGACCTCTGTCAAAAAAATGAAAGATAGAAAGTTTGATTTCAACATCGAGACAGGATATGTTGACGAAGTTTTCTATACATTGACGCTTCCTTCTGGCTATAAATTGCCACAAAAATTTGATGCAATTACCGTGAAATCTGCTTTTGGAGAATATCAATTAGAAATTAATCCGAAAGAAAATAATACATTCGAAATCAAACGAATTTACAAACAATTTTCTGGAACTTTTTCAAAAGAAAAATACAACGAATATGTCGAATTTCGTAGACAAATAGCGGGATATGACAATACAAAACTACTTTTAGAAAAACTATAATACTAATATGAAAACACTATTTACAATTGTTGCGACAGTTGCAACTGTTTCGAGTTTTGCACAAGATGTAAAATTTGGAAAACTCTCAAAACAAGATTTCGAGAAAACAAAAAGTACAATTCAAGCTGATGCTCCTGCTGAAGTTTTATATGCTGATGGAAATTATAAAGTTAGTTTTAATACCAATCAAGGAGGTATTGAGCAAACAAAGAAAGTTTTTTATAGGATAATTGTTTTTGATAAAGATAAAACACCAGATGATGTTTTGAAAGTTGAAATTCCATTACGAAAAAACTCAGGGTCTGATCAAGATAAATTAATTACCTTAAAAGCGGTTACCTACAACCTTGAAAATGGGAAAATTATTGAACAAAAAGTCGAGAAAAAAGATATTTTCTTAGATAAAGTTCATCGTTTTATGGATAAACAAACGTTTACTTTTTCTAATGTAAAAAATGGATCAATCTTAGAATATACATACGAAATTATTTCTCCATTTTACGGAAATACTGATACGTGGTATTTTCAACAATCTATTCCTGTAGTTGCGAGTAATTTTACGATGCAAAATCAAGAATATTTTAATTATCAACAAGATTTGAGAGGTGGTTTTGCTCCGAAATTAACAAAAAATACGAAGAAAGAAACTTTTACTGCAAAACAAGGGGGCTTTAATGTCAATGAATTTCATCATACAAAAATGTCTATGTCTTCTCATGAATTAACTATCAATACTCAAACCTATTCATTAACTAATTTACCTTCTTATTCTCGTGAAGCTTATGTACTTAATCCGAGAAATATGTTAGCAAGTGTTCAATTTGAGTTAGCTTCTTTTGTTGCTCCTGGTAGTACTTCAGAAAATTTTTCTACAACATGGGAACGTATTGGAAAAGATTTGATGGATCATGAAGAGTTTGGTCGACAATTAAATGGAAATAACTTTTTAGATGAAACTGTAAATACTACAATTGCTGGAAAATCTACAAATATTGAAAAAGCTCAAGCAATTTTCGATTACGTAAAAAATAATATGGCTTGGAATGATTATTTAGGTCAATATACAGATAAAGGAATTCGAAAAGCATTTAACGAAAAATCTGGGAATTCTGCTGATATTAATCTTATGCTTACAACTATGTTGCGTAAAGCTGGATTAGACGCAAATCCAATTGTTTTGAGTACGTTGCAAAATGGTTTAATCAATTATTCGTTTCCTTCTCGTAGCAAATTGAATTATGTAATTGTTGGAACAACTATAGATAATGAGTTTTATTTGATGGATGCAACTGATAAAAATGCTCAAATTAATTTGTTACCAATTCGAGCAATTAACGATCGCGGATTTATGGTAAATGATAAAGGAATCAAAGAAGTTCCTTTGCGTAATTCGGTTATGACCAATGATAAAAAATCAATTACAGCTGATTTAAAAGCAGACGGAACATTAACTGGAAATTTTTCGAATGTTCGCGATAATTATTTTTATATGTTTGATAAAAGTGAAATCGCAGATGATCCAAAAGCGTTCGAAAAAGAATTTGTAGAAGATTATAATTTTGAAATTTCTGATTTTAAAACACAAGACAACAAGCAAAATTTAATTCGTCATCAATTCAAATTTGATGATATTAAAGTAGATGTGGCTGGAAATAAAATATTATTCAATCCATTTTTATTTGTTGCGAATACAAAACATAATTTAAATCTAGATCAACGTAATTATAACATTGAATTTGGAGCACCAACTACGAATACAAATACAGTTAAAATTAAAATTCCAGAAGGTTACAAAGTCGAATCTTTGCCAACAGAAAAACAATTTACAATGCCCGATCAAGCCGGTGGTTATGCATATAAAGTAATTGAGAAAGATGGTTTTATTGTCGCTCAAGCTCAAAAAGTCATTCCATATAGTATTTTGCCTGCTCAATACTACAAACCATTGAAAGAATTTTTAACAAATATTATTAATGCAGAAAGTCAGCAAGTGATTTTGGTAAAACAATAAAAAATATTCTAAACATTGAATAAAGCCAACTCCAAATACGAGTTGGCTTTTTATTTTTGTACCTTTAACTTTTAAAATTTAAAATAAGATGAGCCTTAAACAAGCACAAACAGACGTTGATAATTGGATCAAAGAACATGGTGTTCGCTATTTTAACGAGTTAACAAATATGGCACAATTAACTGAAGAAGTAGGAGAAGTTGCACGTATTATTGCACGTCGTTACGGTGAACAATCGGAGAAAGAATCAGACAAAAACAAAGATCTTGGCGAAGAATTGGCAGATGTTATTTTTGTAGCACTTTGTTTGGCAAATCAAACAGGTGTTGATTTAGAATCAGCTTTTTACAAAAAATTAGATTACAAAACAAAACGTGACCACGATCGTCATCAAAATAATGATAAATTAAAATAAATATGATTGAAATTTCTGCTCTAAAATCTCCGATAAATAATCAATTAGCCATCACAGGTTCTAAAAGCGAAAGCAATCGTTTGTTGTTATTAAGTCAATTATTTGAGAATGTTTTGACATTAGAAAATGTTTCAAATTCAGAAGATTCTCAATTAATGCAAAAAGCGTTAGCAAATAAAACTGATTTAGTTGATATTCACCATGCGGGAACTGCTATGCGATTTTTAACAGCTTATTTTTCTATTCAAGATGGACGAAAAATAACGTTAACAGGCTCTGAAAGAATGAAACAACGACCAATAAAAGTTTTGGTTGACGCCTTGAATGAGTTGGGTGCAGAAATTTCGTATCAAGAAAATGAAGGTTATCCACCTTTATCAATTGTTGGAAAAAAGATTACCAAAGATTCTATTACAATTCCTTCTAACATTAGTTCTCAATATATCTCAGCTTTATGTTTGATCGGAACAAAATTAGAAAATGGATTAACGATTAATTTGGACGGAAAAATTATTTCTGTTCCTTATATCCAAATGACAATTCAGTTGTTGAATAAAGTCGGAATTAATGCAATTTTCGAAGGAAATACAATCAAAATTCCTTTTACTGAAAACATCAAAGCTCAAACTTTACAAGTAGAATCAGATTGGAGTTCGGCTTCATACTATTATAGTTTGATTGCTTTATCACAAAATTCAGAAGTGAAGATTTCTACTTATTTCGAAGATTCTTTACAAGGAGATTCAGCTTTACAACATATTTATGCAGAAAATTTTGGTGTAATTTCAACTTTTGAAAATGGAGTTTTAACATTGAAAAATGACGAAAATTTCTCACCTAAATCTATCATTGAATTAAATTTAATCAACACTCCTGATATTGCGCAAACTATTTCGGCAACCTGTGTGGGATTGAAAGCAAAATGTCATTTAACTGGTTTAGAAACACTAAAAATTAAGGAAACCGATCGTTTGGTTGCACTTAAAAATGAGTTAGAAAAATTTGGAGCAATTATTACAATTACAAACGATTCTTTAACAATTGAGGGGTATAATAATTATACAGAAACGCCAACTTTAGCGACTTACAATGATCATAGAATGGCAATGTGTATGGCGCCTCTGGCTCAAATTTACCCAATTCGAATTGAGAATGAAATGGTTGTAGAAAAATCATATCCAATATTTTGGGAAGATTGGAAAAAACTTGGTTTTGAAATTAAATCTGTATAACAATTAAAAAGCCTCACAATAGTTATTGAAAGGCTTTTAAATCTATCAACTATTAACTACCTGTGAGTAGTTATTACCTTATGCAATATTGCGAAACTAAGATGATTTCCTTTAAGATAAATACAGGGATTTGTTCGTTAAGAATTCAAAAATATTAAGATGGTTAAAGCAGCTATTATAATTAAAATAGAAACGATAACGACGTCTTTATAATTGATTGTTTTCGATCCAAATCCAACTTTCTTTGATTTACTTATCTTTTTAGATTGCATCAGAAGGATTTTTTAGTTGATACAAATATAGATTATAAATTTAATTGATTAAGAAGTTTATAATTAAATAATTGTAAAAATTACAATATAATTATAAGGTAAATTATGACAAACAAAAAACCTCAAGTGATTCACTTGAGGTTTTTTGTTTATTTTTCTGCTTCTATAGTATTATTTAAGCTATTCTTTTGATTTTTTTGACGCTCTTTTTCTTCGTCAGATAATTTATCTTCAAGATTCTTTTTCACATCATTCAGCATATCTTTGAATTTTTCGGGCTGCATCATATAATATTTGTAGCTCTCAGAAAATTGATGAAACGTGATATCATAACTTTTCATAATATCTACGGCATCTTTTGCTAAATCTATACTTTGATCTTGGTTTTGAGTAGGAAACATCTGTAGACCTTGTTGACTAATGTATAAATCTGTAAGAATATCAATCATTTCAGATTGATTGATGAGATCTTTTGGTTTGTCGTAATTTTTTGGTGCGCAACTAAAAATACTCAAAAAAATCAGTGATAAAAAGATTATGTTTTTCATAATTTACCAAATATTTTTCTTAATCGTAACGAAATTACACCAAAAACGGCTTCTCCAATAATATCAGAACTAATTTTTGATTCGCCTAAAGTTCTGTCTGTAAAAATAATAGGAACTTCTTTTAGCTTAAATTTCTTAATCCACGTTTTATACTTCATTTCAATCTGAAAACCATAACCTTTGAATTGTATTTTATCCAAATCCAAAGATTTCAACACGTTTGCTTTATAACCAACAAAACCTGCTGTAGCGTCATGTACAGGTAATCGCGTGATGATGCTCACATATTTCGACGCAAAATATGACAATAAAACTCTGTTCATTGGCCAATTCACAACATTTACACCGTTAGAATAGCGTGAGCCAATTGCTAAATCGGCACCATCTGCTAAGGCTTGGTATAAGCGAGGTAAATCATTTGGATTGTGTGAAAAATCGGCATCCATTTCGAAAATATATTCGTAATTATTTGCCAAAGCCCATTTAAATCCATGTACATAAGCGCGTCCTAAACCATCTTTTGTGGTACGAATTTCTAAATGCAAACGTCCATTAAATTCAGGAATCAAACGTTTTACAATATCATTCGTTCCATCTGGAGAACTGTCGTCAACAATAAGCACATCAAATGCTCCGTCAACAGCCAAAGCTGCACGAATAATGGCTTCTATGTTTTCTTTTTCGTTGTAGGTCGGGATAATAACTAATTTGTCCGACATAAATATTATTTTGTGGGCATAAAGATAGTTATAAGATTGTTAGTCTTTTGTATTTTTGAAAAAATTATGAAAACAAACGATTTAATCTCGATAGGAAAAAATACACTTGGCAATGACACTGTTCTTATTGCTTTGACGGTGTGTTTGTTATTGGTTTGTGCAGCAAAATACTTGTTTGCGAAAAATTTCAAAACGCTAGATAATAAAACCGAATACATGAGTTTTACGGATGATAATACGACGTTATTTAGTTTTATTGTTAATGGTGTGACGGTTTTGCTGATAAGTTTGTTGTTGGTTTCGTATTTTGATATTACATATAATCATATTCCAAATTTTAAGTTTTATTATCTTTCACGTGTCGGAATTACCTTTGGTGTAATTAGTTTGATAATGCTTTTTAGGTTGATGATTGAGGTAATTTTTTATCGTGTTTTCTACGAATCTAGTTCTGTTTCATATTTTATGAAAAGTTCGAGTTTTGTCAATGCAAAAAATGTTTTACTCTTACTTATTATTTGTTTTTTGTTTTTTTACACACAAATTAACAAAGATTACTTGATGGTGATTGGCTTTATTTTGTTGTTTTTGAATAGAATATTCGAAATTTATCATATATACGCAAAACAAATAAGTGACAATAAATCAGTTTGGTATTATAATATTTTGTACCTTTGCACCCTAGAAATTTTACCTATAATGGTATTAGCAAAACTATTAATTGTAGGTAAAGTAATCTAAAATTACTATGAAAGTTAAATCAATATTAGTATCTCAACCTAAGCCTCAGGCAGAAAACTCGCCATACTACGAGATTGAAAAAAGAAATAAAATCAAAATTGATTTTAGACCATTTATCCAAGTTGTCGGAATAGACGCTAAAGAAGTAAGACAACAAAAAATTGACTTTAGCAAAGTGACTGCTGTAATTTTTACAAGTAGAAACGCTATTGATCATTTTTTCCGTTTAGCAGAAGAAATGCGCTTTACTGTTCCTGACTCTATGAAATATTTTTGCGAATCAGAAGCAATTGCATTCTATTTACAGAAATACATTGTTTACAGAAAACGTAAAATTTATATTGGAGAAAAAGTTTTTGCGGATATGGTGCCTTTATTTAAAAAGCACAAAGACGAAAACTTTTTATTACCAGCATCTGATGTTTTAAAACCAAATGTTCCTACTTTACTAGATAGTTTAGGATTAACTTGGCAAAAAGCAACTTTGTTTAGAACTGTTTCGAGTGATTTATCTGATTTGTCTGATGTAAAATACGATATTTTAGTATTTTTTACACCTTCAGGAATCAAATCATTATTCGAAAATTTCCCAGATTTCGTGCAAGAAAATACAAGAATTGCCGTTTTCGGAAAATCGACAGTAGATCAAGCAAAAGAGATGGGATTACGTGTAGACATTGAGGTGCCAACACCACAAACGCCTTCAATGACAATGGCGTTAGATAAATACGTGAAAGAAGCAAATAAATCAAAATAATATTCGCTTTACCCTTCTCTCTAATTAAAAAATTTATGTAAATTAAAGAGATGGAAAAAAGATGGGAAATAAAAGAACAGCCCAATACTGAAGTTGTTAAGGATTTAAGAGAATCGCTTAACATTTCTGAGGTGCTTGCTATTTTATTAGCCCAACGTGGAATTACGAATTTTGCGCAAGCCAAATCGTATTTTAATCCATCCTTAGACGAATTGCATGATCCTTTTTTGATGAAAGGAATGTGTGATGCGGTTTCACGTATCAAAAATGCAATTGATGACGAAGAAAATATCTTAATATTTGGAGACTACGATGTAGATGGAACAACAGCCGTAACTTTGTTTTACGAATTTCTGACTTCTATCTACTCGAAAGTCTTTTTTTATATTCCTGACCGAAATAACGAAGGTTATGGAATTTCTCAACAAAGTATAGAATTCGCTGTACAAAATAATATTTCACTTGTAATTGCTTTAGATTGTGGAATTAAAGCGCACGAAGAAATAAAATATGCCCAATCAAAAGGCATCGATTATATTATTTGTGATCACCATTTACCAGATCGTTCTGTGCCTAAAGCGTACGCTGTTTTAGATCCAAAACAAAAAGGTTGTCGTTATCCTTACAAAGATTTGAGCGGTTGTGGCGTTGGGTTTAAATTGGTGCAAGCTTATACAGAGAAATTCAATCTTCCAAAAGAAAATCTTTTACCACTTTTAGATTTAGTTGCAGTAAGTATTGCGGCTGATATTGTTCCGATTACAGGAGAAAATCGTGTGCTGGCTTATGCTGGCTTGAAACGATTAAATTCAGATCCTCGTTTGGCTTTTCAGCAATTAATTCCGACTAATATTAAAAATAATGTCAATATTTCGAATGTTGTTTTTTCTATTGCACCAAAAATTAATGCTGCAGGTCGTATAAAACATGGTTCGGAAGCGGTTCGTTTTATGTTGAGTACTGATGAAGAGGATTGTCGTAAATATTTGAATGATATTAATTCATTAAATAACGAGCGCAAAACCTTGGATCTTGATATGACGCATGATGCACTTTTTCAATTGGATCAAATCAATACCAAAGAAAAATATTCGACCATTGTTTACGATGCGTCTTGGAATAAAGGTGTAATCGGAATTGTAGCTTCTCGTTTGGTCGATTTGTATTATAAACCAACTATTGTTTGTACGAAGAATAATGAAGGTGAAATTGTAGGTTCGGCTCGCTCTATTCAAGAGTTCGATATACATTCGGCAATCGAAAAAAACAAAGATTTGTTAACACAGTTTGGTGGACATATGGCTGCTGCTGGTTTAGCAATGAAAGAAGAAAATTTTGAAGAATTCAAGATTAGATTCGATCAAACAGTGAAAGAAATGTCGAATGGAAAACATTTTACGCCATCAATTTTGATCGATAAAGAAATTTCTTTTAATGATATGACGCGTTCTTTCTTGGAATCGGTGATGCGAATGGCGCCTTTTGGACCAGATAATATGAATCCTGTTTTTATTTCGAAGGATTTATTAGCAACAGATTTCCGATTAGTTGGTAAAGAACATGCGCGTTTATACGTACATCAGCGCGATACACGTATTACGTTTCCTGCAATTGGCTTCAAATTAGGAAAATTTGGACCAAAATTAGAGAAAGGACAATCATTTGATATGGTGTACACAATCGGAATGAATTATTGGCAAGGAAAAGGAACTTGGCAATTGAATATAAAAGATATTCGTTTCAACGATTAATGATTTCCTTCTACAATCAAAACCATTTCACCTTTCAAATTTCTTTTTTCGGCTATTTCGGCTAATTCAGTTAATGTTCCGCGTAAAGTTTCTTCGAATTTTTTCGAGATTTCACGTGATAAACTTGCTTTGCGTTCAGTTCCAAAAGCTTCGGCTAAATCTTTTAAAGTACGTCCAATTTTATGTGGAGATTCGTAGAAAATCATCGTTTTCTTTTCTTCTAACAATGAATCTAATTTAGATTTTCTTCCTTTTTTTACAGGTAAAAATCCAACAAAAGTGAATTCGTTATTTGGTAATCCAGAAACAACTAATGCAGGAACAAAAGCGGTTGCGCCTGGTAAACATTCGATTACAATATTATTTGCCACACATTCTTTGGCTAACAAATAACCTGGGTCAGAAATACCTGGAGTTCCGGCATCTGTAATAATTGAAATGATTTGTCCATCTTTTAACTGACGAATAATATCCTCAGTTGCTTGATGCTCATTGTGCATATGATAGCTACGCATTGGAGTAGAAATTTCGAAATGTTTCAGTAAAATACCACTATTTCGCGTGTCTTCTGCCAAAATAACATCTGATTCTTTTAGCACATCAACCGCTCTAAATGTCATATCTCCCAAATTTCCGATTGGCGTCGGAACCAAATATAATTTTCCACTCATGCGACAAAGTTACAAAGTAATTTCAAAAGAAAAAGCCAGCAAATTAGCTGGCTTCATATATTATTTCAAAATATCTGCTAAATCTGCAATATCTTCAGCCGAAACTTTGTCTAAAATTTTGTCTAAATCTGTTCTTGGAATATCTAATTTAGAATCGATAACCAATACATTTCGCAAACCGTTAATTCCAAAAATCATTTTCTTAACTCGTCCGCCATCTTCTTGTAATGAAATGTTCAAACGGCTATCTTTCGCTTTGAATTTTACTAAGTTTTCGTATTTTTCACCACGCATAGACGATTGCAAATCGTTCATGATTCTTTTTTGTTTTCCTTGTCCAGCATCTGAAACAACAAAAACTTTAGCCGATTTTAAATAATTAAATAAATCTGTTCCGCCAGCTTTTCCAGCTAATTTCAACGCAAAAGAAGGTAAAGGAATTACAGTAGATTGATTGTGATATTTTGTGTAGAATTCTTGCATATTTTTTGTTGTACCGCAAGATTGCAATGTTAACAATACTGCTATAAAAGATAAACCGATTATTTTTTTCATTGTTGTTGTGTTTATAAATTAGAGAAAGAATAACAACTCTCGTACCGAAAATTATTAATTTTTAGGATTGTTGAATTTTTAGGTAAGAAAAAATTATTTCCAATATTGAAGAATCATCTAAACCAATCATTTGTTCTAATTCAGAAATCGAAGCATGTTCGATAAATTCGTCTGGATATCCATTAATTGTGATATTCCCTTTGTAATGAATAGAATTTAAAAATTCTAAAATTCCACTTCCAAAACCTCCTTTTTTTATTCCATCTTCAAAAGTTAGAATGGTAGAATATTTTAGTGAAATAGCTTTTAAGCGAGATTCATCCAAAGGTTTGATGAATGGAAAATCAATCAAAGCAACTTTTTCTTGAAGATTATTTTGGATGATAATTTCCTCAATTCGAGAACTAATTAATCCAGTTGAAAGAATCGCTAATTTATTTCCTTCAAAAATAATTTCAGATTGACCGATTTCTATTTTTTCGACTTTAGAATCACTTATTTGGATATTATTTTTTGGATAACGAATCGCAAAAGGTTGAGTTGTAAACTGCGCTGTGTACAATAAATTTTTGAAATCTTTTTCGTTTCGAGGCGAAGACACAATCATATTCGGAATTTCGCGCAAATACGCAATATCAAAATAACCATGATGCGTTGCGCCATCTGTACCAACGAATCCTGCACGATCAATACAAAATACAACAGGCAGATTCTGTAACGCTACATCGTGAATGACTTGGTCGTACGCACGTTGTAAAAATGTCGAATAAATCACACAATACGGAATGGTATTTTGCGTCGCCAAACCAGCTGCAAACGTCACCGCATGTTGCTCAGCAATTCCGACATCAAAAACACGTTCAGGAAAATCTTGATGACATTTTACCAAATTACTTCCTGTTAACATCGCAGGTGTTATTGCAACGATTTGTGAATTTTCTTCAAGTAATTGATGCATGGTTTCACCAAAAACATCTTGATACGATTTTTCTTTTTTCTTCGATTTTATTTCGCCCGTTTCTTTATCAAACAAACCTGGAGCATGCCATTTTACTTGATCGATTTCGGCTTGTTCGTAACCTTTTCCTTTTATTGTTTTGATGTGTAAAACTTTCGGACCTTTGATTGAATCAGTTTTATTGAAAGCATTCAATAATTCATCAAAATTGTGTCCATCAATTGTTCCAATAAAATTTAAACCGAAATTGGTAAAGATATTTTCGGATTGATTTTCTAATGATTTAAAATGTTTTTTCAAACCACCAACCGAAGGATCAATTCCGATATCATTATCATTCAAAATCACTAAAACATCCAAATCTGTCGATCCAAGATGATTTAATGCTTCTAAACTCATTCCAGAAGTAATCGATGCATCACCAATAATTGCAATGTGTTTTCTATTGATTTGATTAATTTTATCCGCAGTTGCCATCCCAACAATTGCTGAAATAGAGGTAGAAGAATGTCCCGTTCCAAATGTATCAAACTCACTTTCTATACGTGTAGGAAAACCGGAAATACCATCTTTTTGACGAAGTGAATCGAAAATTTTTTGACGACCTGTCAAAATTTTATGTGGATAACATTGATGACCTACATCCCAAATTAACAAATCCTTAGGTGTATTGTAGTGATAATGTAATGCAATCGTTAATTCAATCACACCCAAACTAGCACCTAAATGTCCTGGTTTTACACTCAAAGTATCCAAAATAAACTCGCGCATCTCGTGAGCTAAAGCAGTTAATTGAGACGCTTCAAAAGTCCTAAGTTCCTTAGGATGATTGATTTTTGAAAGTAGATTATCCATTATTCTTTTACAAAATTACATTTTTCTGAGGAATTTTCCGTACCTTTGCATGTTACAAAATTTAATGTAACATGTTCCAAATAGGAAAAACCCTTGTATCTGAAGAACTACTAAATAAAGATTTTGTTTGTAATCTGAACAAATGTAAAGGGATTTGTTGTGTAGAAGGTGACGCAGGAGCGCCTTTGAATGATGACGAACTAACTGTATTAGACGATATTTATGAAGATGTAAAACCTTATTTGCGTCCCGAAGGAATTGCGGTGATTGAGCAAGAAGGTAAGTACACAATGGATACTGATGGCGATTGGGTAACTCCATTAGTCAATAATCGCGAATGTGCTTATTTAGTTTTCGAAGAAAATGGTTTTTCAAAATGTGGAATTGAAAAAGCATACGAAGACGGAAAAGTCGATTACAAAAAACCGATTTCTTGTCATTTGTATCCAGTTCGTGTTAAGGAATATTCAAATTTCACTTCTGTTAACTATGATGTATGGGATATCTGCTCGGATGCTTGTACCTTAGGAAAAGAATTGAAAGTGAATGTTGCAACATTTGCAAAAGATTCGTTAGTCCGAAAATTTGGACAAGAATGGTACGATGAATTAATGGCCATTCAACAAGAATTAAACAACCAAAAAAAGTAAAAAAAATTATTATGTCAATAACAAGAGCAAGAAGATCTACTGACGCTATTGAAAGATTATATATCTCTATGCGTCATTTATTTCATAGAGGAGTGTACCGTCCATCTGGTGCACCTGGAAAAATATTAAGAAATTTATTATTCGAAATTAATCCAGAAATCTACGGATCAATGACAGATCCAAACAAAGTAGAATTAAGTGGATTAATGTATGTTTTAGATCGTTTACCAGAAGGAATCGTAGAAACGCCTTATGTGTCTTTTACATCTGACGAAGGCTATGATCGTTCTATTTTCACGCCAATTATTCCTGCAAAACGTCGTCGTTTTTGTTATAGAATTGATGATGATCAAATGAATATCGAAATTTCTCGCGGTCGTTCTGATATTTATGATGTGTTGACGCACTTAACGTTTTTATACAATGAGGCGGATAAAATCAGAAATAGAGCATTCAGTAACGAAACACTTTCTAAAAGTAGAGCGTGGGAATTTATTGAAAATGTTGTATTCAATGAAGTTGAAATTTCTCGAAAAGAACGTGAAGTTGCTTTGATGCATTTATCAACTATTTTAGGAAGAACGTTTGAAGAAACACAAGAAATTCATCATTATTTCAGTAAAGCAGACGATAAAGATTATTTTTTCCGTGTAGTTTATTGGATGGGTTACACAAGTCAACAAGATCGTATCGGAACTAAGAAACGTGAAATTACATTTACATCAACTTTACGTGAATCGATAGGTCACCATATGATTGGAGAAAAATGGGCGAATGAAATCAAACGTGTATTATTCGAAAATAATCTTCAAGATAAAAACATTCATATCATTTCTGCTAATATGCACAGTGTTTCGAACATGTTGTATGCATATGATGGATTGAAAAGAAAATACAAAAATGATGGAGTAGAAATTTACGAAGATTTGAGTGCGGCAAACAACAAAATGTTGCGCGATTCGTTAAATGAATACACTCAACAAAATGGTTTAGTTTATATCAAAGATCAATCAGGAACAAATATCGATGTTCAAATTATTGATTTATCTAAAGTAAACATTGCAAATTCAGCATTTTCTTATGCAAAAGATAAGAACAATGAGGTGATTATTGTGATGGATTATGCCTTTGGTGAGCAAGCATTTGAGGCGATGGATGAGTTGTTGAAACCATACAAAGTAGGAGATGTAAAATTCAAAATGAATGTAAAATCTGTTGCGATTATGGGTAAAGCTGGTATTCTTGAAGGAATAAAAGGTGATATAATGATTGCTACAGCGCATGTTTTCGAAGGAACAACAGATAATTATGTTTTTGATAACGAATTAACCGCTGCAGATTTCGAAGGACAAGGTTTAGGTGTTTATGAAGGACCAATGATTTCGGTTTTAGGAACATCATTACAAAATAAAGACGTTTTAGAGTATTTCAAAAATTCGTCTTTCCAAGCGATTGGATTAGAAATGGAAGGTGCGCATTATCAAAAAGCGATTCAGGTTGCGTCAAAAATTAGACATCACATCGATAAAGA
Source organism: Empedobacter sp. UBA6745 (assembly GCF_002453775.1). NCBI lineage: Bacteria > Pseudomonadati > Bacteroidota > Flavobacteriia > Flavobacteriales > Weeksellaceae > Empedobacter > Empedobacter sp. UBA6745. The sequence goes on from NZ_DKHL01000057.1 coordinate 67,745, forward strand.
TGTTAAAGTAATGTATGCTTATTACGCTTCTGATAATCCGTTAGAAACAGGAAGTACATTGGCTTCTGGAGGTTTAGGATTAACAGGTGTAAAACCAACTTATCTAATCACACAAAAGATATTAGAAAAAATTATTAAATAAATTCAATGAAGAATTTTTCCATTTTAGGCTACGGTCATATTGGACGTGTACATCAACAAGCGATAGAGGAAACGGAAAACGCACATTTAATTTCGGTGATTGATTTTAATTTACCAGAAGATTTACCTTTCAAAGGTTATTCAACACTTGAAAGTTTTTTGAACGAAGATCAAGAAACTGATGTTGTTGTGATTGCTACGCCAAATGGTTTGCACCGCGAACATGCGATTCGTTGTTTAAAAGCTGGGAAAAATGTTTTGATTGAAAAACCAATTGCATTAACTGTAGAAGATGCAAAGGAAATATTGAAAGTTGCGGAAGAGAAAAATCTTAGAGTTTTTACGTCGATGCAACTTCGTTTTTCTCCAGTTGTGCAATATGTAAAGAATTTGATTGACAATAATTCGTTAGGAAAAGTTTTCATGGTGAATATTAATTGCTATTGGAATCGTAACAAGAATTATTACAAGTTGCGCGAATGGCACGGAAACCAAGAAATGGACGGAGGTGTTTTGTTTACTCAATTTTCACATTTTGTTGATATCATGAATTTTTGGTTTGATGAGGTAATTTGTACAAATTCTAAAAGTTTCAATTTTACACATCAAGAAGTGACAGAATTTGATGATTCGGGTTGTGTTGATTTTACGGCTGATGGAGCAATCGGACATATGATTTATACAACGTCAGTTTTCAATAAAAATTTCGAAAGTAATATCACGCTTATTGCGGAGAAAGGAACAATTAAGATTGGAGATCAATATCTTAATCAAATGATTTATTCTGATTTAAAAAATGTGTGTTGTTCAAACAAAATTTCTACTGAACAAAAGAATTTTCATCCCAACGCCATTGCTGAAATTTCTGATGCGTTAATCCGTCATAATGAATCTTTGTTAGATGGAAAATATGCTGTAAATTTAGTCAAGTTTATTTCGGATGCGAATCATTTGGCAACAGAAAATAAACAAGAACTTAAAACAGAGAACTATGAAATTTCACACTCGTAAATGGGTAAAACCGGAAGATCTTAATCCAAATAAAACACTTTTTGGAGGAAAGCTTTTGGCTTGGATTGATGAAGAAGCGGCGTTATATAGCATTGTGCAATTAGAAAATTCGCATGTTGTAACCAAATATATGTCTGAAATCAACTTTATGGCTTCGGCTCGTGAAGGTGATATTGTGGAAATAGGAATTGAGGTGGTGAAATTTGGAACAACTTCATTGGTTTTACAATGTGAAGTACGTAACAAAATGACGCATGAAACCATTATTACTGTCGATCGAATTACGATGGTTAATTTAGACGCAGAAGGAAAACCTAAACCGCACGGGAAGACACAAATAGAATATGTGGTGGATCGTTTAGCTGGGAAAGGTTAAAAAATTATATCAATAAAAAAGTCGAAACATTGTTTCGACTTTTTTATTTTATTCTGCTATAAATAACGATTTCAATTCGTGTGCGTCAGCAGGATTCATTCTTCCCGCCAAAATCAAACTTAATTGTTTACGACGCAAAGCAGCTTCATAACGTTCGATTTCTTGTTCAGATTCTGGAATTAATTCAGGAACTTGAACAGGTTTATTGTCATTATCAACGGCTACAAATGTGTAAATACCGCTATTTGTTTGGTTATAAACACAATTTTCATAATCGTAAACGTAAACATCAACATAAACTTCCATCGATGATTTGAATGCACGAGTTACTTTAGATTCTAACTTTACCGTACTTCCCATTGGAATCGGAATGTTAAACGCAACGTGATTGACACTTGCTGTTACAACCAAAAAACTTCCACCGTGCATTTTCGCAGAAATAGAAGAAATTCTATCCATAGAAGCCAATAATTCACCTCCGAACATGTTTCCTAAATTGTTGGTTTCATTCGGTAAAACCAAGTTTGTCATTACTGCTAACGACTCTTTTGCTGTTTTTGCTTTCGCCATAAACTTTTGTTTGTTGGATGCAAATTTCAACAAAATATTTGAGTTTTGAAACAGTTATTATCGTTGTGTTAAGTATTTGTAATTGAGTTTTTTATTAAGTCAATAAAATTTTATAGTTAAAAAATGTTAATATAGATTATTGTATTATTTCAAGTCTTACATTTGAAAAGAATTATGAAAATGTTTATCACATACTTGCTATCTGCTTTATTTCTGCTATTTTTTGCGGAAACTAAAGTGTTTGCGGGTACTCAACATTTTCAAGGAAATTTAACTTCACAGACGGTTGTTAACGATAATACACATATTTATCACGCAAGTAAAATTGTTGAAACTAAATTTTCTAAAACTTCAAATTCAAATCAATTTCAAGAATTTAATCCAAGTATCGAAACGATTGATGATGATTTTCAGACATCAAACAAAATCGACTTAGAAACTTGTATCAAACTATTAAGTGTTGTTCTGGTTTTAAACTTTATAATTCAAGGTTTAAGAAAGAAACACATCTTCTACAATAAAACCATCAAATTTTCGAGTTGTAAGTACATTTTGTTACGTACAATCAGAATTTGATTGATTTCTTAAATTTTTAAAATACACCAAAAATTAGTGTTCAGTCCATGAATAGCTGAATGTTAGCCAATTTTTGTATGTAATATTTTTTGGTAAAACTACTTCTACCAAGAAATCCATTTAATCAAATTTTACATTTAATAGTTAGAAGAATTATGAAAAGAGTCGCATTATTTGTTGCTCTGAGTACTGTATTGTTGACAACAAGTTGTTCATCAAAAAAACAGGAAAAAGAAGAAGTGAAAGATTATCCAATCACAACGCCAATCAAAATGGATACGATTGTGGATAAGGATTATGTTGCCCAAATTCAGTCGGTACGAAACATTGAAATTCGTGCGCAAGAAAAAGGATATTTACAAAAAGTTTTTGTGGATGAAGGTCAACATGTACAAGCTGGTCAATTGTTGTTTCGCATTATGCCTTCGATGTATCAAGCCGAATATTTGAAATCAAAAGCAGAGGTAAAAGAGGCACAAATTGAATTGCAAAATTCAGCAACTTTGGCTGATAATAATGTCGTTTCTAAGAACGAAAAAGCTATTGCGCAAGCACGATTAGAAAAATCGAAAGCAGAAATGCAATTGGCTCAATTACATTTATCATTTACAGATATTCGTGCGCCATTTTCTGGTGTTATTGATAGAATTCCTATGAAGTTGGGAAGCTTGATTGACGAAGGAATGTTATTAACAAATTTGTCTGATAACTCATCAATGTTTGCTTATTTCAACGTTTCTGAGCCTGAATATTTAGATTATCAAACAAATATTCAAGATAGAGCGAGTAAACAAGTTTCGTTGATTATGGCGAATAATAAACCTTTACCAGAAAAAGGTTTGGTAGAAACGATAGAAGGAGAATTTAACAACGAAACAGGAAATATTGCGTTTCGTGCGCGTTTTGCAAATCCAAATCATTTGTTGAGAAATGGTGAAACAGGGAAAGTAAAAATGACAGTTCCGTTACATGATGCTTTATTAATTCCACAAAAAGCAACTTACGAAATTCAAGATAAAACCTACGTTTTTGTAGTAGATAAAAATGGTGTTGTGAAATCGCGAAATATCACGATTGGTCTAGAAATGCCTGATGTTTATGTGGTAGAAAGCGGACTTTCGGAGAAAGATAATATTCTGTTAGAAGGTGTTCAGAAAGTGAAAGATGATGATAAAATCAAAACGAAATTTATTGCACCAAGAAAAGTTCTTTCATCGTTAAAATTAAAATCAAACTAATCTAAAAAATTCAAAGTTATGTTTGATAAATTTATTCGAAGACCCGTTCTTTCGATTGTCATTTCGTTGATTATAGTTTTCTTAGGAATTCTATCATTAGTTAAATTACCCGTAACGCAATTCCCTTCAATTTCGCCTCCAAAGGTGAATATTACAGCGGAATATCCTGGTGCGAATAATGAATTATTGATCAAGTCGGTTGTAATTCCATTAGAACGTGCGCTAAATGGTGTTCCTGGAATGAAATATATTACATCTGATGCTGGGAATGATGGTGAAGCGTCTATTCAAGTGATTTTTGATTTAGGAACTGATCCCAATATTGCAGCTGTAAATGTGCAAAATCGTGTTTCTTCGGTTGTAAATAAACTTCCACCTTTGGTAGTTCGCGAAGGTGTGAAAATCACACGCGAAGAATCAAACATGTTGATGTACATTAACTTGTACAGTAATGATCCAAAAGCTGATCAACAATTTTTATATAATTATGCAGATATCAATATTTTATCTGAGTTAAAACGTATTAATGGAGTTGGAGATGCAGATATTTTAGGAAACAGAGAATATGCGATGCGTGTATGGTTGAAACCAGATCGTATGCAAGCGTATAATATTTCTGCGGATGATGTGATGAAAGCATTGGATGAACAAAGTATTGAAGCTTCACCTGGGAAAACTGGAGAAAGTTCAGGAAAACGTTCAGAAACATTCGAATATGTGTTAAAATATTCAGGTCGATATAACACAAAAGAGCAATATGGAAATATCATTTTAAGAGCAAATCCTGATGGAGAAATATTGCGTTTAAAAGATGTTGCTAATATAGAATTCGGAAGTTCGATGTATGATATTTATTCAACATTGAACGGAAAACCTTCTGCCGCAATTGTGATAAAACAATCGTACGGAAGTAATGCGAGTGAAGTCATCAAAAACATCAAAGCATTAATGGCAGATTTGAAAGAAAATAATTTGCCAAAAGGAATGGATTACGAGATTTCATATGACGTTTCGAAATTCTTAGATGCTTCGATGGAAAAAGTGGTACACACACTTTTTGAAGCTTTCGTTTTAGTTGGTATTGTGGTGTTTTTATTCTTAGGAGATTGGCGTTCTACATTGATTCCTGCGTTGGCTGTTCCTGTTTCTTTGATCGGAACTTTTGCGTTGATGAGTTTCTTTGGAATTACATTAAACTTGATTTCCCTTTTTGCTTTAGTTATGGCGATTGGAGTTGTCGTCGATGATGCGATTGTGGTGATAGAGGCTGTCCATGCCAAGATGGAAGAGAAAAATCTCTCGCCTTTACGTGCGACGGAAGAAGCAATGCGCGAAATTAGTGGAGCAATTATCGCAATTACATTTGTAATGGCAGCTGTGTTTATTCCAGTTGCGTTTATGTCTGGACCTGTTGGTATTTTTTATCGTCAATTTTCGATTACGATGGCGACATCAATTATTTTATCAGGGATTGTAGCCTTAACGCTTACACCAGCTTTGTGTGCAATGATTTTGAAAAATAATCATGATCAACCAAGAAAGAAAACAATGTTAAATAAATTTTTGTTGAAGTTTAATAATTTGTTTAACAAAGGATCTTTTAAATATGAAAAAGTTTTAACTAAAACAGTTAACAAGCGAACTGTTACGTTCGGAATTTTACTAGCATTTTGTGCTGGAGTTTTCTTCTTGAATAATAGTTTGCCTTCTGGATTTATTCCAAACGAAGATCAAGGAATGTTTTATGCGATTATTCAAACACCTCCAGGTTCTACGTTAGAAAGAACAAATGAAGTTTCTCAAAAATTACAAAAAATAGCAGAAGGAATTGATGGCGTTTCATCAGTTTCGTCATTGGCAGGTTATGAGATTTTGACAGAAGGTACAGGAGCAAACTCTGGAACTTGTTTGATTAACTTGAAAAGTTGGGACGAACGTTCTAAATCTGCTGAAGAAATCATCAAAGAATTAGAAGAAAAAGCTGGAAATATTAATGGTGCGAATATCGAATATTTTCAACCACCATCTGTTCCTGGATATGGTGCTGCAGGAGGTTTCGAATTGAGATTGTTGGATAAAGCAGGTAGTGGAGATTATCATAAAATGGAAGAAGTGAGCCGTGATTTTGTAAAAGAATTAACTCGTCGTCCAGAATTGAGTTCTGTATTTACATTTTATAGTGCTTCGTTTCCTCAATATGTCTTGAAAATTGACAATGATATTGCCGAACAAAAAGGAGTTTCGATCGAAAATGCGATGGATAATTTATCAACATTAGTTGGTTCTAATTACGAAACAAGTTTCATCAAATTTGACCGACCTTATAAAGTGATGGTACAAGCTTCGCCAGAATATCGTGCGCTACCAGAAGATTTATTGAAATTATATGTGAAAAATGATCAAGGTGAAATGGTTCCGTATTCAGCTTTCATGAAAATTGAAAAAGTGTATGGATTATCAGAAATTACGCGTCACAATATGTATAATGCAGCAGAAATTAGTGGTACGCCAGCTCCTGGTTATAGTAGTGGACAAGCGATAGCAGCGATTAATGAAGTAGCTAAAAATACATTGCCTCGTGGTTTTGGAATTGATTGGGCAGGAATTTCGAAAGATGAGGTTTCTCGTGGAAATGAAGCGGTGATTATTTTCGCCATTTGTTTAATTTTCGTTTATATGATTTTAGCAGCTCAATACGAAAGTTTCATTTTGCCTTTACCTGTTATCATTTCATTACCTACAGGAATTTTCGGAGCATTTTTCTTCTTGAAATTATTAGGATTAGAAAATAATATTTATGCACAAGTTGCAATGGTGATGTTGATTGGACTTCTCGGTAAAAATGCGGTGTTGATTATTGAGTTTGCTGTGCAGAAACATAATGAAGGTTTATCAATTGTAAAATCAGCGATTGAAGGTGCAGGAGTTCGTTTCCGTCCAATTTTGATGACATCATTTGCGTTTATTGCAGGTCTTATTCCGTTGGTTATTGCTTCTGGTCCGGGAGCTGTAGGAAATAGAACAATTGGTACTGCTGCTGCGGGTGGAATGTTGTTCGGAACTATTTTCGGGTTGTTTATTGTGCCCGGTTTATATGTTGCGTTTGGCGCCTTGGCGGATAAAATGCAATTGGTGAAATACGAAGATGAGAATCCTTTAACAGAAGAAATCACGGAAGATGAATAAAAATAGTTTAAAAAATATAATTGCAATAAGTCTTTTTGGAACAATGATTTGGAGCTGTAAAGCTCCTGCGGTAAGTAAAGAGATAGAAAATCATCAAGCACCAAAAATTCCAGAAGCTTATCAAAATGTGCAAAATGATGATGCACCAAGTTCTGGACTAACGCCTTGGAAACAATTTTTTACTGATCCAAATTTGGTTGTTTTGATTGAAGAAGCGTTAAAAAATAACCAAGAATTGATGATCACACTTCAAGAAATTGAGATTTCTAAAAATGAAGTGTTGTACAAAAACGGAAAATTATCTCCTACCGTAGCTGCAACTGCTGGAGTTGGCGTGGAGAAAGTTGGTCGTTACACAAGTCAAGGTGCAGGTGACGCTTCGACTGAGATAAAACCTGGGAAAGAAATGCCTGATCCTTTGATGGATTATGCGATTGGGTTGAGCGCTGATTGGGAAGTTGATATTTGGAAAAAATTACGTAATTCGAAAGATGCTTCGATTGCGCGATATTTATCAACGGTGGAAGGAAAGAATTTTGTTTTGACAAATTTAATTTCTGAAATCGCTTCGTCTTATTATGAATTATTGTCTTTGGATAGTCAATTAGATTTAATTTATCGAAATATTGAGTTACAAAAAGAATCACTACGTGTGGTGAAAATTCAGAAAGAAGCTGCTCGTGAAACTGAATTAGCTGTGAAAAAATTTGAAGCAGAATTATTAAAATCTGAAAGTGAAGAGTTTAATATTAAACAAGATATCACAGAAACTGAGAATAGAATTAATGCATTATTGGGAAGATATCCGCAAACGATAAAACGTGATGGTTCATCATTTATGGATTTGATTCCGCAAACAATGCATGCAGGAATTCCGTCTGAATTATTATCAAATCGTCCTGATATCAAGCAAGCAGAACTAGAATTGAAAGCTTCTGCATTGGATGTAAAAGTGGCTCGTGCAGAGTTTTATCCGTCACTTAATATTTCTGCGGCTTTAGGATTAAATGCATTCAAACCTTCTTATTTGGTAAAAATGCCAGAGTCAATTCTATACTCATTGGCAGGAGAATTAGCTGCGCCTTTAATTAATAAAAGTGCGATAAAAGCGGAGTTCAACACGGCAAATGCTCATCAAATACAAGCGTTGTACGAATATGATAAAACAATTTTAAATGCTTATTTAGAAGTGTCAAATCAAATGTCGAAGATTAATAATTTAGAACAAAGTTATTCTTACAAAGACAAACAAGCGAAAGCACTTGTAGAATCTATTGATATTGCGAATCAGTTGTTCAAAAATAATCGAGCAGATTATTTAGAAGTGTTAACAACTCAACGTGATTTATTGGATGCAAGAATGGAATTAATCGAAACAAAAGAAAAACAATTAAGTACAGTTGTCGCTATTTACAAAAGTTTAGGCGGAGGCTGGAAGTAGTTTTCATATTCATTCTAACAAAGAAATAAGCTGCCTTTTGGGCAGCTTATTTCGATTTATATTGTATTAAAATGATGATTAATTTTCAGTTCTAACCCAAGTTCCAGGAGACTTTTTATTTACATCATTCATATATTTTTGCGCGTCTTCTATGTTATTGAAGCTGCTATATGTAACATAATAATAGCGACCTTTTACATAAGAAACTCCTGCATCTTTGTAACCTTGTTTTTTCAATTCTCCAACCAAACGATCAGCATCTTCTTGACGTTTTAGCGAAGCCGCAATTACTTGATATTTTTTATTGTTAGATTTTGAAGTTGTTTTAGTTGCAACTTCTTTTTTGTCCTCAACTTTCTTTTCAGCTGTTTTAGGAGCTTCAACTTTCGTTAATTTTTTTGTTTCTGTTTTTACAACTTCTTTTGTCGAAGGTTTTTCCTTTACAATTGCCGTAATCTCCTTTTCAGTTTCATTCAGTTTCGTTTCCTTTACAACTGTAATTTCAACTTTTTTAGGCGTTTCAATTGTATCTGTTTTCGTTACGGTTTCGGCAATTTGATATTCAACCAAAGAAGGTTCAGCAATCGTTTGTGGCATATTATACACATCGTATTGCACTGTAGGTTTTTCAGTTTTGGTTGCATCATCTTTACCAATCATTGGCAAAACCAAACCGCTCCATTGCTCCGTTACGAATTCTTGCACGGGTTGCGGCGTATTAAAATATAGGAAGCCACCAACAATAATGGGAATTAATGAGGCTGCGGCTAAAAATTTTGACATGTGTTTGTTAGAGGTTTTAGTTTTAGACGAATCTAAAATGTAATTGGCTTGTAAATTTGAAAGACCATAAGCGGCGATGAAATAATTTTGAGCATTTTCTGGTTTGAAGTCAATTTTTCCAGCGTCATTAAATTGTAATGATCCGATATATTGTAAGGTTAAAACTTTTCCATTTTTCAAATGTTCTTGCCAAAAATAAACTTGTTCATTCAAAAATGTTTGCGCATTTTCAAAAGACATTGGCTCATCTTCTACAATTTTATTCACCAAAACACCATCACTTTTTGTTAAAGTTGTATTGAAAGAAAGCTCTTTTCTTGGCGGAATAAATGTGTTTGTTTGCTCGTCAAACGCCACATTAGCAGTGTTTGAGATAAACGCACCAAAGTTTGGAACGATTACACAATCGTGCTGAAATAATAATTGACTAATATGCTCTTCTAACCTCATACTACGAAATTAACATTTTTTTTAGATTTAGCAAAAAAATAAATACTTAAAATTATTCTTAGTTGGTTTAATATTAATAATTTAACAAAATGCAAACCGATTTACCATATATTTTAGCACTTTCTTTTCAGAAAGGAATTGGCGATATAACAGCTCGAAAAATTATTCAATTTTTTGGTTCGGCAGAGGCTGCTTGGAATTGTAAACCAAAAGATTTGATGCAAATTTCGGGAATTGGACAGCAAATAAGCAAAGATTTTGGAAATAAAAAATGGTTAGATTTAGCTTTTAACGAAATAGAATATTGTAAAAATAATCAAATCAATATTTTAACTTTTTATGATGAAGCTTATCCACAATTGTTAAAAGAATGTATTGATGCACCTTTGGTGATTTTTTGTAAAGGAAATTTAGAATTTAATCAATTCAATAACAAAAAGATTTCGATTGTTGGCACACGAAAAATGACCAATTATGGACGAAATTTTATTACTGAATTAATCGAAGGTTTAGCAGATTTTGATGTTACGATTGTAAGCGGATTAGCGTATGGTTGCGATATCGAAGCGCATACAAATGCGCTCAAAGATAATGTGGCGACGTGGTCGGTAATGGGAACAAATTTTGAACGAATTTATCCTGCTGCTCACAAAAAAGTTGCAGTTGAGATGTTACAAAAAGGTGGTTGGATTACAGAACAACCAAGTTTTAAAGCTGTCGTTCCAGAAGCTTTTTTGCAACGAAATCGGATTATTGCAGGCTTATCGGATATTACAATTGTGGTAGAATCTGCTTTTAAAGGAGGAAGTTTGGTGACCGCAAAGTTTGCAAATGAATATAATCGTGAAGTGTTTGCTTTGCCAGGAAAATCAACCGATGCGTTGAGTATTGGGTGTAATTATTTGATAAAATCTCATCAAGCTTATTTGGTCGAAAATTCGAAAGATATTATTGACTATTTTAATTTCAATTCGAAGAAGAAACCAAAGCAAATAGATTTGTTTATTGAGTTTTCTGATGATGAAAATTTAATTGTAAATTATCTCAAAACCAACGGAAAACAACATATTGATAAAATGTCTTTTGACTTAAATTTGAAATCCTACGAATTGATGCCAACCTTATTAGATTTGGAATTAAAGCAAATAATTTCGACGCTTCCAGGCAAATTTTATGATTTATTGTAACAAGTAATACAATTTTTAGCAAGTTATTTTGTTATAAATTACAGTATTTTTGTGCATTATGAAGACAAAATTGTTCATTTTCATCACCATGATTTTCACAAGTTTAAACGCTCAAAATGATAAAGTGCGTTGGGCTGATCTTTTTTCTTACAATAATGTGAAATTGTTGGAAGAAGTAAATGGTGTGATTTATTGTGGAACTGAAAACGGAATTTTCTTGTTCAATCCTCAAAATCCAACAAGTGATTGGATTAAGCTAAATAAAACCAATTTCTTGAACAATGTTGGGGTTTCTGCAATGGCTTATGACAAAGATTCTGATTCGTTTTTAGTTGGTTATGAAAATGGAGGTTTAGATTTGCTGAAATCTGGAGAATCGACAATGGTTTTGGATATCAAATGGAATGGTTTTTCGGGAGATAAAAAAGTCAATCATATTTTTATAAACGATGGAATTGCGTTTATTTCTGGAGCTTTTGGAATTGTTTCTTATGATCTAAAAGAGGAAGAATTTAAAGAAACAACGCGCACAAATACAGCTGTAGTAAATGATGCAGCAATTTTGAATAATAAACTATATATCGCAACTTCAAACGGAATTTATTCAAGTGAATTAACTTCAAAGAAATTAAATAATCCAAATATTAATTCGTGGATACAGCCAACATTTAATCAAAATGTTACCAATATAGAATTGTTTGAAAATCAGATTTATTATTCGATAAACAATGAATTGAAAACTTTAAATGGCTCTTCAGTGGGTTCTTATAATACAATTCTTAATTTAAAATCATCTAATGGACAATTAATTGTTACTCAAAACAATCAAGTTTCTATTTTGAATGGACTAGATTATCCTATAATTGATGAAGATGGAAATGAAATAAATTTCAATTCTGGAATTTTTATTAACAATATTTATTTTGGAGGATCTGTAAATCATGGAATTATTAATTTATCTAATCATAAAGAATATTATCCTGATGGACCTTTTACCAATAAAGCTTGGTCTGTAACGACAAAAAATGGAAAAGTTTGGATTGCACCTGGAGGAACAGAAAGTTATTCAAACGTATTAGAAAATAATGATGGATTTTTTTATTATGACACTAAAAAATGGAATAACTTTCGTTCAAAAGATATTTTTGATATTCGAGATGTTTTAAGAATCGCTCCTCATCCAGATAAAGATAAAAATACATTTATAGTTTCATCATTTAATAAATATGGACGTGATAAAAATGGAAGAACTGATTTATTAGAATTTGATGTAGATTTAATACCTAAGAAAATTATTAACGATCAGTTTCCAAGTTCTAGAATTTCGGGCTTGGCTTATGATAAGTTAGGAAATTTACATATTGGAGCTTCATATCCTGATGGTAAATCGCCTGATTATCAGTCTGTATATTATGTAGAGAGAAATGCAAATGGTACTTGGAAAAGTTATGATGTTGATAAAACGTCTCCAATAGTAGCACTTTCTCCTGATTTTTCTGATGTTTATACCTATTATGCAAGTGGTAGACAAGGAGGTGGGGTTACAGTTTTAGACAAAAAATATGAAATTGTAACAACAATGACAACTTCAAATAAGCTACCAATTAATAATGTTCTGACTGTTGCAAATGACAAATCAAATAATTTATGGATTGGGACAGAACAAGGTTTAGTCGTTTTGTACGGAGCTGATAATGCTGTAAGTTCTAATAATATTGTCGCAGAACCAATTGTGATTATTCAAGATGGAATTCCGGAAGCTCTGTTAACAGATGTTGGGATTTATGCGATAAAAGTGGATAATGCAAACAATAAATGGATTGCTACAAATGGAGCGGGCGTTTATTATGTTTCGGATAGTGGAGAGTCGACGAAATTGCATTTTACTTCTAAGAACTCACCTTTACCTTCGGATATTGTGTACGATGTTTCCATAGACGAATCGACAGCGAAAGTATTTTTTGCAACAGAAAAAGGTGTGGTTTCGTATAATGGAGATGTGTCGACAGAAGCGAATAATTTTAACAATGCAATTGCGTATCCAAATCCTTATCGACCAGAATATAAAGGGAATGTTACGATAAAAAATCTTCCAAATCGTGCGTTGGTTAAGATTACAGATATTGTTGGAAATTTACTTTTTGAGAAAAAAGCCGAAGGAGGAATTGTAGAATGGAATACAAATAATGTAAAAGGAAAGCCCGTAGCTTCTGGGATTTACTTAGTTTTGATGACAAATGCAGATGGTACAGAAACCAAAACATTGAAAATTGCAGTTGTCCGTTAATGAAAATTTTAGAAACCAAAGCCATTGTACTTTCGAGCTTAAAATATGGTGACACGAGTTTAATTATACGTTGTTATACACAAGATTTTGGCTTAAAATCATTTATAGCAAAAGGAGTTTTCTCCAAAAAAAAGCGAAATACTTCGTTGTATTTTCCGCTAGCAGAAATAGATTTGAGCTTACAACCGAAATCAAATGAACAACAATTGGTTTTCTTAAAATCAGCACAAACATCACATTATTATGAATCGTTGCATTTTCATCCTATCAAATCTGCGATTGTTTTTTTCTTGGCTGAGATTCTGAACTTAGTTTTAAAAGAAGAATCAGATAATCCTGAATTATATTTTTACATCGAACATTCGCTAAAAGAATTTGATCAAAAGAAAGACGATTTTGCAGATTTTCATTTGATTTTTTTGATTCAATTATCTCATTTTCTTGGTTTTTATCCAAACTTAGAAATTGACGGAAATCTATTCGATTTAGAAAATGGTTTTTTTACCAATTCAAATTCATCCATCAATATGTTGAAAGCAGATGAAACTGTTTTGTTCAAAAAATTGTTAGAATTACATTTTTCCGAAGATTCAAAAAATACATTCAATCAATCACAACGTTCTCTCTTACTCGAAATTCTAGTGAAGTATTATCAAATTCACACCAATAATTTCAAAAAGCCTAAATCATTACAAGTTTTACACGAATTGTTTAGTTAGAATATTAAGAAAATTTTTTTACTTTTTATCTATTAATCTTTTCGGTATTTTTTTATACAAAACGCTTATGTCAAAAGGTTTAAATTCATATAAATTATTAATAGATTTACCTGATTGTGATTTTTTTGAATAATAACTTTTACTATTAAAAAAATGAATAGATTTAGAATTAATAATTTTTCCTTTTTCTTCAGCTAAAAAAAGTCTTCCATGTATATTATAAAACCACTGTATAGTAATCGTATCATTTTTTATTTCATATTTACCCCAATTCCATAAAAAGATATTAGCATTACTTTGCTTGTCAGTATCAATTTTCATATTGCTAAATTTTACTAATTGCTCTTCTTTTATTCTAATATCGCACTCCAAATCAATCGGACTTCCACAGTCATTTATTCCGTAACCGGTATTTGGTATATGAGCAATTCCATTATTAAGTAAGACTAACATTGTTATTCCACCATCTTTTTCATATTGTCTGTAATAATATCCATTTGTTTCAATATTATTTGTGATTTTAGGGTAATCACCTTTTATTAGATATTTTTTATTATATAAGGGAGTACATGAATTAATGATTAACATTCCGATGAAAAGAAATAGGATTTTTTTTAACATAAACTAAATTTAATATTGTAAATTAAAACTAATATAATTTACAAAAATCTCCCGAAATAAATTCTAACAAATCTTTAAAACAAAGAATAAATAAAACTCCATATATTTGCTATAGTTAAAAGCATTCACAATGAAATTCAATACAAAAGCGATACATGGAGGTCAACAACATGACCCTTCAACAGGAGCCGTAATGACTCCAATTTACCAAACATCAACATTCGCGCAAAGATCACCTGGAGATTACAAAGGATACGAATATTCTCGTGGCGCAAACCCAACAAGAACTGCTTTAGAAAATGCATTAGCATCTATCGAAGGAGGAGTTGCAGGTTTAGCATTTGGTTCTGGTTTAGCTGCAATCGATGGTGTATTAAAATTGTTCAAACCAGGTGATGAAATCATCGCGATGGACGATTTATATGGAGGTTCTTACCGTTTGTTTACACGTGTTTATGAAAAATTTGGTTTGAAATTCCATTTCGTAGATATGACAAATGTTGAGGCTGTTGTCGCTTTAATCAATGAAAACACAAAAATGGTTTGGGTTGAAACGCCTACAAATCCATTGATGAAAGTGGTTGACATCAAAGCTGTAAATGATGCTGTAAAAACAAAAAAAGCAGACATTTTAGTCGCTGTTGATAATACATTTGCTTCACCATATTTACAACGTCCAATTGAGTTGGGAGCAGATATTGTGATGCATTCGGCAACGAAATATTTAGGAGGTCACTCAGATTTAGTTGCGGGAGCAATTGTGGTTAATTCGGAACAATTAGCAACTGATGTTCACTTCAATTTATTTGCAACTGGAGGAATTTTAGGACCACAAGATTCTTACTTAGTTTTACGTGGAATCAAAACATTGGCTGTTCGTATGGATCGTCACTGTTCTAATGGAATGAAGATCGCTCAGTTTTTAGAAGCTCATCCAAAAGTTGCGCACACTTATTATCCAGGTTTGGAAAATCATCCACAACACGAAATTGCGAAAAAACAAATGAAAGATTTCGGAGGAATGGTAACGTTTACGTTAACTTCTGGGAAAAAAGAAGATGCTTTCAAAATTTTAGAAAACTTAAAAGTTTTCACTTTGGCTGAATCTTTAGGTGGTGTTGAATCGTTAGCAAATCATCCAGCTACGATGACACACGCATCTATTCCTGCAGAAAAACGAGCTGAAATAGGTATTACAGATGATTTAATTCGTTTGTCTGTTGGTATCGAAGATATAGATGACTTATTAGAAGATTTAGAACAAGTTTTAAACTTGATTTAATCGGAAAATTATAAGAATAAAAATAGCCTGAATCATTGGATTTGGGCTTTTTTTATGGATTGATTTTTCGTCTTAGTTCTCGATACGATTCTTAAAAGAATCGCTCGAACTGACGAAAAAAAAGAATTATGATTCGTCACTTCGAGTATTTGAAATATTCGTTAGAATTTTTCAAATGTGTCGAGAGGTTAGACGAGTATATTCTTCGAAAGGCTCAAAATGATAATCGAAAAAATGTCATTCCGACGAATGGAGGAATCTAAAAGTCATCCTAAATTAGTTTCAGAATCTCATCAGAAAAGTTTAGTATGACAAAAAACAATATATTTATCTCATGAAATTTCTAATTCTTTTCTTACTTTCTGTGATGAGTTTTGCTCAAAAGTTGGATACGATTAATCTCAATCAAGTTGAGGTAGTGAATTATTCCAATTACAAACAATTTCGTCCAAAGTTTAAACAAGTGGTTCGATTAACGGATAACACAAGTTTCGGACTTAAAATATTTTCGAATTTATTACTTCCAAATGAGAAAGAAATTGAAATTGTCGCAATTGAAATTTTGTTTGAATCAAAAGTGAAAAAGAAAAATTATTGCAACGAATATTATTATTTCAAACCAATGATTCTAAAATCGATTGAGGATAAACAAAGTTTGATTGAAGAAAAATGGTTTGAAGTGGATAAAGATTATCAAGGAAAATATATTTTTCCGATTCATTTAAAACTTAAACCTTCCGAAGCCAAAAACTATTTTATTGGTTTAGAAACTTCTTACGAAAATCCTTTTTGTCCCGAAGGAAATGGCTATTTTGATTTGATTGTAACAAAAAAATCAGTCGAATATTACAATGAAATTAATGGTGAAATGATTAAACAAGATATTTTGAAAAATCATTCACTTAACTACAAAATCTATTACAAATAGATTTATTTCCACAATAATTTCAATTCAACTTTATATTTCCCAGCGTATGGTTTTGGGGTTGTTGGTTTCTCCGAAATCGAGAATTGATACACGCCACGCGCAGGTAATTCGAAAATGGTTTCTTTGCCAAAAGGACCACCTTTTATAGAATCCGCAGGTCCTTTGATGTGATTAATTCTAATATTCGCTGTAGAATCTTGTGCAGAAATTTTGATCCAAACTTTCTTTGCAGAATCTGCATTAAACGTAAACGTATTGGTTTGTCCCGCTATTTTAGTCGGTTCCGCTTTTGCTTTTGCATAACTTACTTCAAGATTCTCTGTAGTGTTATTAGCGCTTAAAGGAACAATTTTATCTGTATTAGATATAACTTTTTGCTGAGGTTTTATCACAACTTTTTTCTGAGGAGAAGCTGTTTTTACCACTTCTTCTTTCATTACATCTTCTGTTGTTGGTTTATCTTTTTTTACCAAATCCTTGTACGCAGAATCAACTCCAATCTTGCTTGGATAAATGGTTGGTGTAGATTTGTCTTCACAACTATAAAGCGTAATCAATGTAATAAAAGCGATAAAAGTCCATTTCATAACAGAAAAATTCTGTTGTAAAAGTAACTATTTTAACTGCAATTTCAAGGTATATTTTCCTTCAAATGGATCGCCTTGCATCAAACTTTCGCCAATTCGAATTTGATACAAACCTTTTTCGTTTAAATCGTAATTGATTTCTTGTCCAAAAGGACCATCTTTTTCATTATTTGGAGAGATAAGTTGATTAATTCTAATGTTTCCTAGTTTATCTTGAGGAATTATTTGAATAAAAACAGATGAAGAAGAATCATTTCTAAAACTAAATGTTTGTTCTTCTTTTGCTACTTTTTCAATTTCAAATTTACCTTTTCCTTGTATTAATTTCAATTCAGAATTATTCATAGTCTTTGGAGAAGCAAAAGCAATTTCTTGAAAAGAAGAATCTTTTTTGATTACTTTTTGTACAGAATCTCCCATCGTAAGAGGCTCATTTTTTGTCATACAATAAATGATAATAGCTCCAATAGCTATTGATAGTATTATTATGGGACTATATTTTTTCATTATTGTAAATTTGTGCATTAGTTAATTACAAATTCTGAACCAAACTATATGTTGTATTACGAAAATATTGGAAACGGTAAACCCTTGGTGTTTTTACACGGTTTCTTAGAGAGTCATTTAATTTGGAATAATTTACGAAAAAATCTTGAGAAAGAAGCGCAAATTATTACAATTGATTTGCCTGGTCATGGAAATTCTGAAAATTCGCAAAAGGTAAATACGATGGAAGAAATGGCAGAAAAAGTGATTGAGGTTTTGGATGAATTAAATCTAGAAAAAGCAACTTTTATTGGGCATTCGATGGGTGGTTATGTGGCGTGCGCGTTGGCTGAACTTTTTCCAGAGCGTGTAGAAAATATTGTTTTGATTAACTCTTCGACTTTGCCAGATGATGAAGCGAAGAAAAATCAACGTTTGAAAGCGTGTGAAACAGCTCGTAAAAATTTCAATGCGTTGGTGAGTTTTAGTATGCCAACTTTATTTGCGGCTCATCATCGTGATCAATTCAAAGAAGAATTGAAATTTGTAAAAGAAATTGCTTTAAAAACGCCAATCGAAGGCGTTTGTGCAGCTTTGAAAGGAATGCGAGAACGTCCCGATCGTTCGTCGATTTTGTATGATTTCAAAGGTGGAATTTATATCATTGTTGGACTGAATGATGAAACAGTTAATCCTGAATTATTTTTAACCTTAATTCCAAATTTGCCTAACATTCATTTGTATAAATTTGATGGAGGACACATGGCTTTTATAGAAAATTATGACGAAGTTTTTTCGATTTTGAAATCAATTTAACGTTTGCGTTGGAAAAATTCTTTCATCAATTGACCGCATTCATCTTTCATAATTCCCGAAACAATTTCAGTTTTTGGATGTAATTCGCCAATTTTTGCCTTAAAACCGCGTTTTTCATCCGAAGCACCATAAACCACTTTCGAGATTTGGCTCCAATACAACGCGCCGCCGCACATGACGCAAGGTTCTAAGGTTACATACAATGTGCAATCTTGTAAATATTTTCCACCCAAATAATTCGCAGCAGATGTAATGGCTTGCATTTCAGCATGAGCGGTCACATCAGTCAATGTTTCGGTTAAATTATGTGCTTTCGCGATAATTTTGTTGTTACAAACAATCACAGCTCCAACTGGAATTTCGTCTCGCTCGAAAGCTGTAACCGCTTCGTTAAAGGCCATTCGCATAAAATATTCGTCTGTAAAAAGATTTTCCATTTCTATAAAATTTAAGGCAAAAATAATCATTTCCAAATTGGATATTCGATACATTTGTACAAATTGACGCCTCTTTATGAATCAATCAAAATATATCATTGCAGCCATTATAACCTACTTTATGTGGGGATTTTTCAGTTTCGGATTAAAACCAATCGCAGGTTATCCACCTTTGGATATTCTATTTTTTAGACTGTACGTTTCCGTTTTCTTTTTAGTGATAATTAATGTTGGATTTCGACGCAATAAGATGAAAGCTGATTATGATTTGTTCAAATCATTTGATAAAAAGAAACAGAAAAAATTAGGAAGTTTAATTGTTGGTGGATCGTTGATTTTGATGAAGAATTGGTTGATGTTTATTATTGTGATGAATCATATTAGTGTGCAAGCTGCGTCGCTGTCGTACTTGGTTTGTCCAATTATTACTACCGTTTTGGCTTTCATTATTCTGAAAGAACATTTAACCAAAATAAAATGGATTGCAGTTGGTATTAGTCTTTTAGCATGTTTGGTTCTTTCTATAGGTCATCTTGTAGACTTGGTTTATAGTTTGATTGTCGCATGTACATTTGCGCTGTATATCATCATTCAGAGAAGTTTGAATGTTTTTGATAGTTTCAATTTGTTGATGACACAATTACTAATCGTAGCTATTTTGATGTTACCATTGGTTTTCATGTTCTCAGGACCAATTCCAACCGAAACAATTTTTTATCAATGTATCATGATGATTGTGGTTTTGTTCACTATTATTCCAATGTTCTTAAACAATTTTGCTTTAAAAGGAATTGATTCTTCAACCGTTGGAATTTTAATTTATTTGAATCCAATTATGAATTTTGTTTTGGCAATTTTCTATTACAAAGAAGCTGTTTCACCAATGCAAATGATCGGTTATAGTTTGATTTTGCTCGCGATTGTAGTATTTAATTCACAAACAATTTTCAAAATAAAACACATAAAAAAATCTGAAGTCTAAACTTCAGATTTTTTTATGTTGATTTTTCAGGAAATATTATTTGATGTAAACAGAATTTGGTGAAACTCCAGTTGTAATTGCTGGATTTTTAAGACCTCCTTGTGCATTCTGAATTAATAATCGTCCATTAGAATTGTAATCTTTTGCGTCTAAAACATAAAAAGTATCACCTTTTACATAGAAACCATATACACTATCAGCACCTGTTATGTAATCTGCTTTTGTAGGCAAAGCTGTTGCATTTGTAGCCATAGAATAAACAGAATTATTAACGATGTAATACAATTTACTATTCTCCGCAACTAAGAAATTAGGATGTTGTCCATCAGGAAAATTCATTTCTAATTTATCTTCTGAAGTTAAATTATAACGAACCAATTTTCCTTTTGTAGTAGTTCCCCAATTAACACCTTGAGAAAGCACAAATAAATTTCCGTTTTGAATTGTTAAATCTGTCGGAACATCACCAACATTTATACTTTTTTTATCATTTGTTTTAAGGTCAATAATTGTAACTGTTTTACCTGTTCCCCAGCCACCTTTTTGTGCAACATAAAGTTTGTTATTGTCAAGAATCATTTTTTCTGGACCTTCATCTACTTTATATTTTTCTACAAATGTTAAATCGCTGATTTTGTATTTTGCAATAAAATCGTCTGTCGTAACATTAGGATCTCCCCAGTTTGAGATATACAAAAATTGATCATCAGAAACGATATAACGAGGGTTGCTCATATTATCTGATGATGGAATTGTACTAATTTTTTTGAAAGTTGTGTTGTCAACAACTTCTACTTTATTAGAAACATTAAGAACAATATAAGCCTTATTTCCTTTGAAATACATGCTTTGTCCTACAGAACCCAATTGCGCACCAGCGTTCGCAGTCTTGAAAATTTCTTGAATAGGATTTGTTGTACTTACATCTTTTGTTGGATCAAAATAAGTGATTTCTGCGTTAGCTGAATTGAAACCTCCTTCATTCAAAATAAAAACTCCTTTCGAATAGTTTCCATTTTCTGGATCATTGTTTGGTCCATCATCGTCATTTGAACAAGATTGTAAAAAGACTCCAGCCAAAGCTATAAGTGCGATTGATTTAAATTTAGTCATAGTTTTTTAAAATTTTATTTGTATTTGTATGTTATAATTTGTGCCTGGTTGCCAACGATTTTCTTGCGTTTGATATTCCTGGTTAAACACATTATTCACTCTCATAGAAACGCTATAAAGTCGTGAAATCGTATAATTTAAACCTAAATTCGTTAGCCAAAATCCGTCAAGTGTTCTTTCTTCTTCCGAATCGGTAAAAACTTTACTTGTATAAATATTTTGTACAAAAGCAGATAAACGTTTGTAAGTGTATTGTGCGCTCGCCGTCCATTTATGATTTGGCGAATACATCAATTCCTTATTTTTAAATTTATCTTTTGTTTTGGTGTATGCATAAGTTGTATTGAAACTAAACGTATTCCATTTGTAATTCCCAATCATTTCAAAACCATAGGTTTCTGCTTTGTTGATGTTCATAGGAACCCAATAAGAACTGTTTTGCGAGCTCGGAATCCATTGAATCATATCACTCAACTTATTATAAAAAATATTGGTTTGAATGTTTAAATTTTTGCTGATAAAATCATTTCCTAATTCAAATTGATAAGCTGATTCTGATTTCAAATCTGGGTTTCCACCAGTTTTCCAAAACAAATCATTGTACGTTGGATTTCTGAAATTTTTCGAAACATTTCCTCTTAATTGATACGAATATATTGGACGATAATTAAAACCTAATGAATAAATAAATGGATTTTGGTATGTATCAGAAAAATCTTGGCGAATACTCGCTTCGTATTCCAAAACATCTGATAATTTATGCTTCGCGATTAAGGCAAAATTGATAGAATTTTGATCACTTTTGGTCAAATTATTTCCACTTCCTTGATTATAATTAGCTTCCGATAAAAGTGAAAGTTCAAAATTATTCGTGATTTGATGATTCAGATAATATTTTAAAATATAATTATCAACCTGTAAATCGTCCGAATAAGATTTGTGAATATTGTTGAAATAATTGCTTTCTTCTCGGATATAAGCTAATTTTAACTGCGATTGCCACTTTTCATTTGGATTGAAATTCCATTCTGTCATCAAACGGTAATCCTGATTTTCGTATCCAGAAGGCGTTGAACCAATGTCAACCAAAGGAAATTCACGCTTTCCAAAATTGAACATCGAATAAAGTTTCAATTCATTTTTAGGATCGATTTTATAACCAAAATTTCCATTAATTGTATTGAAATAATATTTTCCATTCAAATTCTTCTTCATGTGATTCGGAATTTTATAATCATTATCAGATTGATTTCGTTCGTAATCGATTGAAGAACTAAATTTTTCTGTACTATATTTCAACTGATATTTTCCCGACCATGTATCGTAACTTCCGTATCCTAAATTTATTTTTTGCTGTAAACCTTTGTCATACTCAAATTTATTCAACAAATGAATTGTACCGCCGATAGAACCTGTTCCATACGCAATACTTCCGCCTCCTGGTTTCACTAAAATTCCGTCAAACGAATTACTTGCAAATAAATTAAAATCCGTTTGTCCTGTTGTTTGCGAATTGACATTAATTCCGTTCCAAATTACGGCTGTGTGCGAAGCTAAAGTTCCTCGAAACGAAGGTGAAGAAACCATTCCTCGTCCATTTTCTTTAAAATAAATTGGCGTTTGCTCTTGTAAAACTTGCGTCAGTTGATTAGGATTTTGCTCTAAAATACTATCATTAAGTTTGATAATACTTTGAGATTTGTAATGATTTTTAAGAAAAGCATCGTTCAAAATCAAAGGTTTCAAATTGATGGTATCCGTCTGTGCAAAAGCAATTCCAGCGATAAGATTAAAACAAAGAAAAAGTTTTTTCATATTAAAATCTGTTTTTCCTCCGAAAACATTTTCTATTAATTTGTTAGCAATGGCAGGTTTCCTGACTTATTCTTTTTACAAAAAGTATGTTAGAATTTACAGTTGCGGGGACAGTTTTGGAATTGAACCAAATTCCCTTTTAACTCACTCGTTGAGCACCATTTTATGCAAATGTAAAGAAAAGCAATTGATTTTATAAAAAGTAGATTGTTAAATCGTTAACCTTAAATTAAGATCAGATTTATTTTATTTGTACAATATTCAAAATCATTATATCTAGTGATTTTTAAGAAAGATGGACAAATTAAATTTGTAACCAACAAAAACAATTATTTAGTTAAACTTTAAAAATTATGGAAAACAATCAACCGTACAAATCAGAGAAAAAACTTATTGCCGGAATTTTAGCGATAGTATTAGGAACTTTAGGAGTTCACAAATTTTATTTAGGCTACACTAAAGAAGGTGTTATTCAATTAATTATTGGTCTTGTGACATGTGGAGCAGGAGGACTTATTGGATTAATCGAAGGAATTATGTATTTAACAAAATCTGATGAAGAGTTTGATGAAACTTATGTAAAAGGTCACAAAGGCTGGTTCTAAAATAGAGATTACATTCTTTTTTAAATATTTTTCGATCCCAAAATAATCTAAAGTTATTTTGGGATTTTTTTATTGAATGAATTCGTTTTAAATAATTCGCAAGTTTTTTATTACATTTGCTTTAGGAAAAAATATAATAAAGAACGAAATCGCATAAAATGGCTATAAAAACATTTAGAGAAGTAATCGCAGAGGCAATGAGTGAAGAAATGCGTCGCGATGAATCTATATTTTTAATTGGAGAAGAAGTAGCAGAATACAACGGAGCGTACAAAGCTTCGAAAGGAATGTTAGACGAATTTGGAGCAGAACGTGTAATTGATGCGCCAATCGCAGAGGCTGGTTTTTCTGGAATCGCAATTGGATCTACAATGACGGGATGTCGCCCAATCGTAGAATACATGACATTCAACTTCTCATTAGTGTCTATTGACCAAATTATCAATAACGCTGCAAAAATTTATCAAATGTCAGGAGGACAATTCAACTGTCCAATTGTATTTAGAGGACCTACTGCTTCTGCAGGACAATTAGGTGCAACACACTCACAAGCTTTTGAGAATTGGTATGCAAATGTACCAGGTCTTAAAGTAATTGTTCCTTCAAATCCTTATGATGCAAAAGGTTTATTAAAATCTGCAATTCGTGATAACGATCCAGTAATTTTCATGGAATCTGAACAGATGTATGGAGATAAAATGGAAATGCCAGATGAAGAATACACAATCGAAATTGGTAAAGCAGAAATCAAACGTGAAGGTACAGATGTAACGTTAGTTTCTTTCGGGAAAATCATTAAGCAAGCTTACATTGCTGCTGATGAATTAGCTAAAGAAGGAATTTCTGTAGAAGTAATCGACTTACGTACAGTTCGTCCATTAGATTACGATACAATTTTCAAATCTGTTAAGAAAACAAATCGTTTAGTAGTTTTAGAAGAAGCTTGGCCTTTCGCTTCAGTTGCTTCAGAAATTACGTATATGGTTCAACAAAAAGCATTCGATTATTTAGATGCACCAATCAAACGTATCACAACAAAAGATACATCAGCGCCTTATGCTCCAAACTTGTATGAGACTTGGATTCCTAATGCAAAAGATGTAGTTGAAGCTGTAAAAGCTGTGATGTATAAATAATTAAGATTTATAAACTATATTTGTAAAGTCTAGCATACATTTTGCTAGGCTTTATTTTTTTAAACAGATCTTATTGATGAAAAGTTATATAACATCTTTTTTTATAGTTGTTCTAGCGTCTGTGCACGCGCAAGTAAAAATTCAAGGAAAGGTCATCGATTCTGAAACTCAGAAGCCTATTCCTTACGCAGATATTCGTTTACCAGAACTTAAAGTAAGTGCAACATCAAACTCTGATGGTACTTTTTATATCGAATCTAGTTCGAATGCAAATAAAATTGTCGTATCAAAAAATGGATACGAAACTTCTGATTATGTAATCGAAAATAAAATTGATTATAATTTTATTGCTCAATTATTTTTAGCAGAAGATAATACTTCCGAAGAAGATGATGGAACAGTAGATTTACAAACTGCGGTTGTTTCGGCAAAGAAAAAACGTCTTAAAAAGAAAGAAAATCCAGCTTATGCTATTTTGCGTGAAGTATGGAAGCGTAAAAAGAAAAATGGGCTAAAATTAGCGCCACATTACCAATATGATGAATACGAAAAGTTGCAATTTGATATTAGTAATATTGATTCAACTTTTATGAAACGTAAGATTTTTAAAGGAATGGAGTTTGTTTTCGAGAAAGTAGATACTTCTTCTATCAACGGAAAAACATATTTACCAGCTTTCTTGAATGAGTCAATTTACAATATTGCGGGAATTAATAAACCTTCAACAAAAGAGCGTCGAGAATTAATTGCGAATAAAACATCAGGTTTCGAGAAAAATGAAGTGGTAGCTTCTACGGTAAAAAATCTTTTCCGTGATATTGATATTTATGATAATCGTGTCAATATTTTAGACATTAAATTTGTGAGTCCAATTGCTACAGATGGTTTCGCTGTTTATGATTATGAATTGAAAGATACAGTTGATGTAGATGGAATAGAATCTTATCGAATCAAATATTATCCGCGTCGCGAAGGAGAATTGACATTTAAAGGAGAATTATATATCTCGAAAGATGCCTATGCGGTAAAAGAAGTTGTGATGGAGACAACGAAAGAAATGAATGTGAATTTTGTGCGTAATATTTTCATGAATTTAGAATATGATATTCCAAACGATTCTATTTTCTATCCGAAAAAAGAATACGCGATGTTGGATATGTCGTTGTTGAGTAAAAAGGAAAGTGCGAAAGGAATTTTTGCGCATAAAACGGTGAATTATTACAATTACGATTTCGATACAACACATCCCGAAGCTTTTTATTACGAGAAATTAGATCCAGCAAAAGCTGCGCTTAACGAAAAAGATAATCAGTTTTGGGCAGAAAATCGTCCTGAAGCTTTAACAAAAGATCAAGAAGGGATTTACGAAACATTAGAACAATTAAATAAAGTACCAAAATTCAATAATATTGTGAAAGCAATCGAGATTTTTGGTTCTGGATATTACAATGTCGGAAATGCAATTGATATCGGGAATTTATATTCGTCTTTTGGATACAACCAAATCGAAGGTTTCCGTTTGAGAGCTGGAGCTCGTACATATTTTTCGCAAAATGATATGTGGCGTGCGCAAGGTTTCTTGGCATATGGTTTTCGAGATGAAAAATTCAAATATGGAGCAGATTTTCGTTATATGTTCAATAAATATAATCGTTTTCAAGTCGGTATCGGAACAAAACGTGATGTAGAACAATTGGCTGCAACGTTAACGGCTTCTGACGGAATTATGACGCGTAGTTTTGCTTCGTCATCAATCATCAATCAAGGAGATAATACATTTTTGAGTAATAATAATTTGACAAATGTGTATGCATCGATTGAACCTTGGAAAAATGTAACATTTCGTGTTGATGGAAATTATCAATTAATCAAACCAGCAGATGCAGAACATTTCTCGATTGGATATGAAAAAAATGGTCAGATTAAAGAAACTTTAACAAATTCAAGTGTAAGTGTTTCGGTAATTGCTCGTCCAGGTGCAAAATATTCGCAATATGGAATTGATCGTTACGAAATGACAACACTTGCTCCAACATTAATGTTGCGTTATACAAAAGGATTGAAAGGTGTAATTAATTCAGATTTTGAATATGATAAATTACAATTTTTATATACACAACCAATTTTGATTGGATCTTTTGGTAAATCATTGGTAACTGTAGAAGCAGGAAAAACATTTCAAGGTGTTCCTTTATCATTAATGAGTGCGTTACCTGGAAATGAGAGTTACGGACAAGTTTATGGTACATTTTCACAATTAGATTATTATGAATTTGTAACAGATGAATATGTAACGATGAACTGGGAACATCATTTTAACGGTTGGATTTTGAATAAAGTTCCGTTAATCAAAAAATTAAAATTAAGAGAAGTAGGATTCTTGAGAGCGGCTTACGGAGACATTTCGGAGAAAAGTAAAGCTATTAATCGTTCGACGATACAATATTTTGCACCAAATCAACAAATATACTACGAATACGGGTTTGGAATCGAAAACATTGGTTTTGGAAACATTAGACCAATACGTGTTGATTTTAATTGGCGCGGAAATTATAATAATTTGCCAGATGTTCGTAAATTTGGCATCACAATCGGTTTAGATTGGAATTTTTAGAAAATAAATAATAAAAAAAAGAATATTACAATGACTTTTGATGCAATCATCGAAATCCCAAGAGGATCTCGCAACAAATACGAAATGGATCACGAAACAGGAAGAATTCGTTTTGATCGTGTTTTATACTCTCCAATGTTCTACCCAGCTGATTATGGTTTCGTAGAAAATACATTAGGATTAGACGGAGATCCAATTGACGTATTAGTTTTCTTAACAGAACCTACTGTTCCTGGATGTGTAATCGAAGTAAAAACAATCGGTGTTCTTAAAATGTCTGATGACAAAGGACAAGATGAAAAATTAATTTGTGTACCAGTTGCTGATCCAACATGGAACCAATTAGAAAACATCACTGATATGAATCCTCACACATTGAAAGAAGTTGAGCACTTTTTCAGAGTTTATAAAGACTTAGAAAATAAAACAACAACAATTGAAGGGTACGGTGATAAAGCAGAAGCAGAACAATTATTGCAAGATGCAAGAGAGCGTTTCGTACCAGCTCACTAAGAAATAATTTACAATTTCATATAAATAGTCCTCATTTTTTGAGGACTATTTTTTTTGAAATCGTTTTAACACTATTCTCTTTGTATATTAATTTTTAGTTATTAATTTCAATATTAATTAATACTTAGTGAAATTATGAAGAAAAAACTTACGCTTTCCTTAGCATTGCTAGGGCAGATAATTTTTGCCCAATATGCAACACCAAACGATGGAAAAACATATCGAATAGCAGATCTTGATGCTTTAACAGATCAAATAACATTCGATCAAGAATCAAATAGTTATTTATTGACAAATGATTTAACAATTTCAGCAAACGATATTTTCTTATCTGATACTGATTATAAATTGATTATTACAGATGGAAAATTAATTACGGTAGCAGGAAAAATTGAAATCAATGCTCCTAAAGAAGTTTTGTTTACTTCCGATAATCCAGGAACAACATATTTCAAAGGAATTAGATTAGAAGAAGGTGCTATTTCCAACTTTAATAATTTTAAAATGTTTTATGGAGGAGGAATTCGTTCTTTAAATGAATCCTTTACAATGAATAATTCAGAAGTTTCTTATCAAAATGCAGGTGCTGCAACTGGTGGCGCGATTAATTTTTCAAGAGGAAATCCAGTAATTAAGAATTCTGTTTTTAAACACAATATTACACCTGTGGTAGGTTCTGGAGCGAATCAGTCAGTGGCTTTAATTTTCGAAAATAATTATTTAGAAGATAATAATAAAGAAAACTCTAATCGTCCGCAAATTAATATGGGACCAAGTGGAGAAAATCAAACAACAATTATTAAAAATAATACAATTATAGGAAATAGAGCAAATACACGTGTTGGTGGAATTTCTGTTTCTAGTTTATTGAGTGTGGTTAGTTTTGCTCAAATAGAACATAATACGATAAAAGACAATCGTTATGGAATTACAATTACAGGCGTTACTGCGGGAGGAAATATTATTGGAAACATTATAGAAAATAATAATACTGAAAATCTACCAAATTTAGGAGGTAGTGGAATTTCTATTTCTCAAACAGCAACAACACCGCAAACATCTGTAACAATAAAAGGAAATACAATAAAAGGAAACCTTTGGGGAATTACAATTATCGGTAACGGAACCAATATAGATATGACCAATGGATACAATGTTTTCGAAAACAATGGAAATACAGGTGCAGATTATGCATTGTATAATAATTCTGCAAATAATATAAAGGCGCAAGGTAATTGCTGGGATCCTATTCTAACAGATGAAAGAGTAGAAAATGTTATTTTTCATAAACCAGATAATTCTGCATTAGGCTTAGTGGATTATTCAAATTATGCTTGTCTTTTAAGTACAAATGAAGTGAAATTAGATAAATTAAAGCTTTATCCAAATCCTAATAATGGAACATTTATAGTTGATACAAAAGAAAAATCTCCTTATCAAATTTTAGATATTAATGGACGAACGTTAAAACAAGGTGATTTAAAAATAGGTCAAAATTCTATTCAAACAAATTTACCAAAAGGTATTTATCTTATAAGAACAAACCAAACAACTTCTAAAGTTGTTGTAAAGTAACAATTTTTAATAGATAGTTTTATGAAGGATATTATTTAAAATAATATCCTTCAATTTTATATTCTATAATCATAAAAAAATATAATTTTTTCCTCCCATTCTATCAACTATTTCCAAAAACATTTTTAAGTTTATAGAAATACTCACACATGAAATCGAAATTTTTATTAACACTAGGTTTAATCTCTACAACCATGAGTTTATCTGCTCAAACTAATCAACAAGTTTTAGAGTTGATTAACAAAGAAGTACAACAAAATTCTGAAGCTTATCAACAATTAAAAAAAGCAACCGAAACAATTGGACATCGCGCTACAGGAACAGAAAATGGACGAATAGCAGAAGAATATGCAGCAAATTTGTTACGTTCGTATGGTTATGATGTGTCTTTTCAAGAGTTTACATTTAGCGGTTGGAATCGTAAAAGTTTAGATTTAAAAATCAATAATCAATCTATAAAAGCCGTTGCTTTGGCGCATTCGCCAGCAAATGTTAGTCTTTCGGGAGAATTGATTGATTTGGGAAATGGACTTGAAGAAGATTACAAAA
Organism: Empedobacter sp. UBA6745; assembly: GCF_002453775.1. Classification (NCBI taxonomy): domain Bacteria; kingdom Pseudomonadati; phylum Bacteroidota; class Flavobacteriia; order Flavobacteriales; family Weeksellaceae; genus Empedobacter; species Empedobacter sp. UBA6745. Next base: position 97,769 of record NZ_DKHL01000057.1, read on the forward strand.
AGATTGGTGATAAAGTAAAAGGAAAGATTGTTTTTGCTGCGCTTGGTTTGTTGGAAGGAACGCCAAAAGAAATCGAAAATCTACATCGTTCAGAAAAAACAGCTTTAGCAGAGAAGTACGGAGCGAAAGGAATTATTTTGTTTAATCGTCCTGCTGGAGGAATTCTATTGACAGGAACGGCTTCTGTAACGGGAGAAATTATTAAAATTCCTGCAATTAACATCAGTTTAGAAGATGGATTGAAAATCAAAGAAAATCTATCAAAAGGAAAAGAAATTGCTAAAATCGAAATGAAAAATGATGTTGGACAGATGAAAGGTCGCAACATTATTGCAAAGAAAATCGGTTCTAAATTTCCAAATGAAAAAATAGTTCTTGGAGGGCATTTAGATAGTTGGGATTTAGCTACAGGAGCTATTGATAACGGTGTTGGAAGTTTTTCTGTAATGGATATTGCAAGAACGTATAAAAAGTTAAATCTTCAAAATGATCGAACAATAGAATTTGTTTTATTTATGGGCGAAGAAGTTGGTTTGATAGGTTCTAAATATTACGTCAATCAAGCGCTGAAAGATGGTTCTATCAATCAAATCAAAGCAATGTCGAATATGGATATGACAACAAATCCAAAGTCGTATTATTCGACAATGGAAAGTAATTTGCCTATTTTAACTGATTATGCGTATGATGTGCAAAAAGTGATTCCAGATTTTAAATTGAAAACATTTGCGAGTGTAGATTTACATTCAGATCATCAACCGTTTATGTTGCAAGGTGTGCCTATTATTGGGCTTTCGGATAGTCAATTTACAAAAGGAGCGTTAAATTGTTACCACGCAAATTGCGATACATTTGATTATGTAGAAGAAATTGGTTTGAAAAATAATGTGATTTTGGAAACCTATTTGTTGTATCGTTTGAGTAATTTGAAAGAAATTCCTTCAAAACGTTGGAACGAACAAGAAATTAAGGAAGCCTTAATCAAAGGAAATTTAGAAACTCCACTTCGTATTTCGGGCGATTGGAGATGGTAATATCAAAAAAATCCTTCAGAAATTCTGAAGGATTTTTTATTTATTTCTTTTTCAATTTTACGGTGAAATGTCTTAAAATTTCAGATTCCCACGAAATTTCATAACCTGAATTAATCTCATTTCGTCGATCAAAAATATTTTTCAACGCAACCGCGATATAATCCATATGACTTTGGAAATAAGTTCTTCTTGGAATTGCCAAACGCAGTAATTCTAATTTTGGATAACGATTTTCTCTCGTTTCAGGATCACGATCTGCCAAAATAGTTCCGATTTCTACACCACGAATTCCAGCTTCTTTGTACAATTCAATTCCCAAAGTTTGTGCAGGAAATTCTTCGCGCGTTACATTTGGTAAAAACTTTACAGCATCAACAAAGATGGCGTGTCCACCGATTGGTTGCTGAATTGGAATTCCAAATTCAATTAATTTATTCCCTAAATATTCAATTTGTTTGATACGTGATTGTAAATAAGAATATTCTGTCGATTCTTGCAAACCTTGTGCTAACGCAGCTAAATCGCGTCCAGCTAAACCGCCATAGCTTAAATATCCTTCGTATATAATTCCGAAATTCCCACAAATTTTATATAGCTCTTCATTATTCAGTGCAATAAATCCACCAATATTTACCAAACCATCTTTTTTCGCAGACATCGTCATTCCATCTCCATAAGAAAACATTTCTAAAACAATTTCTTTAATCGTTTTCGTTTTAAATTCTTCTTCTCTTTCTTTGATGAAATAAGCATTTTCAGCAAAACGAGCGCCATCAAAAAAGACTGGAATTCCATATTGATTAGACAATTCACGAACTTGACGAATATTTTCGATTGATACAGGTTGACCGCCAGAAGAATTACATGTAACAGTGATTAATGTAAATGGAATTTGTTCTTTTCCGTATTCTTTGTAGACATTTTCTAACTTTTGCAAATCGATATTTCCTTTGAAAGGATGAATCAATTCGCTGTCAAAAGCCTCATCAATAGTACAATCAATGGCGTGAGCTTTTCTAAATTCAATATGACCTTTTGTTGTATCAAAATGCGAGTTCCCAGGAACAACATGACCTTCTTTTACAAGAGCTGAAAACAATACATTTTCCGCTGCACGACCTTGATGCGTAGGTAAAAGAAACTCAAATCCAGTAATGGTATTGATGGTTTCTTTCAGTTTTAAGAAAGATTGAGAACCAGCATAGCTTTCGTCTCCAGTCATCATTGCAGACCACTGTTTGTCTGACATTGCTCCAGTTCCCGAATCAGTTAATAAATCAATAAATACTTTGTGGCTTTCTAGGTTAAATAGGTTGTAATCTTTTTCTTCGATCCACTTTTCGCGTTCTTCTCGAGTAGATTGATAAATTTCTTCGACCATTTTTATGCGAAATGGTTCGGCAAAAGGTAATTCCATTTTTCTTGTGTTTAATGTAAAACTAAGAAACCTTTAGAATATTATCAATTATTAATTGAAAATCATAAAAAAATCCTCTATCAAAAAGATAAAGGATTAAAAATTTTCTATAGCTCGTGTTAGTCAATAACAGGAACTGGTCGTTTGTTTTCGTTAATTGCAACTAATGTAAACGTTCCAGAAATCGCTTTATCACGTCCGTCACGATACATACTTTCGATAAAAACATCAATTTGTACATCCAAACTTGAGCGTCCTACACGTACTACTTTTCCTACCATTTCTACGATAGTTCCTGCAGGAATTGAATGTTTAAAATCAATTTTGTCACTACTTACTGTAACAATAGGTTTGCGACAAAAACGAGTTGCTGTCATAAAAGCAATTTCATCCATCAAATACATTACTGATCCTCCAAACATTGTGTTGTGGTGGTTTGTATCTCCAGGAAAAACAGCTTTGAAAATACGAGTTTCAGAATTGATGATACGTTGTTCAATCAACTCTTCTCTTGGTGTTTTTTCCACTTCCATTATCATATATTTACACGTTACTTTTCTTAATTAATTTTTGAGTTGATAATGTTTTTTTGTGGTGGTTTGATGATTTCATAGAACATAATTTTTACTTTTTTCGCGAAAGTTTTTGGTTAATTATTAACTCAATTTAGTGGCATTCTGACTTGTCAAAAATATTGATTTACAGTTGCGCGACAGTTCGTGATTTGCACACGATTCCCCATTAAGTTGAGCACGAATTTGATGCAAATATAAATTAGAAAAATGAAAATTTGCAGATTTATTGTGCCGAATTCGTTGGTTTGGAATAATTCGTGTAAATTCATTTTTCCGAATTTTTAATGAAGTAAGAAATAAGAATGAAAATAAAACCAATCAAAGATTTAGTTCATAATCTATCAGAATGGAATGAATTAATTTCTCAAACCAAAGATTTAACCGATAAAGTAGTTCAAGATGTTAATTTTTTGCGTCAAGAAATTAATTGGGAAGAGTATAATTTATGCAATACATCTTTTTTGGGTTGTAAGTTTAAACAACATGAAGCAATCTATTTAATAGAAAAAGGAGCATTCGTTTATCCAAAATTTGAATCAGTTCCCTATAATCCATATCGTGGAAAATTGTATACTTGGCAAGAGTTGATGGAAGGTTATGATCCGGATAATGACCAAAGTATAGATCTTAAAATTTATAAACATTTCAAAAAACATAAATATAATCCGTCTGTTTCAGAAGCTTTGGCGCAACGTTTACACGATTTGTCTATTGATGATGGTTTGCGTCGAATTTTGGAATATGACGATAATGGAATGACGAAGAAAAAAGTGGTTGGCTTTATGGGTGGACATTCTACTGCGCGCAATTCGGAGTTTTATAATGAAACCGCAAAAGCGGCGAAATTAGCTACTGAAAAAGGTTATTTTGTTGTTTCTGGTGGAGGTCCTGGAATTATGGAAGCCGCTAATTTAGGAGCTTATATGGCAAATTATTCGGATGAAGATTTGATGAATGCGATTAATATTTTGGCTGATTTAGATTTTATTGATGAAGATAAAACTGAATATTTGGCGAAGAATTTTATGACGAATGCTAAAAAAGTTTTAGAAATCTATCCAAATGGAGCAGAAAGTTTAGCAATTCCAACATGGTTTTATGGTCACGAACCGAGTAATTTATTTGCAACGAATATTGCGAAATATTTTTCTAATAGTATTCGAGAAGATATGTTGCTAACAATTAGTTTGTTCGGGTTGGTTTATGCGCCTGGAAGTGCTGGAACAACACAAGAAATTTTTCAGGAAGCAGCGCAAAATCATTATGGAACTTCAGGATATTATAGTCCAATGATTTTTTTGAGTAAGAAAAGATATGTAGAAGATACGGCGATTTATTCGGTTTTGCATCAATTAGCAATAGGAAAAGCATATAAGGAGTTACTATTTTTAACAGATAGTGCTGATTTAGCAATCGATTTTATCGAAAATCATCCACCAATTAAAGTTAATTAAAAAATAATTTAAAATATTTAAAATCGCGTAAATCACTTTATTATAGTAATTTATGTGGTTTTTATTTGTTTTTTGTCCGAATAAAATAAAATAATTTCGAATAATGTTTGGTATTTTAAATAATGAACGTATATTTGCAGTCCAATAACGCGAGATGGAGCAGTAGGTAGCTCGTCGGGCTCATAACCCGAAGGTCATCGGTTCGAGTCCGGTCCTCGCTACTACAAAGAGAGTTTCTAACAAGAAGCTCTCTTTTTTTATGTCTTTAACTGAAAATTAAGATTGGATAAACTATTTTTGCATCATGAATTTAGAAGAATACAAAAAACAATATAAATCAGATCAAGCAGTTGGTGCAATAGCGATCGAAAATCGCTTAAGAGAGGTCTATGGGACTTTAGAGCCTCGTTTTTATTCGCCACAAGTGATGTCTTTTCAAGGAGGAGATGATCCAATTGATGGCGTTGCGGTTTTTGATGTCAATGGTTATTATCATTTGGTGAGTTACGGAATGTCGCATTTATACTATTCTGAGGAAAGTGTAGGAGCGGATTTTAGTAAATGGGGATTTGAGTTTTCTTTCCGTGTGAAACCTGTTAAAGATGATAATGGTGAAGATCCTTTTTGGGTGGTTCAATTAATGAATAATTTGGGACGTTTTGTGAATGAAACAAAAGTTTGGTTTGATGAATACCAATTTTTGCCTTTAGGCGGTCCAATTCGTACAGATTCGGAAACGGACATTGTTGGTTTGGCTTTTATCAAGGATGATGATTTAGATGAAATTGATACGCCGCATGGAAAAGTTACATTTATACAAATGATTGGTTTGAATTCGGAACAATTGAAAAGATTGGAAGATAATTCAACCAAAGAAGAAATAATGTCAGTGATAGCTGAAATAAAGTCAGTTAATCCAAAATTTGTGTGTGAATTATAGTAGAATTTCTAAAATAAAACATATTTGCGTTAACCTATTTCTTAAATTATGTTAAATGTAAAAAACAGATTGTCAGTATTTTAAACTTGGTATTTGTTTTGATTATATCTAAATGTTAGTAGCACTAACAGTAGAATAAATTTTTCATAGGTTAGGTTAATAATTAGTAAAGCTAATTATGAAGCACTTCTTCGGAAGTGCTTTTTTTAGTATATTTAAGAAGAAAAAATAAAGATGTTTAAAAATTTATTCAACCGAAATAAAAATCAATCAAATAACAAAGAAGAATCAAAAACAATGACTTTCGAAGAAATTATTAATTCAGATAAACCAGTTTTGTTAGATTTTTTTGCAACTTGGTGTGGTCCTTGTCAAATGATGGGTCCAGTTTTGCAACAAGTGAAAGAAGAATTGGGAGATGATGTCAAAATCCTAAAAGTGGATGTTGATAAATATCAAGATTTAGCTGCACGATATCAAGTGCAAGGAGTTCCGACTTTTGCCATTTTCAAAAATGGTGAATTATTATGGAAACAAAGTGGAGCACGACCAAAAGAACAATTGGTTACAGAAATCAAAAAATATATTTAAAAATAGGTTTGCTTTGCAACCAAAGTCGATTAAAAAATCCGCTCATTGAGCGGATTTTTTGTTTCTTCTTATAAAGAATTTTTCTTTTTATTTTCTTTTACAATTCGATAAGCGATGTAAAGGAAGATCAACCAAACTGGAATTAATTCCACTGAAATTTTAAGTCCTGTAAACCACATAATTACTAAAATTCCAAATAAGAAAATTAGACAAATGTAATTACTGATAGGATACAAGAAAGATGGAAATAATGTTTTTGTGTTCTCTAAATTCTTTTGTTTTCTGTATTTAAGATGTGTTATCGAAATCATAATCCAGTTAATTACTAACGAAGAAACCACTAAAGACATCAATACATGGAAGGCGTTTTCTGGAATTATTTTATTAATCAAAATACAAATTGCAGCGAAAAAAGATGAAACTAAAATCGCCATAACAGGCACGTGATTTTTGTTTAATTTTTTCAAGAATTTAGGTGCATTTCCTTGCTCTGCCAAACCATACAACATTCTACTATTACTGTAAACAGAGCTGTTGTAAACTGATAAAGCCGCTGTCAAAACGATAATATTTAGTGCGTTTGCAATTAATTTTGAAAAATCAATCGTGTTACCAAAAATATTTAGTTTCAAATGATTCAAATTCTCAAAAACCATCACAAAAGGACTACTTTTATCCGTGATCGTTTCCCAAGGCGCCAACGAAAATAAGATAATTAATGCTCCAACATAGAAGATTAAAATTCTATAAATTACTTGATTGGTTGCTTTTGGAATTGTTTTTTCTGGATTTTTAGCTTCAGCAGCTGTGATTCCAATCAATTCTAAACCTCCAAAAGAGAACATAATAAGAGCCATTGCGGCAAATAATCCGCTAAAACCACCTTCACTATTACCAGATAACCAACCTTTAGGGAAAAAACCTCCATTGTTCCAAAGGTTTTGTATTGTTGCTTGTTCACCTCCAGTTCCGCTTATTAACAGATAAGCTCCAAAAATAATCATTGCAATAATCGCAATTACTTTGATGATAGAAAACCAAAATTCAGCTTCACCAAACATTTTTACAGATCCTAAATTCAATGCATTAATTATAATAAAAAAGAACAAACTTGAAGCCCATAATGGGATTTCTGGCCACCAAAATTGTACATAAATTCCGATTGCAGTCAACTCAGACATACTTACCAAAACATAAAGAATCCAATAATTCCAACCAGAAGCAAATCCAGCAAAAGATCCCCAATATTTATATGCAAAATGACTAAAACTTCCTGAAACAGGTTCGTTTACAACCATTTCTCCTAATTGACGCATGATGAAGAAGGCTATGATTCCTGCAATTGCATAACCTAAAATAACAGATGGTCCAGCTAAAACAGCAGCGGGTCCAATTCCTAAAAACAAACCAGTTCCAATCGCGCCACCTAAAGCAATCAATTGAATATGTCGGTTTGTAAGACCTCTTTGCAATTCTTTTTCCTCGGTATTTTTTATTTGACTCACGTGTGATGTATTAATTTGTTAAATATATGTAAAAACTATTTTTAAAAAGAACAATTTGAAGAATTGTCTTGTTTGAATTAATATTAAGAAAATGATTTGTAACGCTTTTTTATTCATGTTAAATCATCTAAAACTTGAAAAAATATTCAATAAAATTTCTAATTTTATAAAAATCAACCTTATGAAAAAACTACTTTTTACTTTTCTATTGACTCTATTTACCTCTGTTCAACTTTTTGCAGATGGTCCTTTTTTATATTCTTTGCCTTTTGGTTCGAGGGCTTATCTTGATGATACGATTTTAGAAAAAACGAAAGAAAAAGGAATTGATTATTCTACTTTCGAAAAATATTTGTTGGATAATAATATCGAATTAGGTAAGAAAGTTGGACTTCTTTCTGAACTCGAAGTTTATTTTGTGTTGAATGATAATCAAAAATCATATTTTGTTGACTATAAAGAGAAATTTAAAAAATCTGTTGGAAAGAAATTTGGAACGAAAACTCCACTTAACGAACGATTTTTAATTGCGTTGATGGATGATTGCGATACAGAATCTCCTAAAGTAGAAGTATATCAAAAATTTGTTGATGAAAATCCACAAAGTAAAACGATGCAATTTGTGAATGTTTTTGCTTATAATTTTAATCTTATTTGGGATATTGATAAAAAAGATTATTCTTCTATGAATGATTTTAAAGAGAAATACCAAGATAATTGTTTGCAAAATTTTGAGAGTTTCAACAATGATACTTCTGCCGATATTTTTTCTGAACTTGAGGAGATAATTACGTTAGGTTATAATTGCGATTATGCTTTGAAATGTCTTGCTCCAGCAAATAATCGATTGGATGTTTTGAATCAAAAAACAGAATTTATTTTAAATAAAATTGCAAATGCAGAACCAATTCCAAGAATGGTTGTAACGCAAAATGCTTCTCAAATTGGATTGTCGGCTTATGAATGGTTGGGCGAGGAAATGAAGTTAATTTCTAGCTTGAAAATTTCGGATGAAGAGAAAACTCTTGTGAATTATTTTGCCGTAAATGAAACATACAATTATATCAATCATGTCAACAATCTATATGTTTTATTTGAAGCGATTCAGAAAACGCCTTCACAATTAGCGAAATCTGCGAATAATAAATCTGTTGAAAAAATTGCTGCAAAAGATGATTGGAAGAAAATAAATCAATTGTATGATGTATTGAAAAAGAATTTTCAAAAAGACAATGAAATAGCTGTAGGTTCTAGCTCAAATCTTGATGATTTGCGTAATTTGATTTATTATTTGTATCTCAATCCAAAAGAATTGTCAAAAGTTTATCAAAACTAATTATAACCGAAATATTAAATTTTTTCAAAGACTTAAATTCGTAAATGTTGTAGATTTTATTTTAAATTTATCTTCTAAATAACAAAAAAATGAAATCAATTTATTTTCTTGGATTGGGAGCTTTAGGAGCAAAATATGCAGCGAGTTTTTATGAATATAATCCAGAAATTGTAAGTGTAATTGTAGATGAGGAGCGAAAAAATCGATACGAAAAATCGCAAATTTTTGTGAATGATAAAGCGTATGATTTTAATTATGTCACAAAAATCGAGGAGAATAATTATCCAGATTATATATTTTTAGTCGTTAAAAGTTCGCATTTACAGCAAGCGATAGAAGATATGAGGCCTTTTGTTGGTGAAAACACAATGATTGTAAGTTTGATGAACGGAATTTCTTCTGAACGTGTTTTGGCAGATCATTTTGGATGGGATCGTGTGGTGAATGCAGTTGCATATATGGATGCTGTAAAAGTTGATAATCGCGTGACGTTTTCGAGTATAGGAAAAATTATTTTTGGGAAAATGGATTCAATTAATCATGATAAATTAGTCGATTTACATGAATTGATGAATGTTGCTGAAATTCCAAATCAATTATCGGATGATATTCAGAAAGCGCAGTGGGCGAAATATTTGGTAAATGTTGTCGGAAATCAATTGACATTTTTGTTGGAGTTTCCATATGGACAATTTCGTACCAATCAACATCTCGAGGTTTTAATGGATATGATTTCTAATGAAGTTCTTGCAGTTGGGAATGCACATGGAGTTGCAATTGGTCAAGAAGAAGTGGATCGAATGAAATCTACAATGAAAATTGTGGATGAGTTTGGTAAAACTTCGATGTTACAAGATCGCGAAGCAAAAAGATATTCGGAAGTGGATGAATTTGCAGGCGAAATTATCAGTTTAGGAAAACAATATAATATTCCGACACCTTACAATGAATTCATTTATAATATGGTAAAATCAATTGAAGAAACATATTAAGAAATAGTCATAAAGTCATTCAAGTTTGGATGACTTTTTTATTTGAAATCGATTGCTTTTGGATAAGCAACTTTCTGAATAATATAAATCGATAACATAAAAAATATACTCATAATTAATGTTGCAACAGGTAAATATTTTATCGAGTCAGAAGGTAAAATCATTGGTAAAATAACCATTGCAAAAGCAGGAGGTAAGCGTAAATCTGTTAATTTCAAAATAAACATTACGATAATCAAATCGATCAAGCCAATGATTAACCAATTATCAAGATAATGCATCGTCAAACAACCAGCCATTGTAGCCATAAACATTACAAGAATACGTTTTAGACGTACAGTTAATTTTAATGTTGGGTTATTTAAAGATTCAAAAGAAATTACGATAATAGGAGGAATAGCAGAGAAGTGTGCAAAACCGCTAAAATAACAAGCTGCAAACCAAACTACACATAATCCGATTAACCATCTGTTATGGCTTGTATAAATCATTGGAATCGCATTTTCAGTTGGTTTTAGTTTGAATATTTTTATTGATAGAAAAAGTAACAAGACAAATAGAAATATCGCATATAGAAATACAAAAGATTCTGCATTTGTAACAATTGGTAATAATCCCGTAGCTAATGCTGGTGCAAGTTGACTTTTAAAAATTTTCAAGACAATTAACATCGCAACTAATACCAATGCTAATTTGAGTGATAATATAATTGGTAAAAAATTAATTCCAAATCCTAAAATAGCAGTTATGGATGGAAGTAAAAAAATATGAAATGGTCGTTGTAGCCATTTATTTTCTCGAAACGTTAAAATTCCGACAGATAATGCAGCAACTTCTGGTAAAATAATTTCTTTATCATCATAAATCATTGCCGCTCCAATCATGATTAAAATAAATAGAAAAGCAACGGAGTATGAGATAAAAGATTCTTTATTACCTAAGATAGATTTCATGAAATAAATGTATAAAAAAAACCTTTGCAAATATACAAAGGTTTTTGTCGGGGTGGCAGGATTCGAACCTGCGACCTCCTGCTCCCAAAGCAGGCGCGATGACCGGGCTACGCTACACCCCGATTCGGTCATTCTTTACGATAAATCTTTCTATTTTCGGATGAAAATTTTGTCGGGGTGGCAGGATTCGAACCTGCGACCTCCTGCTCCCAAAGCAGGCGCGATGACCGGGCTACGCTACACCCCGATAGATTTCATTATCGTGGGTGCAAATGTAAGGTGATTTTTGAAAATTAACCAAATATTTTTAAGAATATTTTTCGGAAACTTTCATATATGTTTCTAAATCTTTATCTCCTCTTCCTGAAAGGTTCAGAACCACAATGTCTTGCGGTTTAAAATTAATTTTTTCTAAAGCAGCTAAAGCATGAGAAGATTCTAATGCAGGAATGATTCCTTCCTCTTTTGTCAACATAAAAGCTGCTTCCAAGGCTTCATCATCTGTTGCATTTAAGAATTCTGCACGTCCAGTTTTGAACAAATGCGCATGTAAAGGACCAACTCCAGGATAGTCTAATCCAGCCGAAATTGAATAAGGTTCGACAATTTGTCCATCTTTATCTTGCATCAATAATGTTCGGCTTCCATGAATAATTCCTTCCGTTCCTTTGATCGTTGTAGCAGCAGTTTCTCCAGATTCTACGCCCAAACCTGCCGCTTCAACCGCGATTAATTTGACAGAATCATCATTTAAAAAATGATAAAAAGCTCCCGCAGCATTACTTCCGCCACCAACACAAGCAATCACGTAATCAGGATTTTCTTTCCCATATTTCTCTTTCATTTGTGCTTTAATTTCTTCCGAAATAATCGCTTGGAATTTTGTTACCATTGCAGGATAAGGATGAGGTCCAACGACAGAACCAATGATGTAAAAAGTTTCAGGATTATTAATCCAATAACGAATCGCTTCGTTCGTAGCATCTTTCAGAGTTTTACTACCTGATGTTGCTGGAATAACTTCTGCACCTAACATTTTCATTCGCGCAACATTTGGTGCTTGACGAGCAATGTCAATTTCTCCCATAAAAACGATACATTCTAATCCCATCAACGCACAGACTGTTGCAGTTGCAACACCGTGTTGTCCAGCGCCAGTTTCGGCAATAATTTTGGTTTTACCCATTCGTTTTGCTAAAAGTGCCTGACCAATCGCATTATTGATTTTATGCGCTCCTGTATGATTCAAATCTTCACGCTTTAATAAAATATTGGTGTTATATTTTTTTGAAAGATTTGGTGCAAAATACAATGGACTTGGTCGACCAACGTAATCTTTTAATAACAAATTAAATTCGTTTTTGAATTCGTCTGTATCGGTATATTTTGCTAAAGCTTCTGATAATTCTTCACAATTATGATGTAATAATTCTGGAATAAATGCTCCTCCAAATTCACCATAAAAACCTCTTTCGTCAACTTCGTATTTCATTTTGTTTATTTTTTAATTTTGTTCAATTCGTCCATCAATTGTATCGATAAACTGTTTTACTTCGTCAGTTTTTTTAATTCCTGGTGCTAACTCAAAACCACTATTGATATCAAATCCAATACATCTAGGATGTTGAAAATTTTTCAAGATAAATGCATCTTCCAATGTTATTCCTCCACTTAATAAAAAGGGTGTTGATAACTCATAGTTTGTTAATAATTGCCAATCAAATTTCTTTCCAGCTCCACCGTAATTACTTGATTTTGTGTCAAAAACAAAACTATCAACAACTTGTTGATAAGTGGTTAATTGTTGAAAATCTTCAATTGATTTTATACCAACAGCTTTCCAAATTTTAAAGTCTAAAAAGCTTTCATCAGTTAATAATTGTTGATGTTTTTGGTTGATTAATTCTTTACAAAAATCTGCTGTTTCATCTCCATGTAATTGCACAACATCTAATTTATATTGTTCAACTTTTTCAAGAATATTTTCGATGGATTCATTCACGAAAACACCAACTTTTTCTGCATTTGGAAAAATTTCAAAAATAGATTCATCTTCTACAAATCGTTTTGATTTTGGATAGAAAATAAAGCCAACATAATCGGGTTCGATTGCTGCAATTTCTTTGAAATTTTCGATGTTATTGTTTCCGCAAACTTTTATTTGAAAACGTTTCATTTCGATTCTTTTACAAATTGTTCAAATGCTTCGGTCGGATTTTCAGCTTTCATAAAATTTTCACCAATCAAAAATGCCTGAAATCCAGCTTGTCTTAATTCTTTTACTGTTTTAGGATCAGAAATTCCGCTTTCAGCAACTTTGATTAAATCGGTTGGTAATTGTTTCAAAATCTGTTTTGATTTTTCGATATCAACTTCAAAATTTTTCAAATTACGGTTGTTAATTCCAATCAAATCGATGAATTCATTTACTTTTTCCAATTGATCTTCCGAATGTAATTCTAACAAAACTTCCAAACCAATTTCTTTTGCTGTTTTCGCTAAATGATACACTTCATCTTTCGTCAAACATTCTGCAATCAACAACATCAAATCCGCACCAATTGCTTTGGTTTCGTAAACTTGAAATTCATCAACAATAAAATCTTTGCGCAAAACTGGAATATTTAAAACTTCTTTTGCTTGTTGTAAATCATCAAAACTTCCTCCAAAAAATTCTTCATCTGTCAAAACAGAAATCACAGAAGCACCATATTTTTCGTAACCCGAAACAACTTCTTTTACGTTTGCATCTTTGTTAATAAAACCTTTTGAAGGTGATTTTCGCTTAAACTCTGCAATAATTCCAGATTTTGATTTATCTAAAATTGAAGCTTTTGCAGATTTTACAGGAAGCAAGAAATTTTCTGAATTTTTAAAACTTTCGATTGATTGAGTTTTCTGTTTTTCTAAAATTTCAACACGTTTTTGCGCGACAATTTCGTCTAATATCGTTTTCATGGTTTCATTAATTTTTGGAATACATTTAATGCTTTTTTACTATCTAAACTTTCGTTTGCAATCGCTACACATTCTATTAAATCTTTGGTTGGATAAATTGTTTTAAGCGCTAAAGCAGCATTTGCTAACACAACTTCTTTTTGTGCTTGAGTTGAATTTCCTTCTAAAACACTCAAAAATATTTTAGAATTTTCTTCGATTGATTTTCCGCCTTTTATCTCATCTGGTTGAAGAATACTTAAACCAAAATCTTTACTTTCTAAAACAAATTCACCTGAATTATTGTACACTTTTGTAGGCGAAGTCAACGAAATTTCGTCATAACCAGCCAACGCAGTCGAAATCGAATATTTCACACCCGAATTTTGCATCACATAATGGTATAATCGCGCAGTTTTTACATCATACGTTCCTAAATTTTGAAATTCTGGTTGAACTGGATTCACCAAAGGTCCCATTAAATTGAAAAATGTTTTTACTGCCAAACCTTTTCTAATCGGAGCAACTTTCGCCAAAGCAGGATGGAAAAGAGGCGCATGTAAAAATGTAATTCCGACCTCTTCAAATTCACGCTTTAATTTATCTTGATTAACAGAAAATTCGTAACCAAAATTATCCAACATATTCGAAGAACCGCTCACAGACGACGCTCCATAATTTCCTTGTTTGATAATTTTTTCTCCAGCTCCGGCCAAAACAAAACAACTCAAAGTCGAAATATTAAACGTGTCTTTTCCATCGCCGCCCGTTCCTACAACATCAATCGCTTGCTTTGGTAAATCAACTTTGATGCATAAATCTAACAACGCTCGACGATAGCCTTTTAACTCCTCCAACGTAATGTTGCGCATATTAAAAATGGTTACAAAAGAAGCTAATTCGACTGCTGAATATTTTTCTTCCGAAATTTCCACCATAATTTGATACGCTTCATCTTCGCTCAAGGTATAATTTTCGAATAATAAATTTAATAATTTTTTCATCGTTTTAAACTTCTAACCAATTCTTAATCATCTCATCTCCAAGTGGCGTCAAAATAGATTCTGGATGAAACTGAACACCACGGACATCATAGGTTTTGTGACGCAAAGCCATGATTTCTCCTTTTGGACCAATTGCTGTAATTTCTAATTCTTCAGGAAAATCTTCGTTCGAAACTACCCAAGAATGGTAACGTCCAACTTCTAATTTTTTCGGTAAATTATGGAATAACACTTCGTCTTTTATCACTTCAATTGTTGATTCAACTCCATGAAAAACTTCTTGCGTATTTAATAATTTTCCTCCAAAAACCTCTCCAATTGCTTGTTGACCTAAACAAACTCCAAAAATTGATTTTGTTGCAGCATATTTTTCGATGATTGGTTTTAATAAATTGGCTTCATCAGGGATTCCTGGGCCAGGAGAAAGTAATATTTTATCATAATTATTTACCTCTTCCAAAGCGATTCCATCATTGCGAACAACGGTAATATCATCGGCGAATTTCTTTAGTGAATGCACTAAATTGTATGTAAATGAATCGTAATTATCGATAACTAAAATTTTCATAGTTTATAGGTTTTGAGCGATTTCTATTGAGCGACGAAGCGCTCCTAATTTATGATTGACTTCTTGTAATTCATTTTCTTCGACCGATTTGGAAACAACTCCAGCACCAGCCTGAAAATATAAGGTATTTTGTTTGCTGACGAACGTACGAATCGCAATCGCCATGTTGATGTCACCGTTGAATCCTAAATATCCAATTCCGCCACCATAAACGCCACGATTTTGATTTTCGTAACCGTCTAATAATTCCATTGCTTTGAATTTTGGTGCGCCAGAAAGTGTTCCAGCCGGAAAAGAGTCTGCAAAAACTTTCATCGTATTTACGCTTGGATCCAATTGAGCAGTTACTTTTGAAACCATGTGAATCACATGCGAGAAATACTGAATTTCTTTGTATTGTGCGACTTTTACATCAGCAGAATTTCGACTTAAATCATTGCGAGCCAAATCGACCAACATCACATGCTCTTCATTTTCTTTTGGGTCAGCAATTAATTTTTCGGTCAATTCTTTGTCCAAAGTTGGACTTCCAGTTCTGCGAACTGTTCCTGCAATAGGATGAATTTCTGCATGATTATTATTAATGATAATTTGCGCTTCTGGTGAAGATCCGAAGATTTTATAATTTCCGTAATCGAAATAAAACAAATAGGGCGAAGGATTTACAGAGCGTAAAATGCGGTAAACATTAAATTCGTCACCCGAAAATTTTTGTTTGAATTGACGAGAAGGAACAATTTGGAAAACATCTCCACGGAAACAAGATTGTTTACATTTTGTCACCATTTCTTTGAATTCATCATCTGTTAAATTCGATTGAATTTCACTTTCTACATTAAATGGATATTCAACAATTGATTTGTTATGAACAACACTTTTAATTTCAGAAAATTTAGAATCTATTTCATCATTTTGATATTCGATAAACTGAATTTCGTTGTGAAAATGATTGAAGACCACAATATTTTGATAGAATGAATATGAAAATTCTGGGATCGTTGCTTCATTTCCTTTAGATGAAAATTTTACTGTTTCGAAATGAGGAATCGCATCCCAAGCAATGTATCCGAATAAACCATTTACAGGTAAATCTTCTCCATTTTGAATGATAAACTGACTTGTAAATTCTTTGAATTTTTCTGTCAATTCTTGATCATTCAATGCGTATTCTTTTGTTTCTCCATTTGCATACGTTTCATTCACCATTCCGTTTGTAACCTTAAAAGTCGCGATCGGATTTAGGCAAATAAAAGAGTTAGCATCTGTTTTCGAATGATAGTCAGAACTCTCTAATAATAAGGCATTCGGATAAATATCTCGCAGTTTCAAATAAAGCTGAACAGGAGTCGTTAAATCCGCTAAAACAGTTTCTTTCTGTATGTTAAAAGTTAAATTCATTTGTTAAATATTTAGGTTTCGGGCACAAAAAAAGGCTTGTCGGTTACGACAAGCCTTTTCTACATATAACTGCATAGAGGTCTTACGAACCAACGTTTTGTTGTTCGATATTCCACCACCAGTTATTTGTAAATAATGTTTTCATTGGGACAAATTTAGAAAGGATTTTGAATTGTACAAATTATTTTTTGATAAATTTTTTAGTTGAGTGAACAATTGATATTTTTGAGTGAATAATAAAAACACAAACAAAATGGAATATAATTATAACAATCTGATTGTTGAGGTAGAAAATAAAATTGCGTTAGTTACTTTAAATCGTCCGCAAGCGTTAAATGCATTGAACAAAGATTTATTAGATGATATCTCAAACTTTTTTACTGATGCGGATTCTGATCCCGCTATTCGAGTAATTATTTTGACTGGTTCTGGTGAAAAATCTTTTGTTGCTGGTGCTGATATCAAAGAATTTGCAAATTTTGATGGTCGTCAAGGAGAGCAATTAGCTGCAAAAGGTCAAGAAAATGTTTTTGATAAAATTGAAGATTCTAAGAAACCTGTAATTGCGGCTGTGAATGGTTTTGCGTTGGGAGGAGGTTTAGAATTGGCGATGGCGTCCCATTTTCGTATTGCATCAACCAATGCAAAATTAGGATTACCAGAGGTTACATTAGGCTTGATTCCTGGTTATGGAGGAACGCAACGTTTGCCAAAATTAATTGGAAAAGGTCGTGCAATGCAGGCAATTATGACAGCAGATATGTTTACAGCTGAACGTGCATATGAGATTGGTTTAGTGAACGAAGTCGTGGAACAAGCTGAATTAATCAACCGTGCGAAAGAAATTGCGACTAAAATCTCTAGAAATTCTTCTGTAGCGATTCGTCATGCAATTAGAGCGATTAATGCGTCGGATAAAGACAATGGTTTTGAGGTTGAAATTGAAAGTTTCGGAAATTTATTTGACGAAGAAGATTTCAAAGAAGGAACAACTGCTTTTGTAGAGAAAAGAAAACCTAATTTTAAGTAAATTTTAATTTAAAATAGTTCATATAAAAGCTTCAAGATTACTTGAAGCTTTTTAATTTTACATCATGAAAAAAATAGTTGTTGGATTCATTTTGATGATGAGTTCTGTTGTGTTTTCACAAGAAATCTATCAAGTTATAGCACAAGAAGGATTGACTGTTAGAACAAGTCCTAATGGAAAACGAATAGGTAAAATTCCGTATGGTTATCCTGTTAAAATTTCAGAAAAAGGTGAAGCGTTTGCTATCAAAGATAATGGGAAAGCAAAAAGTGGAAATTGGGTAAAATTAGATGTTAGTGCCTCGAAATTAATTTTGGATGAAGGAGTCAACGATTCTTCTGCTCAAGGCGATTTGTATGCGTTTAGTGGTTATTTAATTACACAACAAAATTTTGTCAATCAATTCGAAACCGAAATTTCTACACATCCAGCTTTTAGTGAATTTTATTTGGCTACAGCTTATAAATGTTTCGCAATAAAAGGCGATTTTTTTGGAGATGGCGTGGTTGATTATTTGTATAGAATGATTGATACAAAAGGAAATATCCGTTTATTTATTGTGAATAACATGAAAACTGGAAGTCAAATTTATGGTTTGGGAGGAGCAAAAGATCCGTTCAAAATTACAAATTATGATTTCGGAACGTTGATGATGATTCCGAAAGGAACGCCACTTTATTCGAATTATAAAGATGGAGTGAAACGAAATTTAAATGGAGTTTCTAAAAATGAAATCGTAACTTTAGATTATGATGCGATTTATGTGCATCAAGATAATGCGAAAGAAGGCGGATTTATTTACCGAAAAGATGGTAAATGGAATTGGTTGAATCAAAAATAAAATAATTATGCAAAATATAGAAGGTAAAGTAGCTTATATAACGGGCGGAACAAAAGGAATTGGATTAGGAATTGCAAAATCATTGGTAGAAAATGGTTTAAAAGTAGCAATTTCTGGACGAAATATTGATGATGTTGAAAAGGCACGTCATTATTTAGGAAATCAGAATGTATTGGCGATTCAATCGGATGTGAGACATTTCGAAGATGAACAAAATGCAATTGAGCAAATTATTTCTGCGTTTGGACGTTTGGATATTGTGATTGCAAATGCTGGTTTAGGAAAATTTGCGCCAGTTGATGAACTTTCTTTAGAAGATTGGAATGCGATGATTGATACTAACCTGACAGGAGTTTTTCATACAATAAAAGCGTCTGTTGAAGCACTAAAAGTTTCGAAAGGATATTATATTTCGATTGCTTCTTTGGCGGGAACAAATTTCTTTGCGAATGGAGCGGGTTACAATGCTTCGAAATTTGGCGTTGTCGGTTTTACCCAAGCAGCGATGTTAGATTTGAGAAATTATGATATCAAATGTACAACGATTATGCCTGGTTCTGTGACTTCAAACTTTAATGATCATGTGCCAAATTCGGAGGATGGATGGAAAATTCAGCCCGAAGATTTAGGACAAATGGTAGTTGATTTATTGAAAATGAATCCAAATGTTTTGCCAAGTAAAATAGAAGTTCGTCCTACGAAAACAAAATAATTTAAAGATCTCGATAAGAGATCTTTTTTTATGAAAAAAATATTTCGTAATTACCAATAGTTTACATAGTTTCGTGGAAAAATAAGAATACAATAAAGGTATTTTTTTAACGAGCACTTTTTAATGAATTTTAAAAAATCAGTCAATCATTTTCGTCGTACAATTATGCGTCGATTAACAGGAGGAATAGGTGATGGTAATTTGCCAAAGATAGACAAAGAAAAACCTCTTGAACTTAATAGAGTACTGATAAACAGACCCAATCAGCGTTTAGGAAATATTCTATTGATTACACCTTTGATTCAGGAAATTATCCGATATAATCCTGGTGTTAAAATTGACTTATTTGTAAAAGGTAAGGTTGCTCCGATTATTTTTGAGAACTATCCTCAAGTTGATCAAATTATTGAATTACCTAAAAAACCTTTCAAAGAATTGATTCAATACGCTAAAGTTTGGCTAAAAATCAAAAAAAAGAATTACGATTTAGTCATTAATGTTGATAAAAATTCATCTTCAGGACGACTTTCAACTTCTTTTACGAATTCTAAGTATAAAATTTTTGGAAATGAATTTGAAATGAATTCGAATCAAGAAATTCATATTCATCAAGCGCAATATCCAGTTTATCTGTTTAGAAAATTCATAGAATTATTTAAAAATAAAGAAGGGAATTTAGATATTCCAACTCTAAATATTCAGCTAACAGAGAAAGAATCTTTGAAAGGAGTAGAAATGTTAAATGAATTGATTCAAGATCCTTCAAAGAGAACGTTGGCGTTTTTTACGTATGCAACAGGTGTAAAATGTTATGATGAGGAATGGTGGATAGAATTTTATAATTTATTTTATCCAAAATATTCGCAAGAATATAATCTAATTGAAATTTTACCTGTCGAAAATATTTCGATGTTAAATCATAGATTGCCTACTTATTATAGTAAAGATGTGAGAGAAATTGCAGCGTTGATGAAAAGTTGCGAATTTGTGATTGCAGCCGATTCTGGTATGATGCATTTGAGTTGTGCTGCGTCTACAAAAACAATTGGTTTGTTTAAAGATCAAAGCTTCTTAGAGCGTTATAAACCTTATGGAGTAGGAAATGCTGTAGTCTTGATTAATAATGAAGATAAGAGGATTCTTATTCAAGAAATGGATAAATTATTGGTTTAAAAAGCTGTTTTTTATCATTGAATAAAATTTATATTGATTTGATATAGAGTAAATTAACTTCTATAAAAATATTTTAATTTCGTTTGATAATTTCATAGCTTTGTCCTTTGAAATAATATAAAAATGTCAACAGAGTTTACAATTGTTATCCCAATTTATAATGAGGAAGATAACTTGATAAGATTGGAAGAAACAATGAATCAATATCTGTCAAAGTCAATAAAACAGACTGAAATTTTATTGATTAATGATGGTTCTAAAGACAAAAGTTTGGCTCTTATGAAAGAGATTTGTAGTAGAAATCAAGCTTTTCATTATATTTCTTTTGACAAAAATTATGGCTTATCTGCTGCTATAAAAGCTGGTTTTGATACAGTGAAATCTAAATGGGTTGGTTATATTGATGCAGATTTACAGACAGATCCAGAAGATTTCAATAAATTATTAGAGTTAGCAGATCAATTTGATTTGGTGACTGGTGTTCGTGCAGATCGCAAAGATTCTTTCGTGAAAAATATGTCATCTAAAATTGCCAATTCTATTCGTAGAGCATTTACCAATGACGGAATGGATGATACAGGTTGCCCATTAAAAGTTATAGATGCTGAAAAAGCGAAAAAAATTCCGATGTTCAAAGGATTGCACCGATTTTTACCAGCTATGATTTTATTACAAAACGGAACAGTAACTCAAGTTCCTGTCAAACATTTTCCACGTATAGCAGGCGAATCAAAATTCAATTTATGGAATCGTTTATTAGGACCGTTAATGGATTGTTTTGCATTTGTTTGGATGAAGAAAAAATACATCAATTATAAAATTCAAGAAAGAGCATAATGCCAAATTGGGTTATCATCAGTATTGGATTTCTTGCACAAGCACTTTTTTCGAGTCGTCTTATTTTACAATGGATTGTTTCCGAAAAGAATAAAAAAGTTCTTACACCAAAATTATTTTGGGAAGTTAGCTTGTTTGCCTCTGTTTTGCTATTTTTATATGGTTATTTGCGTCATGATTTTTCAATTATGTTGGGACAAACATTGACGTATTATATCTATATCAGAAATATTCAACTTCAAAATCATTGGAAAGAATTTCCAAAAATAGTACGTATTTTTCTGTATATTTTTCCTGCATTAATTGTTTTTTATGGCTTCAATAACGGAATTTTTGATGTAGATTTATTATTCAAAAACGAAAAAATTCCGATGTGGCTTTTATTTTTAGGAGTCGTATCTCAGGTACTTTTTACATTTCGTTTCGTCTATCAATGGATTTATTCCGAACGAAAACACGAATCGCAATTACCAATGGGATTTTGGGCAATTAGTTTAACAGGATCATTGTTGATTTTAATTTACGCGATTATTCGAAAAGATCCCGTTTTATTTGTTGGTCATTTTATGGGATTTATCGTTTATGCTCGAAATATATTAATCAAACGAAAAGAAAAAAATGGTTCAGTGGATTAAGCAAAATTCAGTTTTATTTTTAATCATCGTAACAATTTTGATGTTGTTTGTCAATCTTGGCGCTTTACAAACCAACATTATGGAAGCTCGAAACATTATTTCGGCGCGAGAAATGGTACACGATGGAAATTGGATTTTTACCACGCTTAACGGTTTGCCTCGTTATGAAAAGCCACCTTTACCAACTTGGATTACAGCTTTTTTTGGAAGTGTTTTTGGTTTCGAAAACTTTTTTTGGCTACGCATTCCAGTTGTTCTAATTACCATTTTATTAGTCGTTTGGTTCTATAAAACATTAACGCATTTCGATTTAACAAAACAACAAGTTGTTAATTCTTCATTGGTTTTAATCACTTCATTTTACGTGTTTTTCTCAGGGAGAGATAACAATTGGGACATGTACACGCATAGTTTTGTGATGGGAGCAATATTGTTTTTGGTGAAAGAATTTCAATCATCAAAATTTAATTTATTCAATTTTATTGCTGCATTTTTCTTGTTGGCTTGTTCGATAATGAGCAAAGGTCCAGTTTCGTTGTATGCGTTATTTTTACCTTTTTTAATTGCCTATTTTATTGTTTATAGATACAAATTAGGAAGAAATTTAGGAATTACAATTTTAACGATAATATTAGGTTGTGTTGTAGGATTTGCATGGATGATGTATGTGAAATATTTTGATCCAGAACATTTTTTAGCGGCTTCTCAAAAGGAAGTGAACAATTGGCATAGCTATAATACTCGCCCAATTTATTATTATTGGAGTTTCTTTACGCAATCTGGTTTATGGACAATTCCGGCTTTGGTAAGTTTGATTTATCCCTATCTAAAGAATAAAGTTGCAAACAAAAAAGCCTATCAATTTGCTTGGTTATGGACGATTTTATCGGTGGTTTTATTATCTGTAATTCCAGAAAAAAAATCAAGATATTTATTACCAGTTTTAATTCCTTTAGCGATGAATATTGGCTTTTACATCGAATATTTACGATTAGAATTCAAAAATTTATCAAATAAAACCGAACGATATTTTACCAATTTTACGTTTGGTTTATACGGAATAATAGGAATTGCGATTTCAGTTGGTGTTTTTATTTATACAAAAGATCGTTTGTCAGAATTTTTAATTTGGTCGATTCCTTTTGCTGTTGTTGGATTAATTTTAGGAATCTCAATTTTTAAAGGATTGAAGATAAAATCATTTGAACAGATATTTTACTCAACTATTTTATTGATGTGCTCGGTTGTAGCATTTGGATTTCCACTTTCTAAATTAACTTTTTCTGAAGAGTTGTATGCTTCTGCTAAAAATCTAAAGAAATTAGAACAACAAAATCAAATTAAAACATACGAATGGCAAAGTTTTGTTCCAGAAATAGTGTTGGATTATGGGACTTCAATTCATGCAATTAACGATGGAAAGAAAACTATTTTCCCGAAAGAAGAGAAGTTTGGAATGTTAGCTAGTCCGTCAGATTCTACTTTTTTTGCTAATCATTTTAATAATTATTCAATCAAAAAAATTGGTGTGGTCGATTTGAATCATTCTTCAAAAGATCAAAAAAATTATAACGATCGTATTCAAAGAAACTATTATTTGATTCAAAAAAAGTGATTAAATTTCGAGTAAAATTTTTAGCTTAAATTTTCGTTATTCTAATAAAATCTTTTGCAGTTTCGGATTCTATTTTTTCTATGTTTTTGGTTAGTGAACAGTTTTGTTTTTGCTCAACATTTTGGGTGGAAAAATCCTAATTTTAAACAAGATTCTGTTCAACTTTCTGATACGATAAAGCTGAAAAATAAAGGAATTTTATCCGAAAAATTTCAAATTTTAGATTCAACAGGAAATCCAATTTCAAAAGAATTTTATACGATAAATTTCGAACGAAACGAAGTTTATTTTAATTCATCAATTGCCAAACAAATGGTGAAAATTCAGTATTTTGTTAATCCAAAATTAGCCGAATCTATTTTTTATGCTAAAAATCCGAACATTATTGTCAACGATGCGAAACCAGTTGATATTTTTCATCAAATAGAACCTAATTCAAAACAAGCGAACAAAGATGTTTTTGATGGTTTGAATAGCAAAGGTTCGATGGTTCGTGGAATTCGTTTTGGAAATAATCAAAGTGCGTCTGTGCAATCTTCGTTGGATTTAGAATTGTCAGGAAAATTATCAGATGATATTACGGTAAATGCGGCGATAGCAGATAATAATGTGCCAATAGAATCGGATGGTTACACGCAAAATTTGCAAGAATTTGACAAAGTTTACATTGAATTAGCGAGTAAAAACTCAAAAATTCGAGCTGGTCATATTGATATTAATACGAATCAAGAACGAGATTTTTTTAATCCGTTTAATCAAAAAGTAACAGGTTTACAATTATCAACTCAGTTAAAAAGCGAAAAATCGTCGACCAATATTTTTGCTTCTGGAAGCATTACACGAGGTGAATTTATGCGTGTTAATTTTGTTGGACAAGACGGAAATCAAGGTCCTTACAGGCTTTCTGGAAAGAATAATGAATTGTATGTGATTATTATTTCGGGAAGTGAAAAAGTATATATTGATGGTGTTTTGTTGGAGCGTGGCGAGCAAAATGATTATGTAATTAATTACAATACAGGAGAAATTTCTTTCACTTCAAACCGATTGATTACCGCAAATACGCGTATTAATGTGGAGTATTTGTACAATTCTCGAAATTATTCACAAGTTTTACTTTATGGTGGAGCTGAATACGAATCGGAACGATTGAAATTGTCAGGTTTTTTCTTTTCTCAAGGAGATTCGAAGAATAATTCACTTGGAAATGATTTGACAGATGCTGAAAAGCAAATTTTAGCAAATGCAGGAAATGATCCAGATAAAATGTACACCATTTCTGCAGAGAAAACGACGTATGATTCGAATAAAATCTTGTATCGAAAAGTAAATCAAAATGGATTAGATATTTTTGAATATTCGACGGATCCAAACGATGAATTGTATCAAGTGGCTTTCACGTATGTTGGCGCTAATCAAGGAAATTATCGACAAATAAATGCGAATCAAAATGGGAAAGTCTTTCAATATAACGAAGCAATTGCTGGAGTTTTACAAGGTGATTATGAACCAATAAAGCAATTAATTTCGCCTAAAAAGTTGCAGATTTATACGTTGAATGGACAATATCAATTGAGAAATAATGGAAATGTTGGTTTTAATTTAGGTTTGAGTAATTATGATCAAAATTTATTTTCATCGATTGATGATCAAAACAATTCTGGTTTAGCAACTCGTGTTTATGGTGAAAAAACATTTTCTTTCAAAAATTGGAAAATTACACCTTATGCGGAATGGAATTTTATTAATAAAAATTATAAAAGTGCAGAGCGTTTACGAGCTGTTGAATTTGCACGAGATTTTAATTTGGAACAAGAATTAAGTGGCGTAAATCAGAATTTTATCACAGCAAAAATCAATTCATCTTGGAAAGAAAAATTTAATGCACAATATAAATTCGATTATCTTGAAAATACTGGTTTGTACAAAGGTTTGAGAAATCAACTTGATGCAAATTATAAAACTGAAAAAGACGAAATCGTTGCGCAAGCAAATATTTTATCAACAAAAGCAACGCTTCAAAATACCAATTTTGCGCGTTATATGGTAGATGGAAAACGAAAAATTGGAAATAAATTTTGGGTTGGAGCGAGAGTTTGGGGCGAGAATAATGACATGGATGATTTGACAAAAAATCAAAAATCAGATTTAAGTTTTAAATGGAATGAATTTCAGTTGAAAGGAGGTTTTGCAGATTCGCTTGGTCATAAAATCGATTTGACGGTTTATCAACGTCAAGACGATTCGGTTCGTTTAGGAACTTGGCAAAATATTCAACAAAGTAAAGGCGCTATTTTAAATTCAACTTTAATTCAAAAACAAAATCATCAATTGAGTTTAAATTTCCATTATCGACGAGTTAATTATCAATTTTTAGATGCGCCGAACGAAGATTTTATGACAGGAAGCGTAAAGTGGTACAAAGCTTTTTTCAATCAAGGTTTACAGTTAAATGTAGATTATGAAGTGGGAAGTGGTGTGGAACCGCAGCGTGAATTTCAGTATGTAAAAGTTTCGGATGGAATGGGAATTTACAAATGGACGGATTATAACGGCGATGGAATTGAGCAAATTGATGAGTTTGAAGTGGCAGAATTTATTGATCAGGCAAATTATATTCGCGTTTATACAAACACAATCGAGTATTTGAAAACGAATAAAAATCAATTCAATTTTACGTTGCGTTTTCGTCCAAAACAAGTTTTTAATACCGAAAATGAATTCTGGAATCGTTGGATGTTTCAGCAAAATATCTCGGCAAGTAATTCGTTACGCAAAGAAGGAACGACTTTGGAATGGAATCCTTTTACGAATTCGGCTCAAATTTTAGGAAAAACAAGAAGTATTCGTTCGTCAATTTTCTTTAATCAAGGGACACAATATAAATGGTCGTCGAATTTTATTTACAATCAACAACAATCCCAAACGTATGTTTATACAGGTTCTGAATATCGTGATTCGGACAGTTATTTGTTGCAAACGCGTTATAAGATTTTGCAAGATTTAATCGCAAGTTTCGATACCGAATATATGGTAATTAATAGCGATTCTGAATTATTTTTGAGTAGAAGATACAAGTTAAATAATCTTCGTTTATCACCAAAAATTACGTATCAAACAGAAAAAAATCTTGTTGCGTCGTTGTTTTATAATTATCAAAATAAGAAGAATGTTTCGGGTGAAGAGCAATTAAATCAGTCGGATTTGGGAACAGAAATTCAATGGAACGGTTCGGATAAAATGAGTTTGTTGGGAAGTTTTAGTTTTATCAACAATAAATTTATCGGAAACCAAGAATCTGTTGTTGGAAATCAAATGATGGAAGGTTTGCGCGCTGGAAATAATTTTGTTTGGCAGTTGCAAATCCAACGGCAAATCACAAGTTTTTTGCAATTGAATATTTCGTATGATGGACGAAAAACCGAAGAAAATAAGCCAATACATACGGGAAGTGTGCAAGTGCAAGCGAGGTTTTAAATAAAAAAAGACGATTTTATAAAATCGTCTTTTTTTATTATTTTTACATTCTATTTACTTCATCTTGATTTCCAGTTTCGCGATTTTTTACTGATAATTTATTACTTCCGAATTTATAATTCAATCCAATTCTTATGCTTTGAGTATCCCATACATTCGCAAAAGTTTGTACGATTCCATTGTTATTTTGTGATAAATATTCTTGCGCTTTGAAAATATCTGTTGCATTCAAACTCAATTCTAATTTTTTATCTAACATCAAATATTTGAACGAAAGATTGAAACGAGCATAAGGTTTTAGTTTATAATTTTGGAAAGTTTCTCCAAAATTTTGAAAATAAATCAAGTTAATAAACATCGTTTTTTGTTGATTAAGCGTAAAATCATTTGTCGAAAATAATGAACTCGACCAACCTTTGAATCGCTTAGAAGAAATTGCAACATTTGCGCTCGAATAAGAAACTTCAAAAGTAGTAACGCTTGACCACCATTTTGTAGGATTTATCGTCATATTTTGGCTCAAACCAAAGCTATCCGAATCTACAAAATTCATCCAAACAAAAGTATTATGTTTTGTGTTCTCATCAATGATTGAAGCTTGATTGACACCATCTCTCAAACTTGAATAATAAAGTCGAGTATCAAATTTTTTGTAAGTAAAAGTAAGTTCTAAATTGTGTGTAAAAGCTGGTTTCAAAAAAGGATTTCCTTCGTTGTAAACATATTCGTTTTGTATCATTCGAAAAGGATTTAAACTTTCGTAATTTGGACGATTGATACGACGCGAATAATTAATTCCTAAACTTTTACTTTTATCAAAAGTATGCAACAAATAAAATGACGGAAACAGTTTGATATAATCTGTTTTATTCGTTTGATTATTTTCTCTCGAAAAACCTTCTGTTTGTGTTGCTTCTAATCTCAAACCAGCTTGCATCTGCCATTTTTCTCCAAACTTTTTACTTCCGTTCAAATAAATTGCTTCGTTATTTTCTTTGTATTTGAAAAGATTCGACAAATTTTTATCAAATGTATAGTTGTAATTTTCGTCTGCTTTATATGCTTCAACCAAATTATTTGATTTTGATTGCGAAAATTTAGCCCCAAAACTCCAATTGAAATTTGTTAAAGGAAGTTCTACATCAATTTTAGATGAAAAATTCTCAATACGATTGTTTAAATTACTTTTTCCACCAAAAAAAGAATCTTCTATTAACTGATTATTTTTGTAAGAATTGGTTGCATAAGTTCTATTCATAGGAGATGAATAATTGGCGTAATCGGCATCAAATGAAATCTTTTTACCTAATGAATCAAGTGCAAATTCAGAATAAAGATTGACCAAAGATTGATTCGTCTTACCATTTTCGAATGAATTTCCTTTATTTGTTTGATAAACTTCGTTCGCTAAATTCTTGAAAAACATTTGTTGTGGATTTTCTGAATTATATTTCGAATTGTTGAATGAAAATTTAGAACCAATTGTCCATTTATCGGTTAATTTATAATCAACAGAGAATCGTCCTCCAAGATATTTGTTGATATAATCTGTGTAAGAAATGTTGTGTCTGCGCGCATCAGAGAAAAATAATTCGTTGTTCCATGTTCTCAGAAATCTTCTATCTCCAGCATTCAACGAAGTCTGAACTGTCCATTTATCTTTTTGTAAATTGTAAGCTGCATTGTAGCGCTCTGTGTTTCTTTTACTTCGCGTATATGATGCTCCAATAGTGGAATTCCAGCTATTATTTTTTATTTTTTTTGTTACAATATTTATAATTCCACTATTTCCTTCTGCTTCATATTTTGCAGGCGGAGTCGTGATGACTTCAATTTTTGAAATATCAGAAGCGCTAATACTTTCCAAATAATTAATCAAATCCGTTTGTGACATATAAGTTGGTTTGTCATCAATCAAAACCATTACAGAATTTTTTCCAGAAACCGCAATATTATCATTTGTTACATTCAAACCAGGAGTGACGCGCAAAACATCCATTGCAGTTCCGCCAGCCGCTGAAGTAGAATTTTCTACATTGAAAACAAACCGATCGATTTTTCGTTCCATGATTTTCTTTTCTGCTCCAACGACAACTTCTTTCAAGTTTGTAGATGTTTTAATTTCAATCTTTCCTAAATCGATAGAATTATTCAATTGAATATCTTTCTGAAAAACAATTTCTTCAAAATAGTTGATTTCAAATTTGTACGTATTTTTCTTTGCTTCAATAGCGAATTTTCCAAGTTCATCTGTTGTTAAATTGATAATTGTGTCTTGATTAGATAAGGTAATGTCAACATAAGGAAGCGCTTTATTTTGCTCCATAACTTCGCCTGTTAGTGTATAGTTTTGAGCAAATAGAAAACTAGCGCTAAATAAAATGATAAGTTGAATAAATGTTTTCATGTTGAATTAATTTTAAACAAATATTCTCCAAATCGATTCTTTTTGAACTTTAAAATCGACAAACCCTACTATATTATCGACGAATTTGATTAAAACCAAAAACCTCGAGAATCTCTTGAGGTTTTTGATTTAATTTATTTTTCCTTCATAATAAACAGGATTTCCTTTTTCATCGAAACCAATTATAGTTAATTGATAATCTTTTGGTTTATCGTTGTTGAAATATTCTATTTCTGTGTCTTCTCCTGGAGCTGTATACAAATTAGGATTCCAAAATAAAGTACTTCTTATGTCATTCGGAACATCGTTGTAAAGCGATTCGTAATCATCATTGTTAAAATATGGAAGGGATTGATTATAACCACCAATTTGAATTAAATTATTAGGTAACATAGGCGTGTTATCAACTGGCGCATCACTTCCTCGTTTAGAGTAAATTGCAATTGCATTACCAAGTAAACCAGCGCCTTTGAAAATTTTTACCATCGCAATATCTCTAGGATTAATACTAGTTAAATTATCTGAAGTCATTTTCATTTCGTTCCAATAAATTGCAACTTCAGAATTTCTAATTTTTGGAACTCCGTTAGAAACCGTTAATCCTGCAACTCGTCCAGCTAAAAAGTCCATAATATTTGTATAACCTTCTATTGGCTGAGATTCGTTTACGAAATCTATCACAGTTTCGTTTATGTTATTGAACATTCCGCTACTTAATTCATTGTTCAGCTTCTCAGTTTTCGATTTTTTATCCGCTTTTACAACAACTTCTTTCAGACGAATACTTTTATCATTGATGATTTTGATGTTCTGTTTATACGTATTCTGCTTCTCGACTTCTTCTTTATTCGTAATTTCTTCTAATAAATAAGGCGTTGCAGGCAATTTGGATTTATAACTTGTACTTTTATAATTTGGCACAACAGATAAAGTTAAAGTTCCGTTGTTGGCAGATTTTCCATTTTCCGAATTCAAGAAATAATTCATCGCCATTGGCCCATAATAAAACAAATTATTCATCTCGAAGTTTCCTTCATAATCAGTATCAAGCGTTGCAAATTCTTTTCCATTATTCTGCATTTTATAAATAATACTCAACGAAGCATTGCTCAATTCTCTCCCGTTATTATATGCTTTCACTTTGTAGGAAAGATATCTACGATCGTTGTCAATAGTAGGTTTTACGATATTTCCAACCACTAAATCTTCCCAATTAAATCTTTTCCATTTTTCTGTTATTAAAAGCGCATCCAGATTTTCTGAGAATTCATTATTTTTAAAATATTGTGTAGGATGATTAATTTTCGAACTAAAATCTCGCGTCAATAACATTGCAGAAATTAAATTGTCTTCATCATTATTTTTTTGATCTTTGATAACAGCCGAAAAATTAATTTCTTCAGGATATTTTACCTTAATTGTGTTTAATTCTCGTGGATTAGCCGTTGTTTCGAAAGAAATTTCAGGTTTTTTGTACGATTCTTTTGGATTGATAAATATCAAACGATGAGCAACCTGAATATCATTTGCATCAAAAATGGCAATGTTCAAAATACCTTTGTCATTGTCTAAAACCTCTTTTGGAACATAAGTTGAAACCGATTCCACACTTTTTACAATTTGAGAACTCATTACAAGTTCATTATTAATTGTTCCAATAATTTTATGATTCAATAAAGGATTTTCTTGATTGATGCTTTTTAATTGGATCACAATGTCTTTGCTATTTCGAACAACTTTCATCAGAATCCCATCTTTTTTAGCTTCAGGTAAATCAATAATTTGTTGATTTCCTTTTTCGTCATTTAATTGTACTTGATAAGATTTGCCTTCTTCTGCTCTCAACGCAAAAGTCGCAACGTTTTCATCTAGATTATCAAATGTTGTAATTTTATTGGTAGGATTATTTTTCTCGAATACAAAACCATTCCATTTTTTTGGTAAATCTCCGTCCGATTTTAATCTTACAGCAAATTTAGTTGTCTGATTTTGAATAAAATTTCCACCTTCCGCAAAAGCTTTTGCATTCCATTTTAAATTTGGATTTGGAACAAGTTTTAACTTAGAATTTGGATTATAAATCTTGACTTGATTGATATGTTGAAATTCTTCTGAGAAGAAAGTCATGTACGTTGTGTAGGCTCTTACAAAGTAAATTCCTTCCTCGTTTTCGTTTTTGGTATTTAGCGTTCCGTCACTTTCACCGTTCACAATCGGAACCAGTTTTCGGTCGATTAATTTTTTGTCTTTATTGTATAATTCTACAATAAGATTTGTAGAAATTAAGCTCGGTTTGTAGCCATTTAATGTATAAGCTTTGAACCAAATATTGTCGCCAGCAATGTAATTTTCCTTATCAAATAATAAATAAACTTTTTCTTGAGCGTAATTTGTATCCAGACTTTTTATAGCCGTTTCTAATTTTGATTGCGCAAAAGTTGTAATCGAGCAAAAGTATAATGCGAGTAAATAAATATATTTCATGCGAGAATGATTTATCTAATAGAATGAATTTGAATTCTTAAAATTATCATTATTTAGATGATTTTCATTCAAATATTTTATTAAAGTTTATCATAACTTTTGATTGAATGACGATTTTTCTTCTCGAATAATGTTAATT
This sequence comes from Empedobacter sp. UBA6745, assembly GCF_002453775.1. Classification (NCBI taxonomy): domain Bacteria; kingdom Pseudomonadati; phylum Bacteroidota; class Flavobacteriia; order Flavobacteriales; family Weeksellaceae; genus Empedobacter; species Empedobacter sp. UBA6745. Next base: position 129,823 of record NZ_DKHL01000057.1, read on the forward strand.
TTTGTTAATGAATTTAATTAAAAGACTTTAAACAAAAAAAAACCTCGAGAATTTCTCGAGGTTTTAATTTATAAAGAAATGTTGTTGGATTAAATTCCGTCAACAATTGCATTTAATGTTGCAGATGGACGCATTGCAGCAGTTGTTTTAGCAAAGTCTGCTTTGTAGTAACCACCAATATCTTGAGGTTTACCTTGCGCACCAATTAACTCTTCGTTAATTTTTGCTTCGTTTTCTTCCATAGCTTTTGCAACTGGAGCAAATTTAGCAGCTAAATCAGCATCTTTTGTTTGATTTGCTAACGCTTCTGCCCAGTACATTGCTAAATAGAAGTGAGAACCACGGTTATCGATAGTTCCTAATTTACGACCTGGAGATTTATCTGTAGCTAAGAATTTAGCATTTGCTTCATCTAAAGCGTCAGCTAAAGTTTGAGCTTTTGCGTTTCCTTGTGTTTGAGAAACGTGCTCTAAAGAAGCTTGTAATGCTAAGAATTCACCTAAAGAATCCCAACGTAAGTAACCTTCTTCAATAAATTGCTCGATGTGTTTTGGAGCAGATCCTCCCGCACCAGTTTCGAATAATCCACCTCCGTTCATTAATGGAACGATAGATAACATTTTAGCAGAAGTTCCTAATTCTAAAATTGGGAATAAATCTGTTAAGTAGTCACGTAAAACGTTACCAGAAACAGAAATAGTATCTTTTCCTTCTCTTGCACGGCTTAAAGTTTCTTTCATAGCATCTTTAACGTCCATGATACGAATATCTAAACCTGTTGTATCGTGATCAGCTAAGTATTTTTCAACTTTTTTGATGATTTGTTGATCGTGAGCTCTTCCTTTATCTAACCAGAAAATTGCTGGAGTATCAGATAAACGAGATCTGTTAACCGCTAATTTAACCCAGTCTTGAATAGGAGCGTCTTTAGTTTGAGACATTCTGAAAATATCAGAAGTTTCAACTTTTTGCTCTAATAAAGTGTTTCCGTTTGCGTCTTCAACTTTGATTGTTCCGTTTGCAGGAGCTTGGAAAGTTTTGTCGTGAGAACCATATTCTTCCGCTTTTTGAGCCATTAATCCAACATTAGGAACTGAACCCATTGTTGTAGGATCTAATGCTCCATTTGCTTTCATATCGTCTACAACAGCTTCGTAGAAACCAGCGTAAGAACGGTCTGGGATGATCGCTACAGTATCTTCTTCAGCACCATCTTTGTTCCACATTTTACCTCCGTTTCTTACTAATGCAGCCATAGATGCATCAACAATAATATCAGAAGGAACGTGGAAGTTAGTGATTCCTTTATCAGAATTAACCATTGCTACACGTGGTCCGTTTGCTAAATCAGCTTCAATTGCAGCTTTAACTTCTGCTTCTTGAGGTTGACCTTTTATTTTTTCGAATAAATCTGCTAAACCATTGTTTGGATTAATATCTAATGCTTTGAAAGTATCCGCATATTTTACGAAAACATCTTTAAAGAAAGTTTCTACGATAGCTCCAAAAATAACTGGATCAGAAACTTTCATCATTGTTGCTTTTAAGTGAGCAGACAATAATACGTTTTTGTCTTTTGCTTCTTGAATAGCTTCTTGAACAAATGATCTTAAAGAGTTTAAGTTCATTACAGAAGAATCAATTACTTCTCCAGCTTTTAAAGGTGCTGCTGATTTTAATTCTTGAACAGAACCATCTTCTCCGTAAAATTTGATTGTATATTCAGTTGCGTTTTCTAATGTAGTTGAATTTTCAGTACCATAGAAATCACCAGATTTCATGTAAGCAACTTCTGTCTTACTGTCTGTAGCCCAAGCTCCCATTTTATGAGGATTAGCTTTTGCATAGTTTTTAACAGCTTTTGGTGCACGACGGTCAGAGTTTCCTTCACGTAAAACTGGATTTACAGCAGAACCTAAAACTTTTCCGTATCTAGCTTTGATTGCTTTTTCATCTTCATTTTTTGGTTCAGCTGGATAATTTGGTACAGCAAAACCTTTCGCCTGCAATTCAGCAATCGCTTCGTCTAACTGAGGAACAGAAGCCGAAATATTAGGTAACTTAATGATATTTGCTTCCGGAGTAGTCGCCAAAGCTCCTAATTCTGCTAAAGCATCAGGAATTCTTTGTTCTTCTTTTAAGAATTCAGGGAAATTAGCTAAAATACGTCCAGCTAAAGAAATATCTGGAACTTCGATTGTAATATCAGCTGTTTTCGTGAATCCTTGTACGATTGGCAAAAATGAGTGAGTTGCCAACATCGGAGCTTCATCCGTAAGTGTGTAATGAATTTTTGACATTATGTTTTAAATTTTTTTGAGACTATTTTAATAATAGTCAATTAAAAATACATTTTTTCAATTTTGAATGCAGAAACTGCAAACTTTGCAAATATACAATATTTAGCAGATTAAGTTGACCATAAATCAATCATTTACACTAATTTTAGTATAATTTTTAACATGATTTTTGATAGGTAGTCAAGTTGATAATTTATTGAAACAAAATTGTTCAAGTTGATAATTTTTTACTGTTTTTTTTTTCAACTTCATGTATAATTTCACTTTTGAAAGAGCTGTCTATTTAATTCTTTTTAAGAAACCAATTTTTATACACTTAGTTTCTTTCTTAATTTTGCATAAAAACAATTCTTTTGAAACAAAATCTAGTGACAATCGCATTTTATAATGTCGAAAATTTTTATTCTAAATCTTCAGACGAATCTTTTTTGCCCAGTAATTTTATCAAATGGAAAGATAATCGTTATGACACAAAGGTGAAAAAGATTGCATTCTGCATCTCTAAAATTGGAAAATTAGAAACAAATGAATTACCATGTTTGGTTGGTTTGGCTGAGGTTGAAAATGAAGAGGTTTTGCAAGATTTGATTCAAAATGATTTTTTGAAAGATGGTGATTATAAAACACTTTTATATAAATCATTAGACGAAAGAAAAATAAATGTTGGATTAATTTATCGTCAACAATTTTTTGAAGTTATAGAAAGCGAACCAATTAGATTTATCTTTAAAGATCAGTATGATACAAAATCTTATACACGAGATATTTTATATGTGAAAGGAAATTTAGTTGGCGAAATTATTCATATTTTTATTGTTCATTTGCCTTCTAAAATTGATAAAGAAATCAATCAATTAAAACGTCAACATATTTTTAAAACGATTCGAAAAAGAATTAACGATTTGTTAACCGAAAATTATTCGGAAAAAATTGTTGTGATGGGAGATTTTAATGATTCTCCAACAAATTCTGACTTAATTGATGAATTGGATACGCGTTCTAAACAAGAAGAGATAAACAGAAACGAATTATTCAATCCAATGGTTAGTCTACAATCCTATAAAAGAGGTTCGATGATTTTTAAAAAACAATGGATGTTGTTTGATCAACAGCTTTTTTCGAAAGGATTTTTTACTTCTCACACAAATTTAGAATATATAAAAACAGATATTTTTGATGCTGATTTTTTGAAGAATACAGGCGGAAAATCAACAGGTTTACCATTTAGAACTTTTGTTGGTGGAAAATATTTCGGTGGATATAGCGACCATTTTCCCGTTTATACCATTTTAAAATATTAAATTTGTAGCAGTATAATTTAAGAATAGGTGAGAATCCACGAAAATGGTCAGGTTGAGATTGACGGAATCGATAAGTTGATTCTGAATGCCTTTATGGACAATGCTAACATGCCTGTTTCGCAATTAGCAAAAGAATTAGGTATATCAAATACGGCAGTTCATCAACGTATCAAGAAATTAGAAGCTTCTGGTGTGATTGATTCAACTAAAGTAATTGTAAATCCAGCAATTTTAGGTTATTCAACGATGTCATTTGTTGGTGTTTTTATGGACAAACCTTCTTCTTATAAATTAGTTGTGAAAGCTTTGGAAGAGATTCCAGAAGTAGTGGAAGCTCATTTTACAACGGGAAATTACGGGATTTTCCTTAAAATTTTGAGTCGTGATAATCTACATTTAATGAATGTGTTGAACAAAAAAATTCAGCAAATTGATGGCGTTACACGTACAGAAACTATAATTTCGTTGGAGCAACCAATAGATAGACAAATAAAACTTTAATATACAAAGATGAATATTAATCAATATTTAGACTCGACGTATCTTAAAACACCTGAACAAGCAGGTATTTCGAATTCTGATACATTAGAGATGGTGCATAAGTTAGCACAAGAAGCTATTGATAATGATATCTATGCGGTAATGATTCGTCCTGATTATGTAAGATCAGTTCGTGAATTATTGGATGAGAAAAAATCGAATGTTGTTTTGGGAACTGTAATTGGCTTTCCTGAAGGGACTTACGATTTGAATGAAAAGTTGAGAGAAGCGCAAAAAGCAATTGCTGATGGAGCCGATGAATTAGATTTTGTAGTAAACTACGAAGCGTTCAAAAAAGGTGATAGCGATAAAGTAAAAGAAGAAGTAGAAGCTGCAACATTAGTCGCATTGCGTGAAGGTAAAGTTGTAAAATGGATTATCGAAACTGCTGCTTTAACAGATGAACAGATTGTTGCTATAACACAATTAATTCGTGATACTGTTTTAGAAAAAGCAGGTGAAGAAAAAGCATCAAAAGTTTTTGTAAAATCTTCTACAGGTTTTTATAAAACTGAAAATGGAGAACCAAATGGAGCAAACGAGCATGTTATTAAATTGATGCTTGAAAATTCAGGTTCACTTCCAGTGAAAGCTTCTGGTGGAGTTCGCACAACAGAAGAAGCTGAAAAAATGATCGCTTTAGGCGTGAAAAGAATTGGAACATCTTCTGCATTGGCGATTGTAAAACGAGAGCAAGGAGCAGACGGTTATTAGAAAATTTCTACATTAAAATACGTTTTAAAAGTCTCAATATTTTATGAGACTTTTTTTATTCATTAAAAATAAGCTTTCTTTTTTAGTTAATTTTTTAAAATACTTAAATAGCATATTGTATTTTATTATTTTTGGAGTACTAAAATTATAACTATATTTAAATCAATTAATTTGGTTAAAAAAGGTCGTAATTTTGCATTGATAACACTGATAAAATAGTATAGACGTATGTTGTTGAATAATCGTAAAGTTTATAATAATTTGGTTTTTGATGTAGGTATAACTGCATTTGAATTGAATGATACTCTACAAATAGAGGAATTGAGAAAAGAGTTATCTGTTGATGAGTATTTTGGAATAATCTGGTCTGGTTCTAAAAAATTTGTTCATAAAATAAATGGAAAAGAATATTCGATTCCTAAAAACCATTTTCTTTTTATAGCTCCCAATATCTCTCAAGAATTTGTGAAACAAACTACTCGTACTGATGCTTATTATATTGTTTTTAAACAAGAATTTTATTCAAAATCAATCGAAGAGAACTTGAAGTTAGAAAATTCTACACTTTTTTCGCGAGATATTATAAATATTGTTGAGAATACAATTTGTTCTGCTCCAATTTTTGAGGCTAATTATTTGCAATATTTCTTTACTGCATTCGAAAATGAATTAGATATGAAGCTTGCTCATAATCTTTTGGAACGTATTATTATCAATGGTCAAATGGAAACATTTGATATGCAAACCCAATTTATACAAGATGATTTTGATGTAGAACTTGCGACAAAATTCAAAAAACTTTTGCAAGAAAATGTCAAGGAAAATAAACAAGTATCTTTTTACAGTGATAAACTTTTTATTACAAAAAGAAGGTTAGATAAAGCAACTCAAATCGTTTTTGGAAAAACAGCAAAAGGAATGATTGTTGAAGAATTGATGAAAAATGCAAAGATTTTATTAGTCAACTCAAAAATGTCAATAAAAGAGATTGCGCTGGAACTCAATTTCCTTCAAGAAACCAATTTTACTGCGTTTTTCAAGAAAAACACGGGGATTTCTCCGACTAAATTCAGACAAAGTACTCCGAATTAAATAGTTAGAATTGTCGTTTTTCATCATCTTTTGGTATGATTTAATCTTTTAAAAATAAAAAACAACTTCTACATTTGCAATCGCATTTGAGAATAACCAATCTTAAATGTACAAACTAATAGATTGTTTAACAAATATTTTTTAATAAATTTTTAACAAATTTTAAAATGATGAAAAAATTAGCATTTATTTTAACGATTTTCTGTGCATTAGTTTCTGGAATAGCTTTCGCTCAAGTGGGATCTAAAACTGCTTCAGCAACATTGAATGTAAAATTATACCCAATTCAAACAATTGTTATTGGAGGTGATAATACTGTAAACTTAGAATATAAAACAAAAGAAGATTATTCTACTGGTGTAACTGCAAACATGAACGACCACTTAATTGTATATAGCACAGGAGGTTTTGCTGTTAAAGTGAAATCTGAGAATGAAAATTTAGTTTTTACTAAAGATGGAACAACTGATAAAATTGCAGCTAATACAATTAATTTACAAGCGACTTTAGGTACTGGAAATGTATTAAATTCATCTTCTTTCAGTAACGTTGTATTAGATAAATCAGACAAAAACTTGATTTCTAGTACAGTTGGTGGTACAGATTTAAAATTCAACGTTGCGTATAACGGAAAAGGAAACAACGATTATGTAAACAAATATTACAATGTTGAGAACCCTAACGTGTATACAACTACTGTAACTTACACAATAGAAGCACAATAATATAAAAAATAGGAAGTGATATTGAAAAATGTCACTTCTGTTTTTGCTTATGAAAGTTCTTCGTTTTTTAACAATCGTTTCTTTTTTAGCATTAATCGTTTCAATTAAGATTAGTGCACAATCAGGTATTTCTGTAAGTCCTCCAAGGACTTATTTTACGTTAAACCCTGGTGAGTCTGAGCGTAAAAAGATTATGGTAACCAATGTAAGCGATGTACATACATTAGAGTTATCGGTTTCTTTTAAGGATTGGAAGTATGATGAGTTTGGAGGTAATGTTGTCTCTGAACCTAATACTTTACCAACAAGTAATGCAAACTGGATCACAGTTTTACCAAGCAATACATTTACACTTTTGCCAAGAGAATCGAAAGAAATAGAAGTTCTGATGCAAGTTCCTGAAAAGATAAATGCAGAGAGTGTGCATACTACGATGATGTACATCACGCAAACAAATCCGATCGATGGACAAAACAAAAGTGGAGAAAATATTAAAATCTCCATTCGTACAGGTGTCAAAATTTATCAACGATTAAATATTGCGCGTGATACAAATGTTGAGTTTACAAATTTTGTTTACGATAAAACTGAAAATCGTTTGGTGTTAAATATTTCGAATGAAGGAAATGTTTGGAGCGAAGGAACGATTAGAAATGAAATCATTAATCAAGAAAATGGTCAACAAATAAAATTGCAAGATGCAGTTTTTTATAGTTTACCAAATGATAAAAGAATTGTATATATACCATTGCCAAAGGATTTGCCAAAAGGTTCGTATATTGTTACCTCAACTTTAAGTTTTGAGAAAGATGATCAATTGAAAATTGCTGAATTGACGTTCTCAAATGATAAATAGTAATTCGTTTCAGAAAATAGTTTCAACAATTACATTATTGTTGACAATAGCGGTTTCTGCTCAGTTTACATTAAATGCCCACAATAATGGTTGGGTGCAGGTAAATGGAAGTAGTGGAGTTACGGTGACTAATGTTGTGGCTGTAGAAATGCACATGTCTGGTGCTTTAAATTATAAAAATTGGTCTTTAGTTGCGCGTGTTGTTTCGCCTATTGTAAATTCTCAGAAAAAAGAATTTCCTGTCGAAAAACTGAAGCTAAAATTCAATAATTATACAACTTCTCAATATTATTCAGAGAATTATCCTACGCTAAATCAATTAGGAGTTATTCAGAATAACATCGCGATGAGTTTTTCACCAAACTATTTTATCCGAAATTCTCCTTTAACAATTGCAACACCAGCAGGAAAATATGGTGCAATTGTACTGAATTATGATATTGTGATTGATGCAGGAGCATATCTAAATCCTCTAAAATCATGGAACAATTATCCAATTCAATTCGAGTTTTCTTTATTGAATGAATTTGGAACCCTGATTGGTAAAAGTCTTTTTTCGATTGAAATGCAAATTAGTCCAAACGGAAATTATGAACCAGTTCCGACGCTTTCTATTGCGGTCGATGGTTCTGCTGTAAATGGAGAATTGGTTTTCAATACGATACAAGATTATAAAAATGGTGTGAAGAAAGAATATCAAAATGGCTTAATTGTTTCTTCTGATACAGCTTACGATATTCAAGTTTCGTCGATTAATCAATATTTACAATCAAGTGATGCGCAGAATTTGGAATTAAATTCAATCAATGTTCAGATAAAAGACATCGAAACAAATAATCTTTCTAAGGTTATAAAACTTTCGAATTACAATCAATCATTGATGACGAATAGTTCTAAAACAGCTTCAAAAAAGTATAATATTATTTATTATACAACTCCGTCGGATAATAAAATTTTGAATAGCAAACCTGGGAATTATTCAACTTCTTTGTTGTACACGATTACACCTTTGTAAAACAATATGTTCTTTTCAATCAATTATTTTCGGAGCGTATTTTTTATTCTGCTTGTGCTTGTTAGCGGACAAAATTTGCGTGCTCAAACAATAAATAACGGATTGAAATTTAGTACAATAAAAGAAGTTAAATTAGAAGATAGCAACAACTTTTCTGTTATTCTTCAATTAGAAAATACAACCAATGATACGATAAATGCTCGTCTGGCACTTAAAATCCCTTCGGCTATAAAATCGTATTCGCAAGATAATCTTCAAATAAAAATCAATCCAAACAAGAAGGCTTTTATTCCTATGCAATTTACGGTGAGTAAATCGCAAATGGCTGGGAAATTAGATTTAGAATTCAATATTATTGATTTTTTAAGTAAAAAAGAAATAGGAAAATCTGTTACTTCAGTTGTTGTTTTGCAAAAGAGAAACATCAAAATTTTTCCTGTCCAGAGTAATATTTTTTACCGTCAAGAAGGAGATTCTATTCATTATGAATTAAAAGTAATGAATATGGGAAATCAAGCCGAAGAAATTTTGTTAACCAATGTACTTCCTGATTTCAGAGGAAGTTATACTTATAATAACAAACGACTTATAGTTGAAGCTTTTCAAGAAAAAATTGTTCGATTTTCTAAATATGTAGACCGAGATATGATTAAAATTGAAAGTTTTCAGGCAAATGTTTCGGGTTATACAACGACCAAAGATTTTGCAGGAAATGTGTTTTTTACGATACAGAATGCAAGTTCCAATCGTGTGTATATAGATCCAACAATGCTAAATCAGAATTGGACCAATTTTTCTTCAAATTATGTTCGATTAACTGCTCGCGATATTAATTCTGCTAATGCGAATTATAACTTAATGGCTCATCAAGAATTTTCGGTTGGGTTGAATGAATTTGCATATAATATTAATGGAACAACTTGGAATAAGAATCAAGACATGGTTTTGACAGATTCTTGGGTGAAATATCAACGCAAAGACAAAGGAATTTTAATCGGATCAATCAATAACAACGATTTTGATATTCCAGTTAACGGACGAGGAGTGATGTTGTTTAATAATTATGATAAGAATGATAACCGAATTGTAGTCGGAACGGTCGAAAAAAATTATAATTTATTAGATGATTTGAGTAATGATGTTTTCAAGAATAGCAACACAACTTTTGCGAATGGACGATTTTTGATAAAAGATAAAAACGAATTAGAAACAACCGCTTTATTTGATAGAAATTATTCGACAACGGACTTTGTTTTGACAAATGGTTACAAATGGATTACGCCAAATAAGTGGAATCACTCGGTGAAATTTGGGTATGGTTTGTCAAAATTTAAAGAGACAAATGATGTCGAAAATTCATTATCAGTTTCTGCAAATGTTTCAGGAACAATAGGTAAATTTGATTTTTATAGTTCCAATTATTACAGCTCAGGATATTATCCTGGAACGCGACGTGGAGCTTTGTATCTGAATCAGCGTTTGCAACGTACGTTTTCTAAATTTTCGTTGTGGTCTTCGTTAACGATTACGAATAACAATCCGAAATCTATCGATCCGTATTTGATTAATTATATGCAAGCAAATGAGTCGAAAACGTTGCGTTTTGAGACGGGTATATCATTCAAATTGGCAAGTCATTTTAATGTTTCGATTTCTCCTAAATTGAATTTAGAAAAATCAAATATTCTGAATTATGAGACGTTTAAGTATATGCCGATGGACTTTAAATCAGCTTATTTGAACGGAACATTTACGTGGTTGTCTAATTCTCGTGTGCATCAGTTGGTGTTGAATGCTTTGGGAGGATTTTCTGAACTAAAAGAATTGAGAAATGCTGATCCAATTGTTTATGGACAATTAACGTGGAGTGTTAAAAACTTTCAGTTAAACTCAATTTATCAACGAGGAAGTATGATGATTGCAGAAGTATATTCGACGAATAATCTAAATCATCAATTAGAACGTTTTACAACTTCGGCGAGTTTTCGTCAAAGCTTTTTTCAGAAAAAATTGAATACAGCAGTTTCTACTTATTATAATATTGACAAAAATTTTGGAAATACCTTAACTTTTGGAGCTTCTTTAGATTATCAACCAATTGATAATTTTATTGTGAGTACACAAGCGAATTTTAGCCATTACGATTCGAAAACATTGAATAGCAAACAAACTTATTTGCAAGTTGGTGTACAATATAATTTGCCTGCGAAACGTACTGTGACAGATGTAAAAGACGGAACATTAAATTTGTTTGTGTTTTATGATTACAATGCAAATGGTATTTTTGATGAAGGTGATAAAGTGGCTGATAGTCGTAATGTAAAGATAAATGAAACTAACTTTATTACAGATTTAGAAGGAAATATCAAGTATAAAAAAGTGCCTTATGGTAATTATTTAATCAAACTTCCTGGACAAAAATGGTTTGCACAAGATTATGCGGTTAATATTAATTCTAAAACGACTTCTATTTCTATTCCAATGCAACAAACTGGTGTTGTGAGAGGAAAAGTTGAGTATGAATTATCTTCAAATTTGGAGTATCAGGTTTCGGCAAATTTATTCGGTTTTACGTTGATTTTTAATCACGAAAATGGACAGATTTTTACAGTTAAAACAAATGATAGAGGTGAATATACAGCTTTTTTACCTGTCGGAAATTATACGTTTCACCTTTTAGAAAATAGTTTGCCAGAACATGTTTATGCAAAAACATATTTGAATAAAATAACGGTAGAAAAGGAACAAAATACAGAATATGAACCGCTTATCCTGAAAATTAAGGAGCGAAAAGTTAACATCAAACGTTTTGGGAGTTAATGGATATTTTGATTTACTTTGTATCAAAATAAACTCTAAATGCCACTAACTTTTTGTCATCCAGCAATTGTTCTTCCGTTAAAAAAGTTAAAATCGAATTGGTTTTCGATGACGGGATTAATCATTGGTTCGATGTCGCCAGATTTAGAATATTTCTCTCGAATGGAGATTGTAGCGACGCACAGTCATTTGTTCTGGGGTGTTTTGTATTTTGACTTACCAATTGCTCTTATTTATTGTTTCGTTTTTCACTTATTTGTCCGAAATGTTTTAATTCATCATTTACCAAACTTTTTAAAAGAACGATTTGTTCAATTCCTAACTTTCGATTGGATTGATTATTTCAATAAACATTGGTTAATTGTTGTTATTTCAATTATAATAGGAGCTTATTCACATCTTTTTTTTGGATGCTTTTACTCACGAATGGGGATATTTTGCGAAATTAATTACAACTTTAGAGGAAACTTGGTTTCAAATTCCTTTCAATAATTTCGAAGTAAAAGTGTATAAATTTCTACAACATTTTAGCACATTTTTAGGTGCAGTTTTTATTGCTTTTTGGATTTATAAAATACCAAAACAAACCCTTCCTAAAACTAAACTTGATTACATTTTTTGGTTAAAAGTAGTTCTATTTACAACAATTATTTCCGCAATACGATTTGTTTTCTTCCCAATAGAAATTGGATTAGGCAACATCATTGTCGTTATCGGAATGAGCGTTTTTTTGAGTTTGGTTATTTTTGGGATAAAGGAGAAAGTTTTTTAATCTTTCATTTTAACAATATTTTTCTCCGTTTTTCTGTAATTTCAAATCGCTTACATAAGTTTTTATAAACTGTACATTGCTTCGAGGACATATGAGTAATCCTTTCTCCGAATTAATAACGACATAACTATCTAACCCATCAATAATAATAGCTTTGTCTTGCGTAGAATAAATAAAATTATTTTTGGCGTTGTAACCAGAAAAGTGTTTACATAATAATGTATTGTGATTTTCGTCCTGATCTTCACCTGTATATTTATACTTTTCGTTGATTGCCGACCAAGTTCCAATATCACTCCAGCCAAAAGTTGTCGGAATGACATAAACATTATCTGCTTGCTCTAAAATTCCTTTGTTGATAGAAGTTACATCTAACGTTGTGTAAATAGGTTTTAACGTTTCTGTATTCTGTAAAGAACGATCAAGATCAAAATACTTTTTCAAAGTTTCTTTCATCGAAGGTAAATGTTGTTGAAAAGCTTTTACAATACTATCTACAGACCAAATAAGGATTCCTGTATTCCAAATAAATTCGCCACTTGTTATAAAAGATTCAGCAAATTCTAAATCAGGTTTATCGATATAAGATTTTACTTTTTTTATAGGTGTTATATTTTCGATGAACTGAATATAACTGTAATTAACATCTGGTCGTGTTGGAGCTACTCCCAAAGTAATCAATCTATCGTTGTCAGCATCCTCGAAAGCAAGATTTACTTTTTCTACAAATTCATCTTCATCAAAAATAAAATGATCTGAAGGAGAAATTATCAATTTTGCATTTGGATTAATTTGTTGGATTGTCATTGCGGCCAATAAATTACAAGCTGCGGTATTCATGACTCTTGGTTCGATGATAAAATTTTTATCCTCAAAATCTGGTAATTGTTCTTTTACAATCTCTTTATAATCTTGAATAGTTACAATGAAAATATTTTCTTGCGGAACGACTTTTTTAAGGCGATTATACGTTAATTGAATAAAAGTTTTTCCTATTCCTAATAAATCATGAAATTGTTTTGGTTTTTTAATTGTACTCAAAGGCCATAATCTCACTCCTGTACCACTGGCAAGGATAACAGCGTAGTTATCTTTATTATTCATGATTGTCTTTTAAAGTTTATTTACAGTTGCAGTTGCGTTTATCAAATATTTTTTCTTGGTTTTCAACTCTAAACAAAGATACCTTAATTTTCTTTTAGATTCTTTTTTAAAGATTCTTTTTCCTATCGAAAATATTGTACCATCCTCCAAATCTTCAAGATAAATTTGAGCAGGATTTTTATCATCTATAATATATTTTGAGATATTAATATCTGCTCCTAAACTCGCTTTCGGATGTTTGGCATGATGAAGAATATACGGTTGCAATTCTTCGGGATAAATGTGAAGAGATTCTAATAATAAATGCCCAAAAATGGTTTTCCATTCTTTTCCATGCGGATTTATTTTACGCGAATCAAACTGAACAAAAGTTTTGAGATGCGCCACTTCATGTGTAAAAACAAAAAAGAAAGCATACTGATTTAAGTCGCCATTCACTGTAATTTGATGACGATTATTTTCGACCAATTTGCGATAATCTCCCAACTTAGTTTCACGTCTTCTTGTAATTTTTAACGTTATAAAATGATTTTCTAACCACTTTTTTACATACAAGTCTGCATTATGAGGGAGATAAGAAGTTAAATGTTCTAAATTCACATTGTGCAAGATAAATAAAAAGCCTTTCCAATAAAAATATTAATTTTGTCGTAATGAAACTAATCGAAAATTTAGGGTCATACTTTATGCTTATGGGTAAAGTATTTAGCAAACCTCAAAAATTGAGCGTTTTCTGGAAATTGACCGTTAGAGAAATATATGATTTAGGTGTCAACTCTTTGGGAATTGTAACCTTTATCTCAACATTTATGGGTGCAGTTGTAGCAATACAAATGGCGAAAAACTTTCAGGGAGCGTCTATTCCTGTTCCAGATGCTTACATTGGTTATGCGACCAAAGTGGTTTTGGTGTTAGAGTTTGCCCCAACCATTATGTCGCTAATTTTAGTTGGTAAAGTAGGTTCGTACATCGCATCGAGTATCGGAACTATGCGTGTTACAGAACAAATTGACGCGTTAGATGTAATGGGGATCAATTCTGCAAACTTCTTGATTTTACCAAAAATTATCGCCTGTGTATTTTTCAATCCTTTATTGGTTATGATTTCTATCGGATTTGGATTATTAGGAGGTTACTACATTGGTGTTTTTACAAAACTATGGTCTGCAGCCGATTTTATTACAGGTTTACAAATGAATATGGCAACAAAATTGTTTGTCTATACATTCCTTAAAACAATGGTATTCGCGTTTGTTATCGCAACAATTCCGGCATATTATGGTTATAAAGTAAAAGGAGGTTCGTTAGAAGTTGGTCGTTCTGCAACAACAGCTGTTGTATGGACATCAGTAGCAATTATTGTGATCAATTTAATATTAACACAAACAATTTTGAGCTAATGATTGAGGTAAAAGATATCAGAAAATCATTTGATGCAGTAGAAGTTCTGAAAGGTTTTTCTGTCACTTTCGAGAAAGGAAAAGTTAGTTTGATTATTGGTCAAAGTGGTTCTGGAAAAACAGTTTTCTTGAAAAATTTGATTGGATTATTAACACCAACTTCAGGTCAAATTTTGTACGAAGGAGATAATATGATCGAGTTTGATTACAAAGAAAAACAACGTTTACGTTCAGAAATTGGAGTAGTTTTCCAAGGTTCGGCTTTGTATGATACGATGAATATTGTAGAAAATGTAAAATTTCCATTGCAAATGTTTTCGGATATGTCAAATGCTGATGCCGAAAAACGTGCGCGTGAAGTGTTAGATCGTGTAGAAATAGCTCGTACAGCGCTTAAAAAATATCCGTCAGAAATATCTGGAGGAATGCAAAAACGTGTGGCGATTGCGCGCGCGATTGTAAATAATCCAAAATATTTATTTGCAGATGAACCTAACTCAGGTCTAGATCCAAAAACAGCTTTGGTAATTGATCAATTGATCTACGATATTACAAAGGAATTAAATACTACTACAATTATCAATACACATGATATGAACTCGGTAATGGAAATCGGGGATCATATTGTATTTTTAAAGAATGGATATTTAGAATGGGAGGGAAACAAAGACGAAATTTTAGTTGCTGATAATCCTGCTGTGATAGATTTTGTTTACTCATCCAACCTATTCAAAAAATTAAGAGAAGCTTTACTTAAAGAAAAATAAAAAACATGAAAAAATTATTATTTACAGCTTTAGTTGCTGTTTCATCATTTGCTTCTGCTCAAAGTATAGATTTTGGTGCAAAAGCGGGGATTGTATTTAACGCAGACAATGGGTTCTGGGAAGGAATGGGTGAAGTTTCTGAAGGAAATGGATCTACTGGTTTTCAAGTGGGTGCTATGTTAAGAGCTCGTTTTGCAGGATTCTATGTTCAACCAGAATTAATGTATACGCAATTCAAAAACGAATATGATGTTGATGGACAAAAACTGAATGTAACTAAAAAACGTATGGATATTCCTGTAAATGTTGGAAAAAGATTTTTAGGAATCGGACATATTCAAGCTGGTCCAGTTTTCTCTTACTATTTTGATGATAAATTATCTGTAAAAGATTTTACAACTGCAAAACAAGACGAATTTAATGTCGGAATGCAAATTGGTGCAGGTGTAGAAGTTTCTAAATTATTATTCGATTTACGTTACGAATTCGGTTTAGGAAAAGTTGGATCTGACATTTTGAACGGATCAAATGGACAATATAGAACAGAAAATCGTCCGCAAATGTTAAACTTATCAGTAGCATATTTATTCTAAAAGGTTGTTTGTAAATAAATTTATTGGATATATTTGTTCCAAATTGTATTTTTGCAACCTCGTAAATTATTAAAATGGCAAAAAATAATAAAAAAGAAGAATTCGCTACAGAGCAATTCGTAGAAAAATTAGATAGAACAGCTTTCAACGTAGAGTTTTTTGTTGAAAAATATGCTAAAGCAATTGGTATTGGTTTAGGAGTAATTATTGTAGCTGTTTTAGGTTATTTTGCTTACTTAAAATTAGTCGTAGAACCTAAATCAGAAGACGCTTTCAAAGAAATGGTTCAAGCAGAACGTCTTTTTGATCAAGATTCTATTAACGTTGCTCTTAATGGTAGCGCAGGAAGTTTCCAAGGTTTACAACAAATTGTTGATGAATATGGAAATACTGATGCTGGTAATTTAGCACGTTTCAAAGCGGCAAGTTCTTATTATAAATTAGGAGATTACGCATCTGCGGTAAAATTATTAGAAGATTTTGACACAGATGACAATGTAATGTTGGCGCAAAAATATGGTATGTTAGGAAATGCATTAGTTGCTTCTAACAAATTAGAAGAAGGTTTACCTTACTATGTAAAAGCTGCTGAAGCGACAGAAGTTGAAACATTACAATCGACTTACTATACAAAAGCGGGTGAAATTGCGATGGAATTAGGTAAAAATGCTGATGCTTTAAAATATTTTCAAGCTTTAGAGGATAAATATCCAAATGCAAATAATGGTGAAACTGCGAAGTTTATTGAGCGTTTAAAATACGCTTCTGAAACTGCGAAATAATTCACTTCAAAAGATAATTACAAGCCGAACAATTTGTTCGGCTTTTTTTATTGATTCAAATCAAAGTTTATCCTAAATCATTTTTGTAATTTTACCATTCAAATTTTAAACAAAATGGCAACAGAAAATAAAAATTTATCTCAATATAATAAAGCAGAATTACCAAATGTAGCGGGCTCTAAGTTTGCAATCATTACATCTGAATGGAATAATCATATCACATTTAATTTACGAGATGGAGCAAAAGATACATTGATTGATTTGGGCGCAAATCCTGATGATGTTACATTATATGAAGTTCCTGGTAGTTTTGAGTTGATTTATGGAGCTGATAAAGTCGCGCAAGTTCATCCAGATTTGGACGGAATTATCGTTGTTGGATGTGTGATTCGTGGAGCAACAGCGCATTTTGATTATGTTTGTCAAGGTGTGACACAAGGTGTAAAAGATTTGAATATCAAACACAATATGCCAATTATTTTTTGTGTTTTAACGGACGAAAATGAACAGCAATCAATTGATCGTTCTGGCGGAAAACATGGAAATAAAGGAGTTGAAGCTGGTGTAGCTGCGGTTATGATGGCGGATATGAAAAAGAAATTAGGTAAATAATTTCAGCATAATAGATTCAAAGCTTTATCGATGCCAATAGCAGAAGATTTTAAATCAATTTATACGAAAAATTGGGAAATTTATTTTTCTCAATGTGATCCGACAGGTAAAATGAAATTGTCTGAAATGGCAAATCTTTTTCAATTAACAGCTTCAGAACATGCGATAAAAGGAGGTTTGGGATTCTTTGATTTACAAGAATTTAATCAATCTTGGGTAATGAATCGACTTCGAATAGAAATTGATGAATTACCTTCTTGGACAGATTTTGTTGATGTAAAAACGTGGATTGAGGTGCTGAAAGGTGCAAAATCTATTCGTGATTTTACGATTGAGAAAAATGGAAAAAAATTAATTGGAGCTTCAAGCTTGTGGGCGGTTTTCAATACAGAAAAACGTCGTCCGGATATTCTTCAACTTGATTCATCTCACATTGAACGTTTTCCAAATCTGAAACCTACAGAAGTCGAAAATTCTATTTTGAGCATAGACTTCGAGCCGACAGAAGTTGTTCAATATAAAGTTCAATTCTCTGATTTGGATATCGTAAAACACGCAAATAATACCAAATATTTGGATTGGTGCTTGAATATTATTGATCCTGAAATTATATTGAAACATCGTATCAAAGCGATTGATATGAATTTCTTGAAAGAATTAAGTTTACATGACGAAATAGAAATCCAGAAATTAGAAACGGAGCATTTAATTCAGTTTAAAATTGTTAATCAAGAAAAAGTAAACTTTGTTTGTCGATTGGAGTTGAGGTAGGGTTATTTGAATAGATATCAAACTGAATTTATTTCAGCTTATCATTAAATTTGTATATTATTCTAGTTAATAATAAAAAAGGTTTCATTACGAAACCTTTTTTATCTATTTTTCTTTTGTCAAAACAAATTTTATAGAATCAGCCGATTCGATTTTCTTTTGATTCTTATTTAACTGGATAATTTTTCCTTCTTCAACTAAAAAAGCATTCGGAACATTGGCAATTTCAGGAAAAACAATTGTATTTCCATCTTCTTTAAACTGAAAAGTTCCAGTTGTCATAATAGCCATTTTATCTAACCCCAAACGTTTTGTAGAATAAACATATCCTTTGTTTGGTAATAGTTTTATTTCCATTTCAACCTCTTTGCAATCTTTCTCGTAACAAGGCAAAATTCCTTTGTAAGCTCCTTCGTATTGAATAGATTCTTCTGCAGTTTTTGCTTCAACTTTTACTGAATCTTCTACATTTTCTACTTCATTTTTTACAGGTTCTGTTTCGCTTTTACAACTTGACACAACAAAAGCTGCGATTGTAAATGTGGCTAAAATTATTTTTTTCATTTTTTAGAATTTGATTTAAAGGTAAGTAAATTTTGAGCCAAAAAAAATCCTTCCGAATATTTTCAGAAGGATTTATATAATGTTTTGTAATCTTATTCGATTAGAAAATTTCTTTCGCAGCAAAGTGGAAAGCAGCTTCAATAGCAGCATTTTCGTCAGAATCAGAACCGTGAACAGCGTTAGCATCGATAGATTCAGCGTATTTAGCACGGATTGTACCTTCTGCAGCCTCAGCTGGGTTAGTAGCACCGATTAAAGTACGGAAATCAGCAACTGCGTTGTCTTTTTCTAAAACTGCAGCAACGATTGGTCCAGAAGTCATGAATTCTACTAAATCCTTGAAGAAAGGACGCTCTGCGTGGATAGCGTAAAATGCTTCAGCATCTTGTTTTGCTAATTGAGTCATTTTAGCTGCTTTGATTTTGAAACCAGC
Source organism: Empedobacter sp. UBA6745 (assembly GCF_002453775.1). Taxonomy (NCBI): domain Bacteria; kingdom Pseudomonadati; phylum Bacteroidota; class Flavobacteriia; order Flavobacteriales; family Weeksellaceae; genus Empedobacter; species Empedobacter sp. UBA6745. Next base: position 148,984 of record NZ_DKHL01000057.1, read on the forward strand.
GTCAGTAATGTCTTTTAAAATATCTCCGATGTGTCCTTTTGCAACTGCATCAGGCTTAATCATTGTGAATGTAATGTTTGCCATTTTATTGAATTGTATTTATTACTTAATTTTTGAGGTGCAAAATTACAAAAATGATTCGAATGTTTGCGTTTTATGATTAAAATTTCTTGTTTTAATAAAATACATTAATTGTTATTCATTTAAGATTATTCCAATTCGATAATATTTTTTATTTTTAAGAAAAATCTAATAACTTATGAATACAAATAATCTTTCCACATTTCATCATAAAACGAAGCTCAAAAAGGTTGGTGATAAATATTTTCTGCCTTTCGAAATTTGGAATTATTTGGATTTAGGTTGGATGCTTTTACTTATTTTGTTGTTTACTTATGCCTCAAGTGAAATCAATATTATTTTTATTTCAATGATTGTAATTTTTGGAATCCGAATAATAACGACAATTAATGATAGATTTTTTGTAGAAATTAAAACATCAAAATCGTTAAGTGAGAATATTAATTTAATCAAAGAATTAGCGCAGCGACAACATAATTTTACAGAATCGTTGGATGAACAAGGTTTGTTTCTTTTTGAATATTCAGAACGAAATATTTTTTATAAATACAATTATCGAAGAAGAGATTATATCGAAACAGTTGTAATTTATTGTGAAGACAATTCGATTTGGATGAACTCTTTTAATCAACGTTATTTAGGAATTTTTAGACGATATAATCTAAAACAATGGATAAAATTAATCCAATTAAAAAGCGAGAATTAATCTCGCTTTTTAGTTTTAATATCTTTCGATTAAATCGTTTCCTATTTCGTTGATAGAATCATCAGTTTCTTTTGGGTTTGGTCCCCATTGATTAGAACCTGGTTGGCTATCTGTAATAAAGAATATTAATAAAATAAGATTTCCTCCAGGTATAAAAGTTAATAAATAAAACCATCCACTTTTTCCTGTGTCATGCAATCTCCTACTTATTAAAGCTAATCTTGGTATAAGAGTTATTAAAAAAAATAAAATGATTATTCCTCCGATAGTATATGAAACTATGTCTGATATATTTATAAATTTAAATAAACAAATGAAAGATATTAAAAAAAATATAGTATTAACTAAAGTTGTATACCAAAATTCACTTCTGCGGGCTCTTCCAGAGAAGTTAGCGTAATTGTCAAACATTACTCGTCTGTATATTTCAAACATAAATTAGGTTATTAAATTATGTTAAATATATTAAAAATAAATTTTATTACGCAACTCTTAATCTGCTTTTAAACGTTTAGTTTTGAACATTTCTGTCTTATAATTAATAATAAAAACACCAAGAATAATTAGAATTGTAGCGACAATAAACTTCGATGAAATCTGTTCGTCAAGAACTAACCAACCCAAAATAATTGCAATAATCGTATTGAAATAAGATAGAATAGAAACTTGAATCGGAGAAATTTTGGTCAACGCATAATGAAATGAAAAAAACGTAATCACAGAACCAAAAACAGCTAAATAAAGCATGGCAGAAATACTTTTTGTACTCCAATTCTCGAAGTTGTAATTTTCTGTAAAAGCGAAAGCAAAAATAATTTGTACAATTCCAGCAAATATAAATTGGTAAAAAAGATTGAGAGAAATATTTTTGGATTGAATATTCATTTTTTTTGTAAAAATAGTTCCTGTTGCCCAACCTGTAATCGCACAAAAAAGTAAAATAATTCCAGTTCTAAATGCTGGATTTGCTAATTCTTGAATTCCGTCCCAAAATATAAAAATGACGCCTCCAAAACAAAGTAAAACGCCTAATAATCCGCGGTAACTAAATTTTTGTAAACCAATAAAAATACTTCCTAAAAAAACGAGAATAGGTGAGGTTGCACTAATTAATGCAGCTAAACTACTCGATAAATTTTCTTCTGCAACAGTAGTTAAACCATTTGCAGCGATTAACATCAAACTTGAAAATATAAGTTGATAAGACAAATTTTTCCAGCCAATCCATTTTAATTCTTTTTTCGAAAGTAAAATAATTAGCATAATAATTCCTGCCAAAAATTGACGAATTCCAGCTACAAACCAACCTGGAATGGTTTCTACAGCTACACGAATGCCGAGGAAAGTCGTTCCCCAAACAATAGCAACGATGCTTACGGCAATCAATAATTTGATGTCTTTCAAGATTAAAAAAGTTAAAAGTGTTAATTCTAAATAGAGTTATAAAAATAAAAAAAGCGACTTGATTTATCAAGTCGCTTTTGAAGTATTATGATTGAGATTTGTTATTTAACAAAATCTTCTGCTTGTTTTAGTGCAGCATCTAAACCAGAAACCTCTTTACCACCTGCTGTAGCTAAGAAAGCTTGTCCACCTCCGCCGCCATTGATGTGCTTCGCGATTTCTTTTACAATTTGTCCTGCGTTATAACCTTTTTCATCTACAAGGTTTTTTGCGATAGAAATTGTAATCGATGGTTTTACTGCATCATTCGTACCAACAACGATAAATGCATTTTCGATTTCTTTTGTTAAATCAATTGCATTTTGTTTTGCGGCATTTGTATCTAAATTCGTTTTAACCGCTAAGAAATTAACACCATTAATTTCTTTAATCGCAGCTTTCCAAGTCGCTTTTTCAGCAGCAGCTTGTTGCGCAACAAAAGATTCTAATTGTTTTTTCAATTCAGCATTTTCATCTAATAAATGTTGAACCGCTTTTACCGCATCATTTTTCGTTTTAAGTGCAGCCAAAACATCATTGTAGTTTTTCTCAGCATCTTTGTACGCTTCGATAGCTTTGTTTGATGTAATTGCTTCGATACGACGAATACCAGCAGCAGTCGAAGATTCAGATAAAATTCTGAACAAACGAATATCCGCTGTGTTTTTTACGTGTGTACCACCACATAATTCGATTGAAGATCCGAAACGAATAACACGAACTTTATCACCATATTTTTCACCAAATAAAGCCATTGCACCTTCAGCGATAGCTTTGTTGATATCACAATCTCTTTTTTCGATTAATGGTAAAGCTTCTGCAATTTTATCGTTTACTTTTTGCTCAACAATTGCGATTTCTTCATCTGTCATTTTAGAGAAATGAGAAAAGTCAAAACGTAAATAATCATCTCCCACATAAGAACCTTTTTGTTCTACGTGAGTTCCTAAAACTTCGCGTAATGCTTCGTGCATTAAGTGTGTTGCAGAGTGATTTTTCGTTGTCTCGTTACGTTTTTCTGTGTCAACTTTTGCATTGAATGTAGCGTTTACATTTTCTGGTAAAGTTTCAACAAAATGAATCACTAAGTTGTTTTCTTTTTTCGTGTCAACAACTTCAATTGTTTCATTCAAAGTAGAAATAGATCCTGTATCACCAATTTGTCCTCCAGATTCTGCATAGAATGGCGTTTGGTTGAATACTAATTGGAAAAATTCTCCTTTTTTATTTTTTACTTTTCTGTAACGTGTAATTTTTACTTCAGATTCTGTACTATCATAAGCGATAGACGTTTCGTTTCCTTTGTCATCTAAAATAACCCAGTCATCCGTTACCAAAGCAGTTGCTTTTTTCGAACGTTCTTTTTGTTTTGCCATTTCAGCTTCAAAACCAGCTTCATCAATTGTGAAGCCGTGATCTTCTGCTACAATACGAGATAAATCTGCAGGGAAACCAAATGTGTCATATAATTCGAAAATCACATCACCAGGAACAATTTTAGAATCTCCTAATTGCTCAATGATTTGATTTAATCGGTTTAATCCTTGTTCAATTGTACGTAGGAAAGATGCTTCTTCTTCGCGAATAACGCCAGTTACAATTGTTTCTTGTTTCACTAATTCTGGGAAGAAATCGCCCATTTCAGCTTTCAAGATTGGATATAATTTATAGATAAAAGGTTCTTTAAGACCTAAGAAACGATATCCGTAAGAAATTGCGCGACGTAAAATACGACGAATTACATATCCTGCTCCTGTGTTTGATGGTAATTGTCCGTCTGCAATTGCAAAAGAAACTGCACGTAAATGGTCAACTACAACACGAATCGCGATATCTGTTTTTTCTGCTGTTCCGTATTTTACACCAGAAATTTCTTCTAATTTTTGAATTGTTGGTTGAAAAACATCTGTATCATAGTTAGATGATTTTCCTTGTAAAACCATTGCCAAACGCTCAAATCCCATACCTGTATCGATATGGCGAGCCGGTAAAGATTCTAAAGAACCATCCGCTTTACGTTGATATTGCATAAATACCAAGTTCCAAATTTCGATAACTTGTGGATGATCCATATTAACCAATGTTTTACCATCAACGGCTAAACGATCAGTTTCTGGACGAATATCTACGTGGATTTCAGAACATGGTCCGCATGGTCCGATATCACCCATTTCCCAGAAATTATCTTTTTTATTTCCGTAAAGAATTCTGTCTTCCGCAATATGTTGTTTCCAAAGTTCTAATGCTTCTTCATCTAATGATGTTCCGTCACCTTTATCACCTTCAAAAACGGTTACATAAATTTGATCTTTAGAGATTCCGTATTTTTCTGTTAGTAATTCCCATGCCCAAGCGATTGCTTCTTTTTTGAAATAATCACCAAAAGACCAGTTTCCTAACATTTCAAACATCGTGTGGTGGTAAGTATCTTTTCCTACATCATCCAAATCATTATGTTTACCAGAAACACGAAGACATTTTTGTGTATCCGCGATACGATTACTTTTTGGAGTTCCGTTTCCTAAAAAATATTCTTTGAATTGTGCCATCCCCGAATTATTGAACATTAATGTCGGATCGTCTTTCAAAACAATCGGCGCTGAGTCTACTATTAAGTGGCCTTTTGTCTCAAAAAAATGCAGAAATTCTTTTCTTATATCTTTGGATTTCATCTAATTAAATTATTTTTATCATTTGATTAACAAGTTTACTCGTACAATATTCGTTACTTTGCAAACGTTTTACAAAGATAATAAAAGGTTGGTTAAGTAATGGAAAATAAAAACTATAAGTATAATTCTGTGAAATTTTTGATGAGTTGGGCAAAGAAAAGAGTTCAAAAAACTCCTAAAACAGCATTATACGTATTACTATTTTTATGTCTATCGACAATATCTGCTGGTATGATTGGATATCATTTTAATGATTCTGAATATGCATCGAGAGCAGGAAAATTCAAAGACGACAAAAGCAAATTATTGGCTGAGTTGGAAAGAATGGAAAATGAAAATCAGCAATTACATAAAAAATTCAAAGAAGTAGAAGAAGCTTTGACAGAAATCGAAGAAAAAGATCGCAATATTTATCGTACAATTTATGATATGCGTGTCAATGAAAACATCGATTCTGTAAACAAAGAAATTGATAATTATACAGCAGAAGATATTGAGAAATTAATCGATAAAATCGAAATTGAATCAAAATCGTTGGACGAAGTGTTTCGTTCTGCTGGTGTTAAAGATGCTAATTTATCATCAATGCCAGTTCTAAAACCTGTTGCAGATAAATATGTAAGCAGATTAGCTTCTGGTTATGGATCTCGTTTTCACCCGATCTTGAAAGTGAATAAAATGCACAAAGGTTTAGATTTTGCTGCTTCTACAGGAACACCAATTTATGCAACTGGAGATGGTTCTGTAAAAGTTTCTGAATTTAATTCGGGTTACGGAAATATGGTTGTTTTAAAACACGGAAACGGTTACGAAAGTTTATATGCTCATATGTCGCGTGCTAAAGTTCGTAGTGGACAAAAAGTGAAAAGAGGTGATGTAATTGGGTATGTTGGTTCGACTGGACTTTCTACTGGAGCGCATTTGCATTACGAAATTCACAAGAATGGAGAACCTGTAGATCCGATTATGTATTTCTACAATGATGTTGATCCAGACGATTTCATTAAAATTTATCAAAACTCTAAAAAAATGTCATTATCTTTGGATTAAACGCTGATAATGAACGTAGACCTGCCTGATAAACTATATTACTCGATTGGCGAAGTCGCCAAAGCCTTTGATGTAAATGCATCGTTGATTCGATTTTGGGAAAAAGAATTTGAAATTATTCAACCCAAAAAGAACAAAAAAGGAAATCGATTATTTACCAAAAATGATATTGATTGTTTCAAGAATATCTATTATTTGGTCAAAATAAAAGGCTATACGTTAGAAGGCGCAAAACAAGCGATTGGTAAAAAAGGAATTGCGACAACGACAGATGAAATAGATGTTGTGAAACGATTAGAAAATATAAAAGATGAACTCATCAAACTTAAAATGAGTTTTGAATCGGAAGAAATTTTAGAAAAAGATGAACTGAATTAAGTTCATCTTTTTTGGTTATAAAACTTTTGTTTCAATAAATTTAAAGCCAATTGCAAGTATAAAACTTATAATGATTAAAATCCAGTTTGGTTTTAGTTTAGTTTTTAATTCAAATAGTTTCGAAAAAATTTCAATCATTCTTTCTCGGTCAATAATTAAGATAACAAAGATCAAAACTTGATAAAAAATAGAAGAATTTAGCGCAACAATTTCATAAAAATAATCTTGTAGAATTATATTGATTAAAATTGTGGTTAATAGTAAACATGCAAAAATTCTTGTCCTTCTAAAAAGTAAAGTAATTGCACCGATCACTTCAAAAATTCCAATGATTATTGGATAACCTTTGGTAAAACTATAAAAATTCCACATCAATCGATGACCTTCAGAAAGATGATTATTAATGTTGTTATCCATATTTGTGAATTGAGCTGGTTTTAAAATCCCATACACAAACATTGATATTGAAACCGTAAATATTGCTGCCCAATAGAGTATATAAATTAGTTTTTGTTTCATTTATTTTTTAAAATTATTTAGAATAATCATTACAATTTTTATAATTAATGCAATAATAGTGATAGGAAACAAGAAGAAAAAAATAGAATATAAAATCCAAGAGTCATCTAAAATTTTAAAATATTCTAAAAAATATAAACCGATATAATATAGCCAGAATAGAAAAACTAAAAGGAGAAGGTTATTTATTTTGAATATTTTTCGTTCAACGAAATAAAAAGACAAAATAATCAAAAGTGGTATTGCAATAGTATAAACGTAAAACATATTGGATATATATCTTTTAATAAAATTACATTTTCTATAAAAACTTTCTTAACTTATCTTAAGAAAATCTTCTCCTAAGATTTCGTAAATTTACAGATTCAAACGAAAACTCAATGTACTTAATATACGATACAGAGACAACTGGTCTTCCGAAAGATTGGAATGCGCCGATTTCTGACTCCGACAACTGGCCACGTTGTATACAAATCGCTTGGCAATTGCACGATGAAATGGGACAAATTATTGAACATCAAGATTATTTGGTTCGTCCAGATGGTTTTGATATTCCGTATGATTCTGAGCGTATTCACGGAATTTCGACTGATTTGGCTACCGAAAAAGGTGTTCCATTAAAAGAAGTTTTAGATAAATTCAACGAAGTTTTAGGTAAAGCTAAATTCATTGTTGGACAAAATTTAGGTTTCGATATTAACATTATGGGAGCCGAATTTTATCGTCTGAATTATGAAAATAATTTAGCTGAAAAACCTGTTTTAGATACCTGTACCGAGGTGACTGCCGAGTTATTGAAACTTCCTGGTGGTCGTGGTGGTCGTTACAAATTACCAACGTTGACGGAGTTGCACCAATATCTTTTTGGTGTTCCATTTGGTGAAGCGCATAATGCAACTGCCGATGTGGAGGCAACTACGCGTTGTTTTTTCGAGTTGATTCGTAAAGGTATTTTTACAAAAAATGAGTTAGAAGTTGAAGACGAATATTTTGTTCGATTTAATGAAATTAATGAAACAAATATTCAGCCAGTTGGACTAAATCACGTTAATCTTAAAAAGGCTTCGGAAGAAATTGCGAAAATTAAAGCCAAAGAAGATGGAGGAGATGAGGTAGTTGAAATTTCAGAGGAAGTTTTAGCGCAGTTTGAAAAAGCAAAATTTGCACATTTACATAATCACACGCAATTCTCAATTTTGCAATCAACGATTTCTGTCAATGATTTGGTGAGCGCTGCAGTAAAGAATAAAATGCCTGCAGTTGCAATTACCGATCATGGAAATATGATGTGTGCGTTCCATTTTAATGCGGCAGTTCAGAATCACAACAAAGCAGCAAAAGAAAAGAATGCAGAATTAATTGAAGAAGGAAAAGAACCAACGGAAGTATTGATTACGCCGATTATTGGTTCAGAATTTTTTGTGTGTGAGAATCATTTAGACAAATCAAAAAAAGATAACGGGTATCAAATTGTTGTTTTTGCAAAGAACAAAAATGGTTATCATCATTTAGCAAAAATGGCGTCGAAGGCATATACAGATGGTTTTTATTATGTGCCTCGAATTGATAAAGCGATTATCGAAGAATATAAAGAAGATTTAATTGTTTTGTCTGGAAATTTACAAGGTGAAGTTCCAAATAAAATTTTGAATCTTGGTGAAAAGCAAGCCGAAGAAGCCTTACTTTGGTGGAAAGAGCAATTTGGCGATGATTTTTACATCGAATTGATGCGTCACGGACAAGAAGATGAAGATCGTGTTAATCAGACTTTGCTTGCGTTTGCCCGTAAACACAATGTAAAAGTTGTTGCGACAAATAATACCTATTATATTAATCAAGACGATTCGAATGCACACGATATTTTGTTGTGTGTTCGCGATGCAGAAAAACAATCAACGCCAATTGGTCGTGGTCGCGGATTCCGTTTTGGTTTGCCGAATCAAGAATATTATTTCAAGTCTGAAGCTGAGATGAAACAATTGTTTCAAGATGTTCCTGATGCGATTATTAATATTCAAGAAATTATTGATAAGATAGAAGAGTACACGCTTTATCGCGATGTATTACTTCCAAAATTTGATATTCCAGAAGAGTTTCATCATGCAGAAGATGATGAAGATGGAGGAAAACGTGGAGAAAATGCTTACCTGAAACATTTAACATACGAAGGAGCCAAAATTCGTTATCCCGAATTAACAGATGAGATTAAAGAACGTTTAGATTTTGAATTAGCAACGATTGAGAAAACTGGTTATCCGGGTTATTTCTTGATTGTACAAGATTTCATTGCGGCGGCACGTGAAATGGGCGTTTCTGTTGGTCCAGGACGTGGTTCTGCTGCGGGTTCTGCTGTAGCATACTGTTTGTGGATTACCAATTTAGATCCAATTCAGTACGATTTACTTTTCGAGCGTTTCCTGAATCCTGACCGTGTATCTATGCCCGATATCGATATCGATTTTGATGACGAAGGTCGATCGTTGGTAATGGATTATGTAATTGATAAATATGGTGCAAATCAAGTTGCGCAAATCATTACGTATGGTACAATGGCGGCGAAATCTTCTATAAAAGATACCGCTCGTGTATTAGATTTACCATTGTTTGATGCGAACCGTGTTGCAGGTTTGATTCCGAATATGAAGTTATCTAAAATCTTCAATTTAGATGAAGCTGCATTAAAAGGAGCCTTAAAACCAGAAGAATTTGATGCTGTAAGCGAATTAAAACGTTTATCAACTGGAGACGATTTAGCTGCAGAAACTATTCAGCAAGCAAAAATCTTAGAAGGTTCTGTTCGTAACACGGGAATTCACGCGTGTGGGGTAATTATTACGCCAGATGATATCACGAATTTCGTGCCTGTAACAACGGCAAAAGATTCAGATTTATATGTAACACAATTTGATAACTCGGTTGCAGAAAGTGCCGGATTATTGAAGATGGACTTTTTGGGGTTGAAAACCTTAACCTTGATTAAAGATACCATCAAATTAGTAAAAGCGAGAACAGGAATCGAAATTAATCCGGATGAAATTCCGATTGATGACGAAAAAACATATGAGCTTTTCCAGCGCGGAGAAACGGTTGGGGTTTTCCAATACGAGTCTCCCGGAATGCAAAAATACATGAAGGATTTACGTCCGACAGTTTTCGCCGATTTAATTGCTATGAATGCCCTTTATCGTCCGGGTCCTATCGAATATATTCCGTCGTTCGTTCGTCGTAAAAATGGGGAAGAACCGATTCAGTACGATTTGGATGCGATGGAAGAATATTTATCAGAAACCTACGGAATTACGGTTTATCAGGAGCAAGTAATGTTGCTTTCGCAAAAATTAGCAGGTTTCTCGAAAGGTGATGCCGATGTTTTGCGTAAAGCAATGGGGAAAAAGCAAAAAGCTGTCTTGGATAAAATGAAACCAAAATTTGTTGCGCAAGCTTCAGAAAAAGGGCATGATCCTAAGATTTTAGAAAAAGTTTGGACAGACTGGGAAGCCTTTGCATCCTACGCCTTCAATAAATCGCACTCGACGTGTTATGCATGGGTTGCGTACCAAACGGCTTACCTAAAAGCGCATTATCCTGCCGAATATATGGCGGCTGTTCTTTCAAATAATATGAATGATATCAAGCAGGTTACGTTCTTTATGGAAGAGTGTAAACGCATGGGATTGGCGGTTCTTGGACCGGATATCAACGAGTCGATTACGAAGTTTAACGTAAACGAAAATTATGAAATTCGTTTTGGAATGGGTGCTGTAAAAGGAGTTGGACATGCTGCGGTAAATTCAATTATATCAGAACGAGAAGAAAATGGACCTTTCAAAGATATTTACGATTTTGTGAAACGTGTCGAATTAAGAACGGTGAACAAAAAAACAATCGAAAATTTAGTTTTGGCTGGAGGTTTTGATTCGTTCGAATTTCATCGTGGACGTTATTTCTTTATCGATAATACAACGACGAATTTGGAGAAATTAATCAAATATGGAGGAAATTATCAGGAGCAAAAAAACTCTTCTCAAACTTCTTTATTTGGTGATTTCGGAGGAGATTCTGTTGTAGAAGATGTGGTTCCGATGTTGCCAGATTGTGAGAAATGGAATATGTTACAACGTTTGTCGAAGGAGAAAGAAGTTGTTGGAATTTATATTTCTTCGCATCCTTTGGATGATTTCAAACATGAGTTGAAAATGGCTTCAAATTGTAGTATTTCTGATATCAATGCGAATGAAGATAATTTTGTCAACAAAGAAGTTTCGATTTGTGGAATGATGTCAAATATTCAACATAGAATTGCCAAAAATGGAAACGAATTTGGTATTTTTACGTTTAGCGATTATACAGATTCGATGGATATCATGGTTTTTGGGAGCGATTATATGAAGTATAGACACTTTATGCAAGAAAATATGTTCTTGAATTTGAAATTGAATATCTCGAAAAAAGAATTCAAAGACAAAGAAGGAAATGTAACACAAGGTCGTGTGTATAAAAACATCACAAATATTTTGTTGTTGAATGAAATTGTGGAAAAGCAAGCCGAAAAAATGACGGTGAAGATTGAAGTTCCAGAATTTTCGGAAGAAACATTTAGCAAATTATCAGATATTATGTTCAAATATCAAGGAGATAAATTATTAAAAATTCAATTAATTGATCCAAAAGATTATTTGAACAATTTGGATTTACCAGCAAGTAAAATCAAAATTAACATTTGTCGAGATTTGTTGAAAGAATTAGATGAATTGCAGGAAATTACATTCAAACTGAATTAATTATTCGTTTCATCTATTCAATAATTGATAGATAATATGAACGAAATTTTTCAAGAATAAAATTTTATGTAGATTTGTAAACTTAAGATTAGATAAAAAAATATAAGATTATGGCATTAGAAGTAACAGACGCATCATTTGCATCAGATATTATAGAGTCAGGAAAACCAGCAATGGTTGATTTTTGGGCTGTTTGGTGTGGTCCTTGTAGAATGGTTGGTCCAGTTGTGGAAGAGCTTGCTACAGAATATCAAGGAAAAGCAGTTATTGGTAAAGTTGATGTAGACACAAACCAAGAAGTTGCTGCGAAATATGGAATCCGCAACATTCCTACAATTTTATTCTTCAAAGACGGAGAAGTAGTAGACAAAGTTGTAGGAGTTGTTCCAAAAGAGCAATTAGTAGAAAAATTAAACGCGATTTTATAATAAATTAAATCGCTGATTTTGAAATAAAAGAATCTCGGATGCAAAATTTCCGAGATTTTTTTTGAAAAAAGTTTAGGTTTTATCAGAAAACCGCCTATATTTGCAATCCGAAATCGATACAGATTTTGATCCGGTAGTTCAGTTGGTTAGAATACTTGCCTGTCACGCAAGTGGTCGCGGGTTCGAGTCCCGTCCGGATCGCAAAAAGTTCGTTCTTTTACACAATATATTTTTTATAATTTCTGATCCGGTAGTTCAGTTGGTTAGAATACTTGCCTGTCACGCAAGTGGTCGCGGGTTCGAGTCCCGTCCGGATCGCCAACTTTTATAAGCTTCACTTATTGTGAAGCTTTTTTTTGCTCCAAACTTTCCTAAATTCTACTTTTGCATAACGCATAACGCATAACAATGAATTATATTTATTTGGTGAACGCCTTGGTTACAGATGAAATAGGTAGAATGTTAGCTGTCCGAAAAAAGAAATCGAAATTTTTTCAGATGGTTGGAGGAAAACGAGAGCAAGATGAAGAATTATTAACAACGCTTCGACGCGAATTTTTAGAAGAGATTAATGTTGATATTCTACAGAACGATGTTTCATTTTTAGGACAACATACTTCTATTGCCGTTAACGAAGCGAATACTGAAGTTCATGCAAATGTGTTTCATGTTAAATTAAAATCATTAGAAACGCTTAAAATCGCTTCTGAGATAGAAGAAATGGTGTGGATAACGAAAGAAAATTACAAAGAATTTCAATTGGCTCATTTATTAGAAGAATTCAGTTTACCAATTTGGTTAGAAATGGAATTTTAAGCAAATATTTTTGAAACACACTAATGCGATTGTATTGCATTAATTAAAAAATAATCTATCTTTATTTAAAAAATAAATGATGGAGATAATTATAAAAACAATATTGGTTGGCGTTGGAGCAACAATTGTGATGGATATTTGGGCTTTTATTTTGAAATTATTCAATATTAAATCTTTGGACTATAGATTTGTAGGCCGTTGGATTGGACATTTTGCAAATGGAAAGTTTACGCATGATAAAATATTTGATTCAAAACCAATTCAAAATGAAGTTTTTATCGGTTGGTTGGCGCATTACTTAATCGGAATTACATTTTCTATTTTATTAGTCGTGATTTTTGGGGTAGAATGGTTAAATCATCCTACAATTTTTCCTGCTTTATTTGTAGGATTATTTACAATTGTCGCACCTTTTTTTATTATGCAACCAGCATTTGGGCTTGGAATTGCATCTTCAAAACTTCCGTCGCCAAATGTAATGCGTTTTCGCAGTTTACTCACACATCTTATTTTTGGTTTTGGCTTATATATTTCTGCATTAACTCTTTCTCTATTCTAAATATTTTTCAAAAAAGTTTGTAACGTTTTTACTTTTTTCCTACTTACTAGTAAACACTAAAATAATTAAACGATGAAATCTATTTGGGAAACAACAGTTGAAAATAATGTTATCAGAATCGAGAATAATTGGTTTTCTGGCGAAAAACTTTTTGTAAATGACAAATTACAAGATTATCAAATTAACTATTTTTCTGCACCAATTTTAACGGGGCATTTAAAAAATTCTAAAGATGAAAAGTTAAAGATCAAAGTAAATATTTTGCAAGAATTTTTCGGAGTCAATTGTATTTTATTTATCGACGATGAACAAGTTGCGTTGAAAAAAATAAAGTAACGATTTTGGAAGCTAAACAAACTCTTTTTTTAGAATTAATCGATCAACACAAAGGGATTTTACACAAAATCGCTAAGATGTATATGGATAATTCTGAAGATCAAAATGATTTGATACAAGAGATTGTTTTGCAACTATGGAAATCTTTTGATCGATTCGAAGGTAAATCTCAATTTTCAACTTGGATGTATCGCGTTTCGTTGAACACGGCGTTAACTTATTTTAGAAAAGAAAAGAAAAAAGCAGATCGTCATACTTTTTTAGAAAATATTGATCAAGTAGATGAGATGAATTCTGGTGAAAAAGAAACACAACTCGAATTGTTTTATAAAGCAGTTCATGAATTGAATAAAGTAGAAAAAGCATTGATTTTTCTGTTTTTGGAAGGACAGAATCACAAGGAAATTAGTATGAACTTGGGAATTTCGGAAGGAAACGCACGTGTGAAATTGAACAGAACGAAAGAAAAAATACAAATCATCATAAAAAAATACGGTTATGAATTTTGATGAATTACAAAAACAATGGGACAATCAATCTTCAGATGAAGTGAAAATTGATCCAAATCTTGAGCTTAATCAAGAAGCAAATACCATTATTGATAAAGTAAGAAAAACATTGAAACAAGAGTTTTATTTTCAATTATTAGGATTATTGTTTTTATATACTTTTCCTTTCTTATTTGATGCAAATACGCCAACAATTTGGTGGACATTGTTGTGTGTTTCGTTGACTTTTTTGGTGCCGTTTATTTATGTTTTCAAGTTTTATAAACGATCATATCATCTGGAATATAATTCGTTAAAGAACATCAATTGGTTTTATTTCAATTACAAATCTGCGATTGATATTTACAGTATTTACTCGTACATGATCTGTATTTTAATGTTGATGATTATTGGTGTTTCGTATATACAACATCCAAACTCGTTGCAATTTGAATACAAATTTCAGTTTTATCTTTATATTTTTCTCACACTATTTTTCTATGTTTTAATTTGCGTTTTATTATTAAAATGGTGGATTTCTACTTATTATAAAAAGAATCTGGTAGAATTAGAAAATATATTACATCAATTAGAAGAGTAACCAAAAGTTACTCTTTTTTTAATATGGAATATTAAGTACAAACTTAAATTTCATTGGAACATTATTTCGGAGAATTTCTACAGAAATTTGCTGAAATTCATTTTTAATCATAAATTTTTCGATATCATCTAAACTCATTTTATTCACTTGTTTTCCGTCCAATTTTGTAAGTATATCATTTGCTTTCAAACCCACTAAATCTGCATTCGATTTTTTACGAACCGCTTCTATTTTATAAATAGGTTTCATCACATATTGATAGTTAACTTTGTTTGTCGTGATAGAATTATATTCAGATATAGATGTATTTTGTGATACAATATTTATTTTTTCATTTTTCCATTCAAATTGATCATGAATTATCGTTAATCCACTTCTATTGTAGTGAAAAGCATCTTTGAAATTTCGATTCGGTTTATAATAAAACAATTGATTTTTATAATCTAAAATAATTGTAAATCTTCTCAAAATTTCATTTCCGAGAGAGCCTTTTCGATTATTTTTAAAGTTAATATATTGGATTGATTCGATATCTGGAATGGCAATTAAAGGTTGATTAAGTTTATATTTATTTAAGTTTACAGCATCTATAACCCCACGTTTACCATTAATAGAACCATTAAAACCTTTGCCCAATTCATCCGAAAATACATGTTGTAAAGGTGCTAAATTCTCAATTTGATTCTCGAAAAGCCATAAACCATCACTATTTCCGATATCTATCAACATTTTTTGATTTGTGTAAGTTGTTTGATGCGTAAAATCAACAGTTGTGAAAGGCTTTATTTCTGGACTTATTTCTAATGGATTTGATTGAAATTTCTTTAATTTTTTAACTTCAAGAATCGATTTATAAATGGTGATTTTTCTTTTTGCATAATCTATTTGAATTGGATAGTTTTTGAAAAATTCAGAACCTATTATTCCATGAACCTCAATTCCTAATCGAGAAAAGAGGTTGAAATTCTCGTCTTGTATCACGATAATATCCATATTATTTGAAGAATAATTTTTACCAATCTCGATTTGATTATTTGATGAAAAAAATCCTTTGGTATCAGCATTATCTTTTCCTAGACCTTTTAAATTAATTTGGCGAAGATTGTTTTTGTTAATTGTTTTGTCATATTGGCTGAATAAAATAATTTCTTTAAGACCAGAATCTACAATGAAATTCATTTGATGACCATTAAATGTAATTGGAACAACAACTAAATTCTTGATAAATTGAAATGAGATAGTTTCTTTATTTACATTTTCGGCCAAAGAAAGTTCCTTTTTTTGTGCATGAATTAGTAAAAAAGTAAACACAAAAATTATTGAAAGTAATAATCTAATTTTCATTCAAATTTCAGTTTTTATTAAAATTATGCAAAAAAAATGATGTGATAATAAGATTATTCTTAATGTTAGAATTAAAACTTTAACATGTTATTGTGTAACCTTTGTGAATTTTGAACATCTATATTTTATAAAATTGATAAATGATTTAAAAACCAAATAGATGACAAAAATTTACTTTCTTTTTTTATGTTTTATAACGTTTGCAAATGCACAAGATTATAAAAAAGATACGATAGAATTACATGAAACGATTTTGTATGATAAAAGCAAATTTCGATTGAAACGTGTTGGTTCGGATACCAAGACGAAATCAATTTTAATCGGATTAACGGCTGATATTAATTTTAGTAAAGATTCACTTCCTAAGTTTACCAAAGAATTTGCAATTCCAATAAATGCGCCTAAAAAAGAATTCACTTTTCAACGTATTAATTTCAATTTTAGTAATAGTTTGAAATTAGATTCTATTCTTTTGAAAGTTGATTTAACGGCAATGAATAATGGGAAACCAGCTCAATCAATTTTAGAAAAACCTTTTGAAGTTGTTGTAAAAAAAGAATATCAACAGAATGATGTCTTTTCGATGGATTTACGTGATTTGAATATTAAATATCAAGATGATTTTTTCATTAAAGTAGAATTATTAACAGAAGTTGAAAAGCCAATTTATTTTAGTGGAGCTTTGCTGGCTAAATGTTTATATAAAACGACTGATTCTGATGTGTGGATGAAAACACCATTAGGAATTACGCCTGCAATCAATGCTGATTTATTGATAAAAAGATAAAAGAGCTTTTCAGCTTTTTATTATCGAGGTGTTCCCCAACCCCAAGGTGCTGGCGGAGTTTCAATTTCTTTTGTCAAGTCAAAATAGACGTTGAAAGGTGTTTTAGAACCTGCTTTTTGCAAATTGTAACTAAACGTTTTATCATCCAAGGTAATCCACCAAATATTTGTCGAAGCATAATCTATTAATCTTGCAGTTTCTTGATCAGCAGGAAACATCTGGAAATCTTTGAAACCATAATTTGTATTTATTCCTCCATAAAATGTAATTGTTTCCGAAGTTCCATTTTCGTGATGATGATCGTGTTTTAGCGTGATGATTCCATCTTTTTTAGTCAAAATCCACGTTCTCGAATAATTATCACCAACATTGAACGGAATTTTAATTTCGTTTGTTGAACAACTTTTTACATGCATGGTTAATTTTTTACCTGCAAAATCATCGCGCGTAATATGTTCAGGCAATTTTCCTTCGTAAGCTTTACCGCAATGTTTTTCGAGATTTTTCCAGAATATTTCTGAAGGTTTTTCAGTTTGTGCAAAAAGTGAAGAACAACCAATTAAAACGAATCCAAGTTGTAAACATTTTTTAATCATAATCAGTAATAAAAATTATTCAATAATGATTTAAAGATAATATTTTAAAAATGATTAAGCATTAGTTTATTAGTTTGAAGAATAAGACTAACAAAAAAGCCCTCGCTTGTTCAGGGCGAGGGCATATAGTTAAGTGCTTTTTTCTTTTTTCAAATAAAAATTTTGAATTAAAATTAATTAATATCTATAATATTCTGGTTTAAATGGTCCTTCAACCGTTACACCAATGTATTCTGCTTGTTCTTGAGATAAAACTTCTAATTCTACTCCTAATTTAGCTAAATGCAATTCTGCAACTTTTTCATCTAAATGCTTAGGCAAAGTATATACTTCGTTTTTGTAAGCTGATGAATTTGTCCACAATTCGATTTGAGCTAAAGTTTGGTTAGAGAAAGAGTTTGACATCACAAAAGAAGGGTGTCCTGTTGCACAACCTAAGTTAACTAAACGTCCTTCAGCCAAAATGATGATGTCATTTCCGTTGATGTTGTATTTGTCAACTTGTGGTTTAATTTCTTCTTTCGTGTTTCCGTAGTTTCCGTTTAACCAAGCCATATCGATTTCGTTATCGAAGTGACCAATGTTACACACAACTACTTTGTCTTTCATTTTCTCGAAATGCTCTGCACGTACAATTCCAAAGTTACCAGTAGTCGTAATTACGATATCAGCGTTTGCAACCACTGTATCTAATTTTTTTACTTCGTAACCTTCCATAGATGCTTGTAAAGCACAAATAGGGTCGATTTCTGTTACTGTAACAATTGCTCCAGCACCGCGGAAAGAAGCCGCTGTACCTTTACCAACATCACCAAATCCACAAACTACAACACGTTTACCAGCGATCATCAGGTCAGTAGCACGTTTGATAGCATCTACTGCAGATTCGCGACATCCGTATTTGTTGTCGAATTTAGATTTTGTTACAGAATCATTTACGTTAATTGCAGGCATAGGCAATGTACCTTTCTCCATTCTTTCGTAAAGACGGTGTACACCCGTAGTTGTTTCTTCTGATAATCCTTTGATCTCAGCAACCAATTCTGGGTAACGATCAATCACCATATTCGTTAAGTCTCCACCATCATCCAAAATCATGTTTAATGGTTTACGATCTTCTCCGAAGAATAATGTTTGCTCGATACACCAATCGAATTCCTCTTCGTTCATCCCTTTCCAAGCATACACAGGAATCCCAGCAGCAGCAATTGCAGCCGCAGCGTGATCTTGTGTAGAGAAAATATTACATGACGACCATGTAACATCAGCTCCTAAAGCAACCAACGTTTCGATAAGAACTGCAGTTTGGATTGTCATGTGTAGACAACCTGCAATGCGAGCACCTTTCAAAGGTTGAGCAGCTTTGTACTCTTCACGGATAGCCATCAACCCAGGCATTTCTGCCTCAGCCAACGTAATTTCCTTTCTTCCCCACTCAGCTAAAGAAATATCTTTAACTTTGTATGGAATGTATTGCGTTTTTGTATCCATCAATTGATATATTTAACTAACTTTTTTTTAAAGTTTATAAGGAACAAATTTACAAACAAATTTCGATTAATAAAATGCCCGTTATCGATTATATTAACGATTTTAAACATACCCGCATTATTACGTGGAATGTAACAGAATCGAATGAAGAATTATTAGAATATCTTCATTTAGAGGAGTATAGGATGGAAAAATATAATAATCTTCGACCTAAACAGGCCAGAGAATATCTTGGTTTGCGCGCTTGTCTAAAGAAATTGGACTTGGATTATGATGTAAATTATGACGAACGTGGAAAACCTTTTTTACCTACAAATAAAGAAATTTCTATCACACATTCTTATGGATTGGTTTCTGTTGGTGTGAGCGAATATAATATTGGGATTGATATTGAATTGGCTCGTCCAAAAAAAATCCTAAATATTAAACACAAGTTTGCCCGTCCAGATGAAATAGCTTGGATTCCTCAAGAGCACGAGACTGAATATCTGCATATAATTTGGGGAATGAAAGAAGGTTTGTACAAGTTGAATGGTGGTAATCTTTGGAATTTTTTGAATCATTATCGTGCAGAAGAATTTGAATTAGTAGAGAATAAACAATTTATTTGTTGGATTTCGGACGATGTGAAATCTCGTAAATATCATGCATTCTATAAAATGATTGGTGAATATTATTTGGTTTGGGTGTTGGATTATGAATAAGTAAAAGTTAGAAATTAGAATTACGAATTTAGATTTTTGATTTACGATTTAGAAAGAATTATTTTTAACTCACAACTCACAACTCACAACTCACAACTCACAACTTAAGAATGAACGATTTTATTGATTACATCCTTGCGCCTTACAAAACTTATTCTACACTGAATATTTTACTTGAAATAATAGCAACATTGTTCGGAATTATTTCGGTTTATTATACCTATAAACGCAATATTTGGGTTTATCCAACTACAATTATTTCAACATTTATTTTCATTTATTTATTTTTTAATTGGGGATTATATGGTGAAACAATTATTAATGTTTACTATACTTCAATGGCGATTTATGGTTGGGTTTTGTGGCAAAAAAATCTCGAAGCCGATCATAAACATGTAGATGTTTCGTGGGCAACGAAGAGAGAGTATCTGTACGCAACGTTACTTTTCGCGTTGAGTTTTATCTTTATTTTGACGATTTATTATTTCCGTCCAGTCATTCAAAACGGGTTTGATGTTAATTTTATCAATCAATGCAAATTACATTATACCAAAATTGATTTTGTAGACGCTTCGACGACCGCTATCTTTTTGATTGGAATGTGGATGATGGCGCGACGAAAAATTGATAACTGGTATTTCTGGATTATCGGCGATTTAATCATGATTCCATTAATGATTTACAAAGGAGCAGTTATCACTTCGGTGCAATATATTGTCTTGTTGATTTTATCATTTATCGGATTAATCGATTGGATAAAATCAGCCAAAAATTCACAGAAAATAGTGAGCTAAGAAATAATTTAAAATTAGTATTTTAGCCTTGTAAATTGAATTTGAAAAACCTATAAAAATTACGAATATGGAAAATCAACACGTATATCAACAAAACCAATTGGTTGCACAGGCAACAAGCGTAGAAAGGGCAAATTTCTATAAACATACTTACGGACACGTTGCTGGAGGAGTTTTGGTATTTGTTTTAATCGAATCTTTGATGTTAAAATCAGAAGCATTAGTCAGCTTTATGTTAAGTTTAACTTCTGGATATCTTTGGCTTATTTTATTAGCAGGTTTCATGGGAATTACATGGGTTGCACAAAAAATGGCGTACGGATCGATTTCAAAATCTAAACAATATTTAGGCTACTTTTTATACATAGTTGCAGAAGCTTTAATCTTTGTGCCAATGCTGTACATTGCATTATATTATGGCGGAACTTATGTGATAAAACAAGCGGCCGTTGTAACAGGTGGATTATTTGTAGGATTATCGGCTATTGTATTTTTAACAAAAGCAGATTTCTCTATTTTACGAGGAGCATTAACTATAGGATTTTTCTTAGCAATTGGATTGATTATTGCAGGAATGTTATTCGGGTTCGATTTAGGATTATGGTTCTCAGTTGGAATGTGTGCCTTGGCTGGAGGAGCAATTTTGTACAACACTCACCAATTAAAATATGAGTTCGGAACACAACAATATGTTGCAGCGGCATTGTCGTTATTTGCTTCATTAATGTTATTGTTTTGGTATATTTTGAGAATTTTTATGAGTAGAGATTAATCATTAAGAAACAATAAATTTGTATATTGAACCGTAGCATTTTTGTTGCGGTTTTTTTATTTAAAATACTATGACAGATAAAGAAAAGGAAGACGATAGAATACAATCTCCGTTTCGACCAAAAGATTGGAACGAGATTAGAATAAATGATTCTTGGGCGTTGTTCAAGATTATGGCAGAATTTGTAAATGGTTACGAAGTAATGTCTAAAATAGGACCATGTGTGTCTATTTTTGGTTCGGCACGTACTTCTCCAGATCATCCATATTATGCATTAGCAGAAGACATTGCATACCGATTAACGCAGATTGGTTTTGGAGTAATTACTGGTGGAGGTCCTGCAATTATGGAAGCTGCAAACAAAGGAGCGCAAAAGGGTGGAGGAACTTCTGTTGGATTGGGAATTACATTGCCTTTTGAAACAGAATTGAACAAATATATCGACCGCGAGTATGAAATTAATTTTGATTATTTCTTTGCACGAAAAGTAATGTTTGTGAAATATTCGCAAGGATTTATCGGAATGCCAGGAGGTTTCGGAACGTTAGACGAATTATTTGAGTCGATGACATTGGTACAAACGAAGAAAACAGGTCGTTTCCCAATTGTGTTAGTTGGAACTGAATATTGGTCAGGTTTAATCGATTGGATCAAAGAAACAGTTTTGAGAGAAGGTTATATTTCTGAGAAAGATTTGGATCTTTTCCGTTTGGTTGATACAGCGGAAGAAGCCGTTGCTCATATCGAGAATTTCTACGAAAAATATAATATTAAGCTTAATTTTTAAGCAACGAAAAACCTCATCATTTGATGAGGTTTTTTTATGTTTTTATGATTGAATTTATTTTAAATCAACTACTTCAAAAACCATATCTTGATAATCATCAGCTTCATAAAAAATTCCGACTTTATTTTTTGAGATATTTGTTAAAACGGAATAAGCCGAAGAATTTGGTTCTATTGTTTTTATAAAATTCCATGTTTTCGCTTGATCTTTACTTACTTTCAATCCCAAGTTTTGACGATCTTTCGGATCATGCAAATTACTAAACACAATATCTTTTCCTAAAACCAATGTAGAAGCATTACAAGTTGGATCAATTAATTGTTCTTCCATTTTAGACGTCCACGTTTTTCCTTGATCTTTCGAGATAAATATTTTTCTGAAACCAGCATTCTGAATACGTGCATTCAACATCCAATCTTTGTTTGGAAGCTGTACAATATTTGTTTCATCCGCTTTTTCCGCAACACTCGAAATTCGTTCCCACGTTTTCCCATGATCTTTACTTCCGAATACATAAACACCATCTTTCAATCGAACCAATGTATTCAAAATCCAACCTTCTTTTGTGTATGTACCTCGACCAGAAGTAATGAATTTAAAATCTTTTTTCCATTCGGTTGGCGTAATTTGATCTGTAATATCAACAGGTTTTGACCATGTTTCTCCGTTGTCAGCACTTTTTACAAAATGTAATCTGAATTCATTTTTTGCAATTTTATGATTCATGTAATTGTAAAAAAGATAGATTTCTTTTGTCTTTTCATCCATAACCATCGATACATCAGAAGCAGATTCTTGATCAGGAAAATCAACAATTCGTTTGATTTCTGACCATGTTTTTCCTTTGTCATCACTTGTTCTAATTACAATATTGATATCAGGATTGTAAAGCAAATCGCCACAATTTGGAACACGTTCGTCAATCGCTGCAATCAATGTTCCTTTTGCTGATGTAATAATACTCGGAATGCGATAACATTTGACATTCGATTTATTTTTGCTTGTAAATAAAACTTGTTTGTTGGTTTGGGCAAATCCCAGCGTATAAGCGATGGAAAAAAAGGTAAGTAGAATTTTCTTTTTTGTCATGGTGTGTAAATTAACCGACAAGTTATAGAATTTTCAACGATTTGAGAAAATGAAAAAGCCATTAAAATTTGTTTTAATGGCTTTTTTGAAAAATTAATTTTTAATCAGCTTCGCAGACGATTTTCGATTTTTAGCTTCAATGTCAAGAATGTAAATACCTTTTGGTAATTCTTTGATGTTAAATTGATGTATCGCTGAAAATTTTCCTGAAAACTCTTTGATCAGTTTTCCTGTTAAATCATAGATTTTTACTTTTTCTGAATTAATATTTAATGAAAAAGAGGAAGAAACTGGATTTGGAGTTACAGAGATTTTTTCTGAATTAACCTCAATATTATCTGTTGATAAATTTGCTTTTGCATTCCCGAAAATTCTAAATTCACCTGGATTTAGATTAACTGTAAATGATGAATTTGTATTGGTGACATTCAGCGTTGTTTCGTCCATCAAATTGTACCAATTTCCTGTAAATGGAAAAAGTGGCGCAATTGCTTGAGTGCTTGTTGTGAAGTTTGCAATAACAATTACCTCATATAAATCAGACGACGATAATAAATTATTTGTAATCTGAATACGCGGTTTTAAATCTCCAGATGTAATTGTATAATTATCAGTTTCGAAAACTTTGTTGTTTAATTTAAGACCAATAATTTTTGACCAAACTTCATAAACAGATTTTCTATCGGCATTTGTTAAGTAACCAATTTCGCTTGGAATAGGTTTTGGATTGGTGCGACATCCGTCATTATTTGTTCCATCTTCGCAATGATTTATCGAGTAATCATATCCTAATTCTCCGAATTGCCACAACATTTTAGGACCAGGAATTGTAAATAAAACTGCACCAAGAGCTTTTTGTCTTTCCAAAGAAGTTTTTAAATCTTTTATATTATAAGTTCCTGATGATGCACCATATTGTAAATTCTTGTACATCATTCTTTCTTCATCATGACTTTCTGCATAGGCAACCAAATGTTTTTTCGTAAAACCTTTTACAGTATGCTTCAACCAATCAAAGTTACTATCCGAAGCATATCCCATTGTATTTTGATTAAAATTATTAGTCGCTTTACCCCAAAGCATAATTCCTTTACCTTCGTTAATGCGATAATTCGCCCATTCTGTTTCCTCTTGTGCTGAACCATTATTTCCTAAATGCTCAAAAATGATGTAGGAATTCGGATCAATTGTCCATTGCATATCTGCATATTTTTTTAAAATTGCTACACGATCAGCTTGATATCCGTTTGTACAAGTTTCATCAGAAGGTGTACAATTTTGTGTAAATCCTTTTGTTAAATCCCATCTAAATCCATCAATTTTAAACTCTTCAATCCAATGTTTTAATGTACGTTGTACATAATTTTGAGTTGGTGTTAATTGATGATTTAAATCGTATCCAACATTGTAACTATGTTTTGCAGTTTGATTAACATAAGGATTTATAGCAGTTGGTTCTCCAAAACCATCATTGTCGGGATCATTCATCCACATTCTAACCAACGGAGATCGACCATAAACATGATTTAAAGCAACATCTAAAATGATTGAAATTCCATTTTGATGACACAAATCGATGAATTCTTTCATTTTATCTGCTGGTCCATAAGCTTTATCCAAAGCAAGATGATAAGCTGTATTATAACCCCAAGAAATATTTCCTTCAAACTCCATTACGGGCATAACTTCGATTGCGTTAATGTTTAATTTTTTGAAATAATCAAAATCATCAATTAAAGATTGCCATGTTTTTGTCGAATTGAAATCACGAATTAATAATTCGTAAATCATCAAATTCTCTTTATTTGGGCGATTGAAATTTGAAACTTTCCAATTGTATTTTGCTTGATTTGTTTGTAAAACCGAAACTTCAAATTGTTGTCCAGTAGGATATACAGGCATATTTGGGTAAGTTGCTGCGGTAATATACGGATCATCATAAGGCGATAAAACTAAAGTCGAATAAGGATCTGCAGTTTTGATTCCATCACTTGTTCGATATTGAAACGTATAGATTTCACTTGCTTTAAGATTAGATAATTCAATCCAATATAAATCCTTGTTAGTTGTATCTCGATTCATCACATATTGATCAGAAAGTTGCCAATTATTGAAACTTCCGATTACATGAATAAACTCTTTTTGTGGAGCGTATAAAACCAAATATGCTTTTGTAAAATCATTAGCCAAATAATTAATTCCTTCATGTAAATTAGATGGAATGGCTACATCTTTAACCGTTGGTTTGATATTAATTGTAAAAGATTTGCTTATTGTTTGACCATTAAAAGTTGCATTTAATGTATAATTCTGATTTTGTGAAATGGTATAATTTTTATCAAATGAATTACTATCATTTACTTGATCAAAAGTATTACCGTTACCTTCTAATGTCCAATTCACATGAATTGTACTTGTTGCTTGGATATTAAAACTAGAACCGCTATTCACATTGGTTGTGCTGTTTTCTAGCGGATGAATTAGATTAACTTGCAAAGCACCAACATTGATAAAAATATCTGATGAGGTTTGTTGATTACCTTCTGCGTTTCTTACCACAAAAGCCATTTTAGTTATAGTTTTGTTTGGCTCTACATTGTAAAAACTTGTGATAGAAGGTGTGATTTCTAATTTATAAACATTACCAGATTGATGAATAAATTGAGGTTGAGAAGAATTATCTCCCCAAGAACCAATCACATTTTGCCAATCTTGTCCATCAACAGTTACACCCGTATGAGCATAAAGATTTCCTTGGTAATTTTCTAGTGGAGTTCCTGTTTTGTCAAAATACAAAGTGACCGATTTGTCTGCTTCTGGCGGACTAGGATCTGAAGTGATTTGCGCATCGATCTTTAAGAAAGAAAGGCAAATCAACATGAAAGTTAAATAAAATGTTTTCATATTATTGCGATTTTTGAATTATTAGATTAGATAAAAAAAGCTGTTAAAACATACAAGTATGTTTGTAACAGCTCTATTTTTAAATGAGGAATTTCTTTATTGTTTTACAAAAGAATAAGTTTCTTTACTGAAGTTTGCTGTTACAATGTAAGTCCCAGCTTCAGTAACTTTGATGTTGTCGCCACCTGATTTTAAAACTCCAGGAGTTCCAGAATCACCATAGTTTACATCCCAAGATTTATTTTGTCTGAATTTAAATTCACCAACTTTTAATTCTATAGTAGCTATCCAAGAATCTATTGTGCCATCGTAATTTAGAGCAGTGTCAGCATCCCAACCAAGCGGTGTTGCATCACCAATAACTCCCCAAGTGAAAGCTTCTATTTTGAAAGTTGAATCACTTTGATTAAAAGTTACTTTATATCTTCCGATATTTGGAATTTTAATATTATTTCCACCAGCGTCTAAACTTCCAGATACTGTTCCGTCAGATGCAGTTGTTGGGTTGTTACTTCCAAAGTTTACATCCCAAGATCCGTTTTGTCTGAATTTAATTTCTGCGTTAGCTTCTTCAACATTAATATAAGCAACTAAAACATTAGTTTCTTCACTTTTCCAGAAAGGAATATCTTGATTATCTGCCCAATTCGTAATAGAACCTACAACACCCCAATTCGTAGATAAATCTGTAGGATATGCTGTGATTGTGATTGTTTTTACAGCAGAAACTAGTGGTTGAGATTGTTGTGTACCTAATTCTGATTTTACACGATAAATATAATCTTGCTCCACATTTGGTTCAACACCAAGATCAATTACTTTATTATTAAAGTCTTTAAATGATATTTGAAACTCTGTTGTTGTAGAATTACCTATTAGAACTGTTGCATTAGCAAAGTTACTATCGTCTTTTGTTGTAAATTCTAAAGAATATTTTGGGACAACATCAAGTCCATATTCTGCTTTGTTCCAAGAGAAAGTAATAATTGAATCTTGATGCTCCTCTGTTAAAATAAATTGCGCATTATCGTTTGGTGTTACCAATTCTGGCGCTTGATAATCTGATGGATTTACAGTTAGTAAATCATCATCTTCTGAACAGCTTGTAATGGCAATACTACCAATTAAAGCAATTGAGATATATTTTAAAAAATTTTTCATTAGTAACCAGGATTTTGAGTTAAATTCGGATTAATTGCAATGATATTGATAGGAATTGGGAAAAGTTTTCTAATGTCAGAAACAGAAGTCCCGTTAGCTACACCTCCTTTAAATGGCCAGTTGTAACCTGTTGTAAATTTATTGAAACGGATTAAATCTGTTCTTCTTGTTCCTTCCCAATACAATTCGCGCGCACGTTCATCTAAAATAAAATCTAGGTTTAATTGTGCGTTTGTGATGTTACCAGAAGTGTTACCATAAGCTCTTGTACGCAATGCGTTAATGTAATTAAGAGCTGTAGCACGATCGCCCCCACCACCGCGAAGAACTGCTTCTGCATAATTTAGATAAATTTCTGCAAGTCTTATTACAGGAACATCGGTATCTACAAATTCACCTGTTGAGTCATTACCATTATTCCCATTAGATTTTTTATTTTTAAATTTTGTTACGGCATAACCATCACTAAATCTACTAACTTCTGCAATATCATATGTTTGACCATCTGTATAAAACATAGCACGTTTATCTGTCCAAGCTATAGGATTACCATTAGAATCATTTTGTGATGACTGAAATTTCTCAACCAAAGCGCTTGTAGTACGAGGACCTCCCCAACCACCATTTACACCATAATCTGCTGGTTGCATAGAACCACCGATAGCAGCTTTTACCAAATAAGTAGAACCACCATAAGTTCTAGAATTATTTCCGTCAAAATTTAATACAAAAATACCTTCGTTTTGAGCACCATTAGTATCGTTATCAGCTAAAAATAATTCGTCATACGCAGTTCCATTTTCATTGGCATCCGTGGTGTTTAACGAGTATCCTGATTCGATTGCTAAGTTAGAATAGGTGATAGATTCTGAATATTTAGCTACGTCTATCCAAGACTCTGCATTTAGATACAAACGAGAAAGTAATGCGTAAGCTGCAACTTTATCTACACGTCCGTATTCATTACTTCTAGGATTTGCAAGCGTATTTTGTATGTCAATAAGTTCTGATTCTACAAAATTAAAAATCTCTTGACGATTACTTTGTGTAGGTAAAGTGTTGTTAATTTCAGTTACTAAAGGAACATTAGCAAAAAGATCCATTAGATTATAATATGCATAGGCACGAATAAATCGAGCTTCTGCAATGAATTGACTTACCTCTTCATTATTTTCTGCTAGTGGAGTAGCATTGGTGATGAATGAGTTTGAAAAAGATACAGTTTGAGCTAAACGGTAATACATCCCTTCTATGAAACTGTTATTAGATCCCCAACTTAGCGCATGCATGTTTGGTAAACCAGCATCACCCCAGCCAACTAAAGACTCATCTGTTGTAATAACATTTAATGTAAATAAAGATCTTGTAAATTGTGAAGCACCTTCGTCTACACCAGAAATATCAGGATCATCAGAAGGTCCTTTTTGACCTGTAAGTGCTAATGTTGCATAAACTTTTGCTAAAGCAAATTTAGCTTGTGTGGCATCAGCAAATACATCATTTTCTGTGATGATGTCTGGATCGTTTGGCATTAAATCTAAATCATCGTGACAAGATGTTATAGAGAAAGCTAATGCCGCTGCAATTATATATTTTGATATTTTTATTTTTTTCATGACTTTTTGATTAGAATTTAACATTTAAACCGAATACAAATGTTCTAGGTCTTGGATAGAAATTATTATCAATACCGCCAAACATTTCAGGATCTAACCCATCATAATTTGTAAATACAGCTACGTTTTGTACCGCACCGTATAAACGTACATCTAATCCTTTAATCGCTTGATTTAGATTATATCCGACAGTTATATTATCTATACGGAAGAATGATGCGTCTTGTACGTAATAATCACTCATTAAGTTTGAATCTGTAATTTCTACGAATCCTGCATTGTAAAAATCAGTATGAACATTAGATAAATAATTTTGTCCATTACCAGTCGCTTTTCTACTATAACCTTTTGCAGAAGCAACATTGTTATAAGCATAGTTACCTAAGTTTGCTCGAGCGCTAGCAGATAAATCTAGATTTTTGTAACGGAAAAACAAATTGAATCCCATGGTAACATCTGCGTATGGGTTTTTATGTATGTAACGATCTTTGTCGTTGATGATACCATCACCATTCAAATCTTCGTAAGCACCTTCGATAGGTTTACCGTTAACATCGTAAATTTGTTTGTAAACATAGAAACTGTATGGAGCATAACCTTCTCTATGGATTTGTATATTATTACCTGTACCACCGTCAATTCCACCAACATAATTATCATTAGAAAGATTGGTAATTTTGTTGTCGTTAAAAGCAATATTATAACCTAGTGTGAAATCTATATCATTTGATTTTACAAGATCAGCATTGATGTTAAACTCAATACCTTTGTTCTCCATATCTCCAATGTTTTTGTTCATCATATTACCGAAATTGGTAAAAGGATCGATGTAAACATTAGCAATTAAATCTTTTGTTTTCTTTTGATAAAGATCTACAGAACCATAAACTTTATTTTTGAATAAAGAATAATCAATACCTAAATTAATTGTTTCTGCAATTTCCCATTTTAAATCTTTACTTACAGTAGATGGTCTATAGGTTTGATAAAAAGTACTACCAAACTGGTAATATGCTGTAGATTGTGAAACATTGTAACGTGTCATGTATAAAAAGCTTCCTAATCCATTTACATTACCAACTTGTCCAAAACCAGCGCGTAATTTCAAGTCATTTACTGTAGAAGATCCTTTTAGGAAATCTTCATTAGAAATGTTCCAAGCAAGTGCAACTGAAGGGAAATAACCCCATTGATTGTCTTTGATGAATTTAGAAGAAGCATCTGCACGTAAAGTACCCGTTAAAATGTAACGGTTATCGTAGTTGTAATTAAAACGTCCGAAATATGATAATAAAGTGAAATGATCTCTATCTATGAATTCATAATCTAATCCTTGCTCAAATAATTCACTGTCGTATGTATGAGAATATGTATTGAAGTATTGATATCCATAACCTGCAACAACATTCAAATTATGTAAACCGAAGTCTTTATTGAAAGTTAAATAAGCATCAAATAATTTGTTATAGTTTTGATTATCATATCTGTAATAAGAACCATCCCATGTTAAAGATGAGCTTGGCATGTTCTGAGAAACAACATTTCTTCCGTTTGCATTAGATATATCATAACCAACATTTACTGTAGCAGTTACAGAAGGTAAAAAATGCAACTTATAATCAACCTTTGCATTACCTACAAAACGTCTAACTTCTGATGTATCGTCTTGCTCATTTAATAATGCGACAGGATTTGTAGGAGCTAAATTATGTTTAACATTACCATCCATCCAAGTGTGATAACCACCAAAAAATGGTGCGCCAGAATAAACTGGTTGAGTTGGATCATACTCTAAAGCAGCTCCAATTGCACCTCTGTTTGCAAATTGATTTTCGATATAAGAACCTCGAGCATTCAATTCAAATTTTAAGTGATCATCTAAGAAAGATGGACTTAAATTCATAGAAGCTGTTGTACGATTGATGTTATCTCCTTTCAAAATACCATCCTGATCTGTATTAGAAATAGAAAAACGAGAAGGCATTTTACCTCCAATATTTCCTGTTGCACTAAAGTTGTGATCAAAACCTACAGCTGTTCTATAAATTTCTTTCTGCCAATCTGTATTTGCGTTACCTAAACGAGCAATTTCGTCAGCTGTTCCTACAGATTTTACCAATTCACGGAATTGATCTGCATTCATTACATCAATATAACCTTCTGGTTGATAAATTGATGTAATTGAATTATAATTAAAACGGAATTTTTTACCTTTTCCTTTTTTAGTTGTAACCATTACAACCCCATTCGCAGCTCGAGAACCATAAATGGCAGTTGCAGAAGCATCTTTCAAAATAGTCATCGTTTCGATGTCGTTAGGATTTAAGAAATCCAATGGATTTCGAGAACCTCCAATATTTACTTCAGATAAAGGAACACCGTCTACTACATATAATGGTTGAGAGTTTAATGATAACGAACTATTACCACGAATGATAATATTTTGTCCATCACCAGGAGCACCACCAGCAGATGTTACCACAACTCCAGCGATTTTTCCAGTCATTAATTCTTGCGCAGAAGTGATTGATCCTTTATTGAAATCTTCTGAATTTAATTGATTTACAGAACCTGTAACATCTTCTTTTTTCGCTGTTCCATATCCAATTACAACAACTTCTTTTAAGTTTTCTGTTGTTTTAGACATACGAAGTTGTAATTGCGTTTGTCCTGCAAAAGTTATTTCTTGATCGTCATAACCAAAAAAACTGATAACAATTATATCACCATCGTTCGCTTCTAATGTAAAATTTCCTTTTTCATCAGAAACTGTCGATTCTCCTGTTGTAATGTTCGAAACATCTGCACCAGCTAAAACCGTGTTATTAGCGCTATCTTGTACTGTTCCTTTTATCGCAGTTTGTGCAGATAAAATAGCAGGGCTTGATAAAACTAATGCTAGAAGAGATTGTTTTAAAATCCTCATATATTTTTTGTTTTGTTTCGTTAATTATTAATTTATATTTTTACTTCTCATTACCAAATATAAGTTGTTTAATTGATTGATTGTGTATGTAATACACTAACTAGTTAAACGAAAACGTTTTCGTGTTAATAAATAATTAAATTAATTGTTATAGCATGTTAATTTTTAATAAAAAAGACGGAAATTAGTAGAATAAGATTGATGGTTAAGGTAGAAAGAAGATTATGAAAAAGAATTTGACATTAAAACAGATTGCAAAAGAGTTAGATGTTTCGATATCAACGGTTTCTAAGGCGTTGAAAAATAGCGAAGAGATTAGTGCTGTAACGAAACAAAAGATTCAGGCATTTGCAAAATTATACAACTACAAACCGAATAATATTGCATTAAGTCTAAAGAATCGCAAAACGAAAACTATTGCCGTAATTATTCCCGAAATCGTTCACGATTTTTTCGCGATGGTAATTAGTGGTATCGAAAATTTAGCCAATCAATATGGTTATAATGTATTAATTTGTTTGTCAAATGAGTCGTACGAACGCGAAGTGATTAATATGGAAATGCTTGCGGCGGGTAGTATAGATGGATTTGTAATTTCTCTTTCGAAAGAAACTCAAGCCAAAAAAGATTATCATCACATCAAAGAAATTATCAACCAAGGAATGCCAGTTGTGATGTTCGATCGTGTAACGCGTGAGGTTTATACCGATAAAGTGATTATTGATGATGTACTTGCGACACAAGAAGCAATTCAATATTTTATAAGTAAAGGACGCAAGAAAATCGGCTTTATTACGACGCCAGATTATATAAGTGTCGGACGCTTAAGAACCGAAGGGTATAAAAGAACGTTAGAAGCGAATGGAATTGAAGTTGACGAAAACTTGATTTTGCGTGTAGAAGACGAGAGTCAGTTGGACACTATGATTGATGAATTTTTCGAAAAAAATAAATTTGACGCTGTAATGGCAGTAAACGAATTATATGCTGTAAAAGTGTTGAGAGCTGCCTTGAAAAAAGGAATCAAAGTACCAGAAGAGTTACATTTAATTGCTTTTACAGATGGTGTAATTTCCAAGAACTCAATTCCAAGCATTTCTACAGTTAAACAAAATGCATTCAAAATGGGTGAGATTGCAGCGCGTTTATTGATTCAAAAATTAGAGTCAGAAAACGAGCACGAACATTACATTACCGAAGTTGTCGGAACTGAATTATTACACCGAGAAACTACAACGATTTAGTAATTTTTTTTTGGTTAAATAATTGTTACAGTTGCAATAATCCCAAAAAAAAGTTTTAACATTGTAAACAAATCAAAACATATTTTTACTTCTCAAATTACAAAAATATAGTTTTGATAAGCTTAAAACGCTTATCGTAAAATACATAAAAAAATTACGATAATGGGAAAGCGTAGATTAGGATTTCTTGAAATCTGGAATTTAAGTTTCGGATATCTAGGAGTTCAAATGGGTTTCGCCTTGCAAAACGCAAATGCGAGCCGTATTCTAAGTTCATTTGGTGCCGACGTGCACGAATTGTCTTGGTTTTGGATTGTTGCACCGTTAATGGGATTGATTGTTCAGCCTATTATTGGTCATTATTCAGATAATACTTGGTCTAAGTTTGGACGAAGAAAACCATACTTTTTAGTAGGAGCTTTATTGGCTTCTTTCGGATTAATCTTAATGCCACAAGCAGGTGCATTTACGGCATTGATGCCTGCATTATGGATGGGTGCTGGATTCTTGATGATAATGGATGCTTCATTCAATATTGCCATGGAACCGATGCGTGCATTTGTAGCAGATATGTTGCCTTCGGATCAACGTACATTAGGATATTCAATTCAAACTGTAATTATTGGTTTAGGAGCTGTTGTGGGTTCGTGGTTACCTTATATTTTGAGCAACTGGTTTGGTGTTTCAAGTGTTGCAGCGGAAGGAGAAGTTCCGTTTCACTTAATTTTATCATTCATTATTGGAGCAATTGCAATTATTGTAACCGTTTTAATTACCATTTTTACAACAAAAGAATATTCGCCAGAAGAATTAGACGCTTTCGAAAAAGCAGAAGGTAGAGAACCAATTGTTGAAGAAAAAGCAAGCTTAACACAGATTTTTACCGATTTTGGAAATATGCCAAAAACGATGAAACAATTAGGTTTAGTTCAGTTTTTTACTTGGTTTGCATTATTCGGTATGTGGGTATTCGCTACGCCAGCTATTGCTCATCATGTTTATGGTTTACCATTGAGTGATACACATTCAGAAACATATCAAAAAGCAGGAGACTGGGTTGGAATTATCTTCGGAGTTTACAACGGTATTTCTGCAATTTTCGCTTTCTTTTTACCTGCAATCGCACTAAAATTTGGTCGAAAAACGACACACGCAATTTCATTAGTTTGTGGAGGATTAGGATTAATTTCAATCTATTTTATTCACGATCCAAAATTATTAATCCTTTCCATGGTCGGAGTAGGAATCGCTTGGGCAAGTATCTTATCGATGCCTTATGCAATTTTAGCGGGAGCAATTCCAGCGAAAAAAATGGGTGTTTACATGGGAATTTTCAATTTCTTCATTTGTATGCCTCAAATCGTCAACGCATTGTTAGGCGGTCCAATTGTAAAATATTTATATCACGATAATCCAATCTACGCCATTGTTACCAGTGGTGTTGCGCTAATTATTGCAGCACTTTTTGTAACGCGCGTAAAAGATGTGGATGAACCAATCAAAGCATAATCATTTTGAAAACTAAAGCATTTATTTTTGATTTAGATGGTGTCATCGTCGACACTGCAAAGTACCATTATTTAGCATGGAAAAAATTAGCGAATAATCTAAACATCGATTTTACGCACGAACACAACGAATTGTTGAAAGGTGTTTCTCGTGTGCGATCATTAGAAATTATTCTTGGATTGGGAAATGTTGAAGCTTCTGATGAGCAGAAAAACGAATGGTTAGTTCAGAAGAACAAAGAATATTTAGAATACATCGATAAGATGGATGATTCTGAAATTTTACCAGGCGTTATGAAAGTTTTAAACTTTCTAAAAGAAAACAATCAACCAATCATTTTGGGATCGGCTTCTAAAAATGCGCGTCCAATTTTGGAGAAAGTTAATATTCTAAATTATTTCGATGATATCGTGGACGGAAACGATGTTTCTAATGCAAAACCAGATCCAGAAGTTTTTATCGTTGGAGCGAAAAAAGCGAATCAAACGAATGAAAATTCAATTGTATTTGAAGATTCTGTTGCAGGAATTGAAGCAGCAAATGTTGCAGGAATGACAAGCATCGGAATTGGAGAATCTTCGGTTTTGAATGAAGCAAAATACAACTTTAATAATTTTACTGAAATCTCAACAGATTTCTTGGTCGAATTAATCAATCAATAATTATACAAACTACATACAACAAACAAAATGAATCAAGATTATATCATCCCGAATGCGTGGTCAATTATCGAAGAAGGGTTTGAAAAAGATCGTGTAAAATCGTCTGAAAGTTTATTTTCTATCGGAAATGGAGCAATGGGACAACGTGCTAATTTCGAAGAATTTTATTCGGGCGATACATTTCAAGGAAGCTATATTGCCGGTGTTTATTATCCTGACAAAACAAAAGTGGGATGGTGGAAAAACGGTTATCCAGAGTATTTTGCAAAAGTATTAAATGCGCCAGTTTGGATTGGAATTGACATCGAAATTAACGGTGAAAAATTTGATTTAAACACTTGTAAAGAAGTTAAAAATTTCCGTCGCGAATTGAACATGAAAGAAGGTTTATTGGATCGTTCATTTATGGCAATTTTACCTTCCGGATTAGAAATTGAGGTTTTTGTTCGACGTTTTCTTTCTGCTGATTTAGATGAATTAGGAGCAATTAAATATGATATTAAACCAATCAATGGTGATGCAAAAATTGTCTTTAAACCTTATGTTGATGCAGCTGTAAAGAATGAAGATGCGAATTGGGAAGAGATTTTCTGGGAACCAATTTCTTCTGAAATTAAAGGTGAGCAAGGTTTCGTTCAAGCGCGTACGTTCAAAACTCATTTTGAAGTGGTAACATTTATGCAGAATAAAATCTTAGTAAATGGAAGTTATCAACAAATCGCGCCAACAAATGCTGTTAATACTGAAACGAAAGTAGAATTTACATACGAAGTTGAGGTAAAAGCGAATGATACAACAACAATTGAGAAATTTGGAGGTTATGTAGTTTCGACAAATCATCCTAAAAATGAATTAATTAACGCTGCCGAAAATGTATTGTCTCAAGCAAATGAACAAGGTTATGAACAATTGTTAATAAACCAAAAAGAAGCTTGGGCAAAGATTTGGGAAATGGCTGATATCACGATAGAAGGTGATACGAAAGCGCAACAAGGTATTCGTTTTAATATTTTTCAATTAAATCAAACGTATTCAGGAAAAGATGCTCGTTTGAATATCGGTCCAAAAGGTTTTACAGGAGAGAAATACGGAGGTTCTACATATTGGGATACAGAAGCATATTGTTTGCCATTTTATATGGTAACAAAAAATCAAGAAGTTGCGCGAAACTTGTTAATGTACCGTTTTAATCAATTGGATAAAGCAATTGAAAATGGAGAAAAATTAGGTTTCAATAAAGGTGCAGCTTTGTATCCGATGGTTACGATGAATGGTGAAGAATGCCACAACGAGTGGGAAATTACATTCGAGGAAATTCACCGTAATGGAGCGATTGCTTTTGCGATTTACAACTATGTTCGTTTTACGGGAGATCAAACCTACATTCCAGAAGCTGGTTTAGAGGTTTTATTAGGAATTGCGCGTTTTTGGAAACAGCGTGTAAACTGGTCAAACGACAAAAAACAATACGTGATGTTAGGTGTTACGGGACCTAACGAATACGAAAATAACGTCAACAACAATTTCCATTCTAATTATTGTGCACAATGGTGTATGAATTATTTGTTGGAACAAGTTGAAAATGTCAAAACAAATTATCCAGAAGATTTTGCACGTATTGCAGCTAAAACAAATATTACTGATGCAGAATTAGCAGAGATGAAAGAAGTTGCGGCGAATATTTATTTTCCTTTCAGCGAAGAATTAGGAATTTATTTACAGCAAGATGGTTTCTTGGATAAAGATTTAACACCTGTTTCTGAATTATCAAAAGAAGAACGTCCAATTAACCAAAAATGGTCGTGGGACAGAATTTTACGTTCGGCTTACATCAAACAAGCAGATGTTTTACAATCGTTCTATTATTTTGAAGATCAATTTTCGAAAGAACAATTAGAAAAACATTTTGATTTCTACGAACCATTAACGGTTCACGAATCATCTTTATCGCCTTGTGTTCACTCTATTCAAGCGGCAACGTTGGGGAGAATGGAACAAGCGTATACATTTTATTTGAGAACTTCTCGTTTGGATTTAGACGATTATAACAAAGAAGTTCACGAAGGATTACACATCACATCTATGGCAGGAACTTGGATGTCGATTGTAGAAGGATTTGGAGGAATGCGTGTGAAAAACGATCAATTGTATTTTGAGCCACGTTTACCAGAACAATGGGAAGGATTTACATTCAAAGTGAATTTCCGTCATCAAATCCTAAAAGTTATCGTAAATAAAGGAGAAACAACTTTTGAATTGGAAGGAACAGAACCGTTAGAGGTTTATGTTTTTGACCAGAAAGTAGTTGTTCAGCCTTCGATTTAATAAAGGGAATCTAATACCTTGAAGGCTTCGGTTTTCAGGGTATTTTTATTTAAAGTAGAAAGTTTTAAGTTATAATTTCACGTCACTTCGAGTGAATTTTTGAAATGAAAATGAAGAAAATTTGTATCGAGAAGTAAGATGTGAATATTCGTCTAATTTCTCGATACAATTCTTATCAGAATCACTCGAAATGACGAATAAAAGAATTATCCTGAATTCATTTCAGGATCGCATGAAGTAGAGAATGAGAAGCTGAAACAAATTCAGCTCGGCAGAGAATTAAAAAGATTCTTTGATAAAATCAGAATGATAATTTCATTAATGTAGTAAAGTAAATGTCATTCCGACGAATGGAGGAATCTAAAAAAAACAAAACACATGAAAAAAATACTATTATTATCATCTTTCCTATCAACATTTGCGTTTGCTCAAATCCAAAAAGTTGAGCCAATGTTTTGGTGGAAAGGAATGAAAAATCCAGAAGTTCAAATTTTGGTTTATGGGAAAGATATTAGTAAATACAATATTGAATTATCGGATAATGTAAAAATTCAAAATTTACAGAAAACTGAAAATCCAAATTATGTTTTTGTAACGATTAATACGAATGAAGTAAACAAATCATCATTCAAAATTAACATCAAAAACAAAAATAAAATTGTTGATTCGTATACATACGAGTTAAAAGATCGTCAACCAAATTCTGCAAATCGTTCATCTTTTACGTCAAAAGATATGGTGTATTTGATTATGCCAGATCGTTTTGCGAATGGTGATGAAAGCAATGATTCGAAGAAAGAGTTAACAGATAAAGCCAATCGTTCTATCCCAGATGGCCGTCATGGTGGGGATTTGCGAGGAATTATTAACAATTTAGATTATTTACAAAATCTTGGCGCAACAGCGGTTTGGTTAACACCTGTTAATGAAGATAATGAAAAACAACATTCCTATCACGGTTATGCACAAACTGATTTGTATAAGATTGATGGACGTTACGGAAGCAATGAAGATTATCGCGAATTATCACAGAAATTAAATCAACGTGGAATGATGTTGATTCAAGATTATGTGACAAATCATTGGGGAATTTCGCATTGGATGATTCAAGATTTGCCTTCGCAAGATTGGATTCACAAATTTCCTGGAGGAAAAGATGGTTTCCGTCGTTCCAATTATCGTACAACAACCCAATTTGATAAAAACGCGGCAGAAGTAGACAAAAAAGAAGCGTTGAATGGTTGGTTTGATTATACAATGCCAGATATGAATCAATCAAATCCGTTGGTGCTAAATTATCTGACGCAAAATGCAATTTGGTGGATAGAATATGCAGAATTAGGCGGAATGCGTGTCGATACATATCCATATAATGACAAAGAAGGAATGGCAAAATGGGTAAAAGCAATTACGACAGAATATCCAAATTTCAATGTAGTTGGAGAGGCTTGGATGTATTCGGCAGCACATATTTCGTATTGGCAAAAAGATTCTAAAATTGCTAAAATCGATAATTATAATTCGTATTTACCTTCGGTAATGGATTTTCCATTGTTTTCAGAATTGCCAAAAGCAATCAAGGAAGAGGAATCGTGGGACAAAGGAATGATTAAATTGTACAATTCATTTACCAATGATTTCTTGTATCCGAATGTCAACAATATGTTTGTGTTTATGGAAAATCATGATACAGAGCGTTGGAATGAAGTGATGAATGGTGATGTGAATGATTATAAACTTGGTTTGTCATTAATCTCTACTGTCCGTGGAATTCCGCAAGTATATTACGGTTCTGAAATCGGAATGCGAGGAGATAAAAGTAAAGGTGATGCAGCAATTCGACAAGATTTTCCTGGAGGTTGGAAGTCAGATAAACAGTCGGCTTTTACAAATGAAGGAAGAACTGCGGAGCAAAAAACGTTTCATGATTTTACAGCAAAACTTTTCAATTGGCGCAAAAATAAAGAAGTTATTCATTCAGGGAAAACAAAACATTACATGCCACAGAGTAATGTTTATGTGTATTTCAGATACAATGATAACGAATCTGTAATGGTTATTTTGAATGCAAATCCAGAAAAACAAACGTTCAAATTAGATCGTTTTGCAGAATCATTAAACGGATTTACTTCTGGAAAAGATATTATTTCGGACAAATTTTTACCAATCAATATAAATGGAGAAATCACAATTGATGGTAAATCTTCGATGATTATTGAACTTGGAAAGTAGTACGTTTAAGTTCTAATTTCACGTCACTTCGAGTGAATTTTCGAAATGTAATGGAGAAAA
>NZ_DKHL01000057.1:188852-219126 GCF_002453775.1 Empedobacter sp. UBA6745
GAAGTAAGATGTGAATATTCGTCTAATTTCTCGATACAATTCTTATCAGAATCACTCGAAATGACGAATAAACAAGGTCATCCTGAACTCGTTTCAGGATCGCATAAAGTAGACGATGAGAAGCTGAAACAAGTTCAGCTTGACAAGAAATTTATTGCTTTAAGCATTAGGCGTAAAGCATAAAACAGACAATAAAACAAAAACAAGAAATATGAAAAACTTTAAGTTTATACTGGGGTTAGGAATCGCGATGATGAATATGGTTTATGGACAAGAGTTGAAATCACCAAATGGAAATTTTGTGATGGATTTTTCGTTGTCTAAAGACGGAAAACCTACTTATCAGTTAAAGTACAAAGGTAAAGATGTTATAAAACCAAGTCATTTAGGTTTTGAGTTTAAAACAAAACACAAAGAAATGGATTTTGCAGTGCAAGATCGCGTAGAAGATGAAAAGGCAAAAGATATTGCAAACTTTTTATCAGGGTTTAAAATCATCGATACTAAAACGTCAACATTCGACGAAACTTGGAAACCAGTTTGGGGAGAAGTAGATAAAATCAGAAATAATTTTAACGAATTAGCTGTTACGGTTTCTCAACCAAATACAGATCGTCAAATGATTATTCGTTTTCGTTTGTTCAACGAAGGTTTAGGTTTCCGTTATGAATTTCCAGAACAAAAGAATTTAAAATATTTTGTGATCAAAGAAGAACATTCTCAGTTTGCAATGGCGGGAGATCACACTGCTTTTTGGATTCCTGGTGATTATGATACGCAAGAATACGATTACACAGAATCTAAATTATCAGAAATTAGAGGATTATTTGATAAAGCTTATATTGGAAATGCATCTCAACAAGCCTTCTCTAAAACAGGTGTACAAACAGCTTTGATGATGAAAGCAACAAATGGACTTTATATCAATTTACACGAAGCTGCGTTGATTAATTATCCTGCAATGAGTTTAAATTTAGATGATAAAACATTAACGTTTGAATCTTGGTTAACTCCAGATGCTTTGGGTGATAAAGGTTATTTACAGGCACCTTTCAATACGCCTTGGCGTACAATTATTGCGAGTGATGATGCACGAGAAGTTGCTTTCAAAGGGCCGCAATTGGTTTATAATTTGAATGAACCTTCAAAAATTAAAGACACTTCTTGGATCAAACCTGTAAAATACGTTGGTGTTTGGTGGGAAATGATTACAGGAAAAAGTTCTTGGGCATATACAGATGATTTCCCGACGGTGCAATTAGGTGTAACCGATTATAAAAATGCGAAACCAAACGGTAAGCATGGAGCAAATAATGAACATGTAAAAGAGTACATTGATTTTGCTGCAGAAAACGGATTTGACGCTGTTTTAGTTGAAGGTTGGAACGAAGGTTGGGAAGATTGGTTCGGTAATCACAAAGATTATGTGTTCGATTTTGTAACGCCTTATCCAGATTTTGATGTAAAAATGTTAAACGCTTACGCAAAATCAAAAGGTGTAAAAATTATGATGCATCACGAAACGTCTGGATCAATTCGTAATTATGAAAGACATTTGGATAAAGCCTATAAATTCATGAATGATAACGGTTATACATCTGTAAAAAGTGGATATGTAGGTGATATCGTTCCTCGTGGAGATTATCATTACAGCCAAAATACGATTAATCATTATCAATATGCAATCGAAAAAGCGGCTGAATATAAAATTATGGTTAATGCTCACGAAGCGGTTCGTCCTACAGGAGTTGCGCGTACATGGCCAAATTTAATCGGTAATGAATCTGCGCGTGGAACAGAATACCAAGCTTTTGGAGGTTCTAAACCAAATCACGTAACAGTTTTACCTTTCACGCGTCTTTTAGGTGGACCAATGGATTATACGCCTGGTATTTTCGAAATGGATGTGGAGAAATTAAATCCAAACAACCATTCGCACGTTAATTCTACGATTGCAAATCAGTTGGCTTTATATGTGACAATGTATTCGCCTTTGCAAATGGCTGCTGATATTATTGAGCATTACAAACAATTTTCTGATGCATTTCAATTTATCAAAGATGTGCCTGTAGATTGGCAAGATTCTAACTATTTAGAAGCTGAACCAGGAAGATATTTAACAATTGCACGTAAAGACAAAAACTCGAATAATTGGTTTGTTGGAAATGTAAATGGTGAAACGCCTCGTTCAACGAAAATCAAGTTAGATTTCTTAGATAAAGGGAAAAAATACGAAGCGAAAATCTATGCTGATGCAAAAGATGCGCATTACAAAACAAATCCTCAAGCCTATAAAATCGAAACAAAAAAGGTTGATTCAAAATCTGTTTTAGATTTAACATCTCAAGCTGGTGGAGGTTTTGCAATTAGTATCAAAGAGATTAAATAAAGTCATCTTGACAAGAAATTAAAAAAGCTTCTTCGATAATTTCAGAATGACAATAAAGTAAATGTCATTCCGACGAATGGAGGAATCTAAAAGTAATATGTTCTACGTTATAAGTTGGGTAAAAAAACTTTAAACGTAGAACTTAAAGCGTACAACATAATTATGAAAAAAATATTTTTCACGTTAGGAATAGCTTCATTGTTTTTAAGCTCTTGCTCAAAAACAACAACACAAGCTACGCAGACAAATCATTCAGAAAAACAACCATTTGTTTGGAATGGTGCAAATATTTATTTTTTGTTGACTGATCGTTTCGAGAATGGAGATAAAAAGAATGATATCAATTACGGAAGAACTGCCGAAACTGCTAAATTAAGAGGTTTTGAAGGTGGAGATTTTTGTGGAGTAATCAATAAAATAGAAGATAATTATTTTTCAGATTTAGGAGTTAATGCGATTTGGATGACACCAATTGTGGAGCAAATTCACGGTTTTGTAGACGAAGGACAAGGAAAAACATATGGATTTCACGGTTATTGGACAAAAGATTGGACGTCGATTGATAAAAACTGGGGAACTGAAAAAGAGTTGCAAGAATTGGTTGATAAAGCGCATGCGAAAGGTATTCGTATTATGTTGGATGCGGTGATTAATCACACAGGTCCATTCACAAATTCGGACGGTGTTTTTCCAGCTGATTGGGTTCGTGTTTCTCCACAATGTACCTATGAGTCTTACAAAACGACGATAGAATGTACGTTGGTGAAAAATCTTCCAGACATTTTAACGGAATCTGAAAATGATGTAATGTTGCCACCGCAATTGTTAGCAAAATGGTCAAAAGAAGGTCGTTTGGATAAAGAAGTTGCTGAGTTGAATGTTTTTTTCGCGAAATATAATCTTCCAAAAGCACCGAAATATTACATTATGAAATGGCTTTCAGATTATATTCGTAAGTACGGAATTGATGGTTATCGTGTCGATACGGTGAAACATACTGAAGAAAATGTTTGGAAGAAATTCGAGGAAATTTGTCAAGATGCGTTTACTGAATATAAAGCGAATAATCCTACAAAAGTATTGGATCAAAACAAGTTTTTCTTGTTAGGAGAAGTTTATGGATATTCAATTAATGATGGTCAACAATATAATTTTCCTGATAAAACGGTTAATTATTTCGAGAATGGATTTGATGCATTAATCAATTTTGATTTGCGTTCAACTCAAAAAGAATCTAATCAAACGGTTTTTGATCGATACAATGATATTCTTCAAAACAAGATGAAAGGAAAGTCTGTGATGAGCTACATTACATCGCACGATGATGGTTCGCCTTTTGATAAAGATCGTCAAAATCCTTGGGATGCAGGAACTCGATTGTTGTTGGCGCCAGGGATTTCGCAAATTTATTATGGAGACGAAACGGCTCGTCCGTTAGAGGTTGAAGGTGTTGATGGAGATGCAAATCTTCGTTCGAATATGAATTGGGAAGATATTAAACC
The DNA here is from genome assembly GCF_002453775.1 of Empedobacter sp. UBA6745. Taxonomy (NCBI): domain Bacteria; kingdom Pseudomonadati; phylum Bacteroidota; class Flavobacteriia; order Flavobacteriales; family Weeksellaceae; genus Empedobacter; species Empedobacter sp. UBA6745. The sequence goes on from NZ_DKHL01000057.1 coordinate 192,744, forward strand.
AAATTCAGAAACGGAATCATTATTGAATCATTACCAAAAATTAGGACAATTTAGACGAAGTCATCCAGCAGTTGGAGCAGGAAATCAAACAGATTTGCAAAATTCTCCGTATATTTTTACAAGAAAATATAAGACAGACGAAGTGGTGATTGGTTTGGAAATGCCAATTGGTAAAAACACAATTAATGTAAGTTCTGTTTGGAAAGATGGTACGAAAGTTCGCGATGCTTATTCAGGTTTTTCTGGAAAAGTTGTGAACGGAAATTTAGAATTGAATACAACTTTTGATATTGTATTATTGGAAAAAGTGAATTAATTTTTTGAGAAGTAATAGAAGAAAAATGATAAAAAAAATAGTTGGTTTAACCTTGATGACAATTTTGTTTTTGACAAGTTGTGAAAGCAAAAAGGAAACAAAGTCAGAAGACGTTAAAAAAGAAAGGAAAGAACAAAGTATTTTGCCTTTTACGGCTGATATGGCAGAAACTTCTGTGATTTATGAAGTGAATGTTCGTCAATTTTCACCAGAAGGAACTTTTGCTGCGGTAACAAAAGAGATCTCGAATATCAAGAAATTAGGGGTTAAAATCCTTTGGATTATGCCTATTTATCCAATTGGAGAAGAAAACCGAAAAGAAGGTTTAGGTTCGTATTATTCGATCAAAGATTATAGAGGAATCAATCCAGAATTTGGAACTGCCGAAGATTTTAAGAAATTGGTCGATGAAGCGCACAAAAACGGAATCTATGTGATTTTGGATTGGGTTGCGAATCACACGGCTTGGGATCATCCTTGGGTAAAACAACATCCCGATTGGTACGAACAAGATAAGAACGGGAAAATGCATTCTCCTTACGATTGGTCGGATGTTGTGGCGTTAAATTTCGATAACAAAGAAATGCGCAAACAGATGATTGCTGATATGAAATATTGGTTAGATGATTTCAAAATTGATGGTTTCCGTTGTGATATGGCGCACGAAGTTCCGACAGATTTTTGGAATGAAGCAAAACCACAATTGGCAAATGGTCGCGAAATTTTTATGTTAGGTGAAACAGAGAAGCCTGATTTGTTAGCAAATAATGCATTCGATGCCGCTTATGGTTGGGAAATTCATCATATCATGAATGATATTGCAAAAGGTAAGAAAAACGTTTCTGCGATTGATGCGTACATGGATTCGATTCCGAAAAAATGGCAAGCCGATGATTATAAATTATTGTTCACATCAAATCATGACGAAAATTCTTGGGCTGGAACTGAATATGAAAGAATGGGTGATGCAGTCGAAACATTTGCTGCATTAACATATACTTTACCAGGAATTCCGTTGATTTATAATGGACAAGAAGAAGATTTTAATCGTCGTTTAAAATTCTTTGTTAAAGATTCTATTGATCGTAATCCAACTTCAAAAATGCGTGGCGTTTATGAAAAGTTAGGAGAACTGAAAATCACAAATGAAGCATTTAATGGAGCGAAAAAAGCGGCTTCTTACGAACGTTTGAAAACATCTGATGATAAATCTATCTTAGCGTTTAAGCGTCAAAAAAATACGACAGAAGCTTATTTTATTGCAAATTTTACGAAAACAAATAAAGAAATTACAGTTCCAATTAATGGGGTGTACAAAAATTTTATGAATAACGAAGATGTCACATTTGATGCAACAACAAAACTGAAATTAAAACCTTGGGAGTACCTGATTTTAGTTCAGAAGAAAAAATAAATTCTTAAAAGCTGGTTAAATTTTTAATCAGCTTTTTTTATGGTATAATGCTTGTTGATAAACGTTTAAAATCTAAATCATGAGAAAAATAGTTTTATCAACAGCCGCCATTTTAAGCTTAGTTTTATCTTCGTGCGAATCGAAGAACAACGTAAGTACAGAAGTAGAAACAAGTAAAACAGAAGTTGCAGAGCAGCCAATTGTTTCGGAAAACGATATTGCAAATAAGCCAGAATCATCTACATCAGCTAATTCTTATATGGTTTTGCAAGATAATGGTCAACAAAAAACGGTAAATATTGACCCGAATGAAACCGTTATTTCAGCAAATAATTTGCCTGTTAATGCACAAAATTTTGTTTCGAAAAACTTTGGTAATATGGAGTTCGTGAATGCGATAAAAGAAGTTGAACGCAATATCACAACATATAATATTCAATTGAAAGACGGAACAAAAATAGAATTTACAGATAATGGAGATTGGAAGGAGGTGAAAAATGGTCTAGGAAAAGCGATTCCGATTAAATTTTTTCCAGATAATATTCAAAAATATCTTCAAACTAAATATCCTAAAATTGATGCGAAATCAATTGAAATGGATACAAAAGATAAAGAAATAAAAGTTGAATTATTACAAAATAATGTTGATTTGAAATTTGATCTGAATGGTAATTTTATCAAAATTGATTAATCACATACATCAAAAACCTTATCAATAGATGAGGTTTTTTTTATTTCTGATTTTTAAAATTTTACAATAACCTTCACATCAACTTTTCGCAATTTTCAATATATTTATAGTAGAAAAAATCAACCAAAATGGATAAAAAATATTTGAGATCGCTAATTTTTAGACATCTCGATGGTTTGGTAACGGCTCCTGTATTGAGCGCTTTGGCTAAAAAAGGAGCTTTGCATTACATTGTCGAGCACAAAACTATACAGTTAGAAGAATTGACAAAAGAATTTCAGGCAAACGAAGGTTATCTAAATGTTGCTTTGCGTGTATTGGCTTCGCAGAATATGTTAGAATATTCGGTGGACAATGTGAAAGATAATGTCGAAATTCAAACCAATAAATATTCGGATCGCGCATTTACTAATATTGATATTTACCATGATTTAGCTGTTTTTTTGGCAGAAAATGAGGTAATCAATCAACATGATTTTTCGGATGAGTTTTGTAAAAAATGGATCAAATTATTTGATAAATATAAAACTTATTTGATGACTGCTGATGACGAAGAGTTTCTTGAAAAACCTTTGCATTATCAAATTACCAAACATATCGAAGGCGTTTTAGTTGGACCAATTATTGTGCGAATGGGAATGAGCGGTTTGTTTCATAAATACTTTATGGAAGCCTCTTTCAATCCAGATGAATTTCACAAAAATCCACAAACTTTCGAAAAAATATTGGAAAGATTAACCGAATTAGGTTGGTTTACTAAACACGAAAAAAACTATAAATTCACCGAAATAGGATTGTTTTTTGCGCGTCGTGCAACATCGTATGGTGTTACAGTTTCTTATTTACCAATGTTTGCAAAGTTGAATGATTTACTTTTCGGTTCGCCAACAAAATTGCGTGAAATTACCGATGGTGAAGATGAGCAACATGTGAATCGCGAAATGAATGTTTGGGGTAGTGGAGGAGCTCATTCCACTTATTTCAAAGTGATAGATGAGTTTATTGTTGATATTTTCAATCGTCCGATAGAAGAGCAACCGAAAGGGATTTTGGATATGGGATGTGGAAATGGAGCGCTTTTGCAACATTTGTATGATGTGATAGAACGTCAAACCTTACGCGGAAAACATCTAGACGAATACCCACTTTTCTTGGTTGGTGCAGATTATAATCAAGCAGCATTGAAAGTGACGCGTGCCAATTTAATTAAAAATGATATTTGGGCAAAAGTGATTTGGGGCGATATTGGCGATCCAGATCGTTTGGCAACGGATTTGAAAAATGATTATTCGATTGAGTTGAGTGATTTATTAAATATCCGAACATTTTTAGATCATAATCGAATTTGGGAAGATGTAAAAGATGTCAAAACAAATCGAATTAGTGCTTCTACAGGAGCTTTTTCGTTTAGAGGAAAACGATTATCAAACAATGATGTGGAACAAAACTTATTGAATCATCTTAAAAAATGGGCGCCTTACGTAGATAAATTTGGTCTGTTGTTGATCGAATTACATACGATTTCTCCAGATTTAACGGCGAAGAATTTAGGAAATACGCCTGCAACAGCGTATGATGCGACGCATGGATTCTCGGATCAATATATTGTGGAAGTAGATGTTTTTCATCGTATTTGTCAAGAAACTGGTTTGGTTCCAGATAAAACATTATTCAAAAAATATCCAAACAACGAATTGGCAACTGTTAGTATTAATCTTTTGAAACGATAATATTTAAAAAATATATTAAATCAAAAAAAAGCTCAGCAATTGCTGAGCTTTCTTGGTTAGTCTTGTATCAATAATTAGTTTAGGGTTATTTTTGCTTGACTAATCTTAAATCCATTTTCGTAAACATTGAACGTGTAAACTCCTTTTTGGAATTCCTCGTTTTCCCAATCAAACGTAATATTTTTTGTTTGTCCGTTTGTGTAATTAAAGTTGATTGCATCAGAGAAATTAACTGTATCTCCAGATCTCAATTCAATTTGTCCACCTTGTGCATTTCCATATCTTCCTAAAGTTCCATCAGGATTATAGATAGCAACATATAATTTTTTGTCTCCAGATTCTGTTCTCGAATTACGATCTACATCAAAAGAAACACGAATTTTATCAATACGTTTTGCACGTGTTTTTTCAACTTCTTTTCCGCTATTTCTTACACGAATTCCTTTGATTTGTTGATTAGAAACAGATAAAGTTGAACTTAATTCATTGATCTTTCCTTTCGAAATTGCATTGTCTTTTTGACGAACACTTTTTTCTGTTTCGTAGTTATATGTTAACTCTTTATTGTTTTCTCTTAAATTGTTGTTGTCTGTTGTTAAAGCAGAATTTTTATTATTTAATTCGTCAACGCTACGTACAAGAATTGCATTTTCTTTTTGTAAACGCGCAACTTCAGATTTGTAATTTTTTACACTTCCTTCTAAATCGTTGATCATTTTACGAGCACGATTCATTTCTTCTGCAGTAGGATTGTCTTTATCTAGAATTTCTTGAATATCTTGATTCTTTAACTGAATCATATTTTCTTTATCGCCCAATAAATTGTTACGATCTTCAATACGAGCTTTATATTGTGTATAGTCGTTTAAAATCGAATCATATTGTTTACGAATTTGATCTTTTTGACCCGTTTCGTTTTTAAGGATTTGAGAATTTAAAGATTCATTTTTTTCAAGATTCCCTATTTGGTTTGCTTGATAAATATTATATCCTACACTTCCTGCTAATAAGATTCCGACTAATGCCAAAGGAACTACTAAACCGTTTTTTCCTTTGTTTGTTGGTTGATTGTTTTCTTCTAATCCTTGCATATGAATTATTATTTAAGGTTAATTGTTTTTTTATTGTTTCTAGTGTTAAGAAATTATGATGCCAAAAACTTAGGATGATGTTAAAATGAGGGTTTTTTAACAAATTTTTTCACATTTTAGACCGAAAATGAATAATTATGCAGATTCTTATTCTAAATAAATCATAAAAAAAGCTTCAGATTATTCTGAAGCTTTTTTTTAATTAATATGAATTGTATTTACTTTTTATCAAAAGTTCCTGTGTAAACAGAAGTTAATTTATCTAAAGAAATGTACTTTTTGAAAACCTCGTTTACTTGGTTTACATTCAATGCATCTACCTTTTTCTCTAAATTATCAAATTCATCAAACGTAATTCCGTTCAATAAATAACCATTCGATAAACCTAATAAAGTTCCGTCAGTTCCCAAAGAAGTCGTACGACCGTTTTTCCAACTTACAATATTTGTTTTCAATTCGTCCGCTGTGAAACCATCTTTCAATGCTTTTGCAACTTCTTCTTTCAATGCTTTTTCAACTGCTTCACGTTTTGTAGGGTTTAAAAATGCATAATATCCCCAAGAAGCTACATCGTTTTTAGGATCGTTTGGTATCGAAACATATGAACCTGCACCATAGCTGATTCCTTCTTTTTCTCTTAATCGCATTGGAATACGAGCAGATAAAAATCCTCCACTTCCAATCATTTCATTTGCCATAACCATTGCGGCGTAATCAGCACTTTCACGATTCATTTTGAAGTTAATTGATCCAACTGCAGCAGCATTTTCTTTGTCTGGAATGTTATAAAGTTTATCCTCTTTTTTCGTTGCTGTAAAAGTTGGATACGCTTTTTCGTACTTCGATTTGCTATTCCATTTACCAAAAGTATCATTTAATAATTTTTCAACTTTCACTTTGTCATTTGTTCCAATAATAGAAACAACACCATTTTGTGCACCTAAAATATTTTTATAAAAATCAACTAAATCAGCTTGTTTGATTTTCTTTAAATCATCTTTTGTTTCAGTAAAAGAAGCTGTATAAAAAATAGAAGATTTAGGATAATTAGATGTTAAACGACTAATTTCGTTAAAGGCAAATGCTTGCGGATCGTTTGTATTTGCATCTAAATATGTTATGTATTCATTTACAGATTTTGCTAATTCAGCTTCAGGAAAAGTTGGTTCTGTAATGATTTGACGCACGACATCCATTGTTTTGTCTAATGAATTTTTGTACGTATTAATTGTTACAGATAAATTTTGTCCTCCAAATCTAAATCCAACCGAAGATTTTAAAGCATCTAATTGATCTTTGATTTGTTCTTTTGTTAAATTCTTCGTTCCAGACATTAACAATTCAGCCGTTAATTGACCGATCATTCCTTTGTTTGCCAAATCTTTTTCATTCGAAACAGGTAAATTAAATGAAAGAATTACTTTTTCACCTTTAATTTCTTTGTCGATGATTCCATATTTTAGACCATTGTTCAATTTTCCTTCTGCATAATGAGCTTTTAAGTTTTTGATTGAAGCTTCAAATGGTTTTGCTTCTTTCTCAACTGCACGACCTTTGTAATTCGAAACTAATTCTGTAATCTGTTTATTCGTTAATTCAGCTGGTTTTACACGAATTTCATCTTTTGTCGGAATAAAAGTTCCAACTGTTCTATTATTCGCTCTAAAATATTTTTCAGCAACACGTTTTACATCTTCTTTGGTTACTTTCTCGATATTATCGCGGTACAAGAAACCTAAACGATAATCACCAGCACCAACAATTTCTGTTAAACCAATGGCATAATTAATCGTATTATTTTTTTGATTTTCGATGTTTTTCACAATACTTGCTTTCGCACGCTGCACATCTTGATCAGTATAATTAATTGTAGCAACTTTGTCTAATTCTGCACGAATATCATTTTTCGTTTGCTCGATATTTTTCTCTTTTGGAATTTCAGTTCCGATATAGAAAAAACTCGCATCACGAACTTCTGGACTATACGCCCAAATTGATGCAATTTTGTGTGTATCAACCAAAGATTTGTACAAATATCCCGAAGGATCTGAAGTTAAAATATTATTTAAAACATCAATCGCTGCATAATCTTTATCGCTATATGCTGCAACGTGATACATTACACCAACAGATTGCGAATCTCCTGCACGTTTTACTTCAACAAATTTTTCACCATCTTGCGCTGGTTCAACTGTTAAAATTTCGTCTAAAACACGCGTTGGTTTTGGAATTGAAGCAAAATACTGATTCACATATTCCATTGTTTTTTTCTCGTCAAATTTTCCAGCAATAATTAAAGTTGCATTATCTGGTTGATAATATTTTTCGTAGAATTTGCGTAATTGAGGAGATTTTACACGCTCAATATCTTCTTTAGATCCAATGGTAGATTTTCCGTAATTGTGCCATAAATATCCAGCCGAAATAACGCGTTCCATTAAAACACCTGACGGATCATTTTCACCAATTTCAAATTCATTACGCACAACCGAAAATTCTTTGTCCAAATCTTCTTGTTTAATGGTTGCGTTAATCATTCGATCAGCTTCCATTTCCAAACTCCAACGTAAATTTTCGTCGCTTGAAGGGAAAACTTCGTAATAATTTGTACGATCATAATATGTCGTTCCATTTGCGCGTCCACCTTTGTCAGATAACATTTTCTTGATATCGCCTAAGTTTTTTGTTGATTTAAACAACATATGTTCTAACAAGTGCGCCATTCCTTTTTCGCCATAACCTTCATGTTTAGATCCAACATTGTACACAATGTTAACCACAACATTACTTTGCGATTGATCAGGAACCAATAAAACTTGTAATCCATTTGGTAGTTTGTATTCCTTAATTCCTTCTACTTGCGTCACAAAAGTTGCGCTTCCAGATTTCGTTTGAGCCATTAAGTAAGGTGAATTTGCAAAGGCAAAAACCAGACAAATACTCAGTAAAGTTTTTTTCATGTATTTATTTTTATAGTTATTAATTGGATGATACAATTCTATAATCTATTCGTTAGACGCAAATTGTATGGTGTAAGTTACAAATCTTTTGTTAAATTTGTGATGCAACAAACAAAAGAAATGGAAACAAAAGAGGTAAATAAAATTACTTTCGAAGAGTTTAAAAGTCAAATCATTAATGATTACAAGACGGCTTTTATGTCTCGCGAAGTAAGTCTTTTAGGGAGAAGAGAAGTACTTACTGGGAAAGCAAAATTTGGAATTTTTGGTGATGGAAAAGAATTACCACAAATTGCAATGGCAAAAGTATTCAAAAATGGAGATTTCCGTTCTGGATACTACCGCGATCAAACATTTATGTTCGCAATTGGTCAATTAACAGTTGAACAATTTTTTGCACAATTATACGCTTTAACAGATTTAGAAAAAGAACCTTCATCAGGAGGTCGTCAAATGACATCTCATTTCGGAACACGTTCTTTAAACGAAGATGGTTCTTGGAAAAAATTAACAGAGCAAAAAAATTCGAGTGCAGATATTTCTCCAACAGCTGGTCAAATGCCACGTTTATTAGGTTTAGCACAAGCTTCAAAATATTTTAGAAATGTTCCTCAATCAGACGAAGATCAACAATTTTCTGTAAACGGAAATGAAATTGCTTTCGGAACAATTGGTGACGCAAGTACTTCTGAAGGTCATTTTTGGGAAACGATAAATGCAGGTGGAGTTTTGCAAGTGCCAATGGTTGTTTCTATTTGGGACGATGGTTACGGAATTTCTGTACCAGCTAAATTTCAACGCACAAAATCGAATCTTTCTGAATTATTATCAGGTTTCGGAAGAACGGAAGAGGAAAGAGGTTACGAAATTATTACTGTAAAAGCGTGGGATTATCCTGCTTTGATTGAAGCGTATACACGTGCAGAAAGATTTGCGCGTGAGCATCACATTCCGTGTATTGTACACGTGCAAGAATGTACGCAACCGCAAGGTCACTCGACTTCTGGTTCGCACGAGCGTTATAAATCAGAGGAGCGTTTGACATGGGAAAAAGAATTTGATGGAATCTCAAAATTCCGTGAATATATTTTAGCATTTGCAGATCATTCAGAAGCAATTATTTCTGCGGAAGAGTTGGATCAATTAGAAGCTGAAGTAAAAGCTGAAGTAAAAGCTTCTCAAAAACAATGTTGGGACGATTATTTGAATCCAATTTTGGATTTGAAAAATGAAGCGTTAGAATTATTAACGAAAGTTGCTTCAGAAAGTGCTAATGGTGCTTTTATCAACATTGAAATTAGTAATCTAAAATCAAAGAAAAGTCCTTTCAAACGTGATGTTTATGGAGCTGTTCGTAAAGTAATTCGTTTAATACGTTCAGAAAATTTAGTTACAAAAACTGAATTAATTTCTTGGTTAGATGCTAAAATGAAACGCGAAGAAGAAATTTATTCGACTAAATTAGTTTCTGGTACTGCAATACAAGTTCCACAAGTAAAACCTGAGTTTGGAGAAAATCCAGCGTTAGAAGATGGTCGTGTAATTGTTCGTGATAACTTTGATAAAATTTTCGAAAAATATCCAAAGGCGTTAGTTTTTGGTGAAGATGCAGGAAATATTGGTGATGTAAACCAAGGTTTAGAAGGTCTTCAAGCAAAATATGGTATCGATCGTATTTCGGATACAGGTATTCGCGAAGCAACAATTCTTGGTCAAGGAATTGGTTTAGCGATGCGTGGTTTACGTCCAATTGCAGAAATTCAATATTTAGATTATATCCTTTATTGTTTACAAGGAATTTCTGATGATTTGGCAACTGTGCTTTATCGTTCGAATGGAGGTCAAAAAGCGCCTGTGATTATCAGAACGCGTGGTCACCGTTTAGAAGGTGTTTGGCATTCAGGTTCGCCAATGGGAGGAATTTTGAATTTGGTTCGTGGCGTGAATGTTTTAGTTCCACGTGATTTAACAAAAGCCGCAGGTTTTTACAATACATTGATGCAAGCAGATGAGCCTGCAATTGTTGTAGAAAGTTTGAATGGTTATCGTTTGAAAGAACCTGCACCAACTAATATTGGAGAATTTACAACGCCAATAGGTGAAGTAGAAATTACAAAAGAAGGAAAAGATGTAACGTTGTTAACTTACGGTTCTACTTGGAGAATTGTGATGGATGCTGCGAAAGAATTGGAGCAACTAGGTATTTCTGTTGAAGTAATTGATGCACAATCTTTATTGCCTTTCGATATCAATGCAGATGTTGCAAAAAGTTTGAACAAAACGAATCGTTTAGTTATTGTTGACGAAGATGTTCCAGGTGGAGCAAGTGCATTCTTGTTACAAGAAATTATCGAGAAACAAGGTGGATATTTTACATTAGATAGCGCACCATTGACGATTACAGCGAAAGCTCACCGTCCTGCGTATGCGACTGATGGAGATTATTTTTCAAAACCTTCTGTTGATGATATTACAGAACAAGTTTATGAATTGATGCGCGAAGCGAAACCAAACGAGTTTCCTGCTTTGTACTAAAAAATAAATTTTAGAGTTATATAAGCGTATGTCTTTTTCAAAAAGGCATGCGCTTTTTTTGTATTTTTAACAATCAAAATTATAATGAAAATGAAATTCTATTCGATTATACTTTGTCTATTGACTTCAATTCTTTTTGGGCAATTTCAAGATGTAATTCCTCCAAAGAATATCAAGACGGTTCAAGTTTTTAATCCGCAAACAAACGATAATACACCCGTTGTCAAGTTAGGTTCTAGCGAAAGATTAATTTTTCTTTTTGATGATATCAGTGCAGGTTATAAGCGTTATCAATATTCTATTGAACACAGAAATGCAGATTGGTCAGAATCGAATATTTTTCAAACCGAATTTTTAAATGGTGTTAATGCTGATTATGCGCGAACATATAAGAATTCATTCAATACGTATCAAAAATATACCAATTATCAAATTCAATTTCCGAATGATCAAATGAATGTAAAATTACCTGGAAATTATGTGTTAAAAGTGTATTTAGAAAATGATTCAAACCCAATTTTCACGAAACGTTTTGCCGTTTATCAACCAATTGCGGATGTTGGTGTGATGGTTTCTCGTTACAATAATCCAACCGTAAAAGAATTGAATCAGCGTTTGCAAGTTCAAGTTTCAAGTGGAACACAAAATTTAACTGAAGTTCCTGATGGCGCAAGATTATTTTTGATGAAAAATAACAATTGGAACGAAGGTTATTTTATCAATCGACCATCTTTTTCTCGTCCAAATCAATTAACATATAATGATACCAATATTTTGTTTGACGGTGGTGCCGAATACAATTGGTTTGATAACAAAAATTTAGAAGTTCCGAGTTTAACAACAGAAAAAACATTCAGAAAAGATAGTGTTTATCACACTGTTTTGCGTGCAGATATTCCGAAATATAATCTACCTTATGATGATTATCCAGACATTAATGGTAATTTTTATATCCGAAATAACCGTTATGGAAACGAATATGCAGCAAATTCTGAAGCAGATTATTCGTGGGTTTATTTTGCGTTAGACGCTTTCGAAGATCAAAATGGATTATACGTTCCGTATGTTGTAGGTGCTTTTAATAATTGGGAAATTGATGAAAATTCGAAATTAGAAAAAGACGATGCAGGATTTTGGGTAACCGAATTATTCTTGAAACAAGGTTATTACAATTATCAATATGTCGTAAAAAATACCAAAACAGGCAAAATCGATCCAAGTTATGTGAGCGGAAGTTTTTGGCAAACCGAAAATCAATATCAAGCATTGTTTTACTATCGCCCTTGGGGACAACGATACGATGTGTTAATGGGATATGGAACTGGAAATTCGAGGAGATAAATCATTCAGTTTTTTATCAATCATGACTTTCAATTTCCAACCAATAAAATTTAAGTATTCTTGGCGCGATTATCAACAGCGTGTTTTAGATGAATTAGAATTTCATTTAAAAGATGCGCATCTTAATATTGTAGCACCGCCTGGCTCTGGAAAAACGGTTTTGGGATTGGAAGTAATGCTTCGAATTAATGAGCCTACGCTTATTTTAGCGCCAACTTTAGCGATTCGTAATCAATGGAAAGATCGATTTATTGAGCTTTTTCTTGATAATCAGGAAGTCGATTGGATTTCGATGGATATTCATCAACCAAAATTTCTTACCATTTCTACTTATCAAGGATTACATGCTTCGATGGTAAAAGACGAACAATCTTTGATTCAATTATTAAAAGAAAATAACGTCAAAACTTTGATTGTAGATGAAGCGCATCATCTAAAAAATGAATGGTGGAAAAGTCTCAATAAAATCAAAAGTGAATTATCACCAAAGATTGTGGCGTTAACTGCTACGCCGCCTTTTGATGTTGCGAAAGAAGAATGGAATCGTTATCTCACTTTTTGTGGTCCGATTGATTGCGAAATATCTATTCCAGAATTAGTCAAACAAAAAGATTTGTGTCCGCATCAAGATTTGTTGTTGTGTTCATTTCCCATAAATTTTGAGAGTGAAATTATTTCCAAAAACCTTGAAGAAGTAGAAGCTTTTTTCCAAGAGGTTAAAGAAAATACAGCTTTGTATGAATTTGTTTTGATGTTAGATTTTATCAAAACGCCTGCAAGTTGTTTCGACGAAATTTATGCAGATTTTGATGCCTATGCGTCTTTTGTGATTTATCTGAAATCGTTTGATACGCCATTGGATTTTCAGCATTTGGATTTATTAGAAAACGAAACGATAGATTTTCCGCCTTTCAATTATTATTGGGCAGAATGTATGTTCAATTATTTGTTGTTTAAAGATGAAGAATTTTATTTGAAACACGAGAAATTTTTGAAACCATTTTTAACGAATTTAAAACGAATCGGAGCAATCGATCAGAAAAAAGTTACTTTACATTATAATCAAAAAGTTAAAAATTCGCTGATAAATAGTGTAAAAAAGATTGATAGCACTGCAGAAATTGTAAAATCAGAATACCAACATTTGGGCGATAAGTTGCACATGGTGATTTTGACCGATTACATTCGAAAAGAATTTTATTCGGATAATTTACAGAATGAACCGAGTAAAATTAAGCTAGGTGTTTTTCCAATTTTCGAAAAACTTCGAAATCTAAATTCAGAAATAATTCCACATCTTGCGATTATTACAGGTTCGATGGTAATCGTTTCAAAAACAATTCTTCCAAAAATAATTTATCAGTTCAAAGATAGAGCAGAAGCGATTCAGTTCAAATCGGTGATGTTCGATGATAATTTTTTCGAAGTTGTTGCAGAAGATAGTTCAAGAGGAAATTTGTTGGCTGTTTTAACAAAATTATTTAACAAAGGTGTTATCAAAATAATTGTCGGAACTCGCGCTTATTTGGGCGAAGGTTGGGATGCGCCGAGTATCAATAGTTTGATTTTAGCGAGTAATGTAGGTTCTTTTGTAACATCAAATCAGATGCGTGGGCGTGCGATTCGTGTGAATTCTGAAGAACCAAATAAAGTGAGTAACGTTTGGCATTTGGTTACGTTGGATTTGTTTGCGCAAAATGGAGGTGGAGATTTGGATAAAATGAGACAACGATTTGAGGCTTTTGTTGGGATTTCGCAAAAAGAAAACACGATTTCGAATGGTATTTCTCGTCTGAATCTTCCTGAACAATTTACAGAGGAATCTATTGAAAATTACAATCAGCAAACGATAGAATGGAGTAAAAATGATGTTCAAATTAGAGATTCTTGGACAAATTCTATTGCCGAAGGAACAAAGATTGATAATGAATTAAAGTATTTTTATGACGGAGAAAAAGAATATGATTTCTCAAAACATTTGTATTATTCGAAGTCGATAAAAAGTTTAACAACAAGTTTACTTCTTTCATTCATCTCTTTTATCGTTTTCTTTTTCGAAGAAAGTATTCGAACACTTTTATTTTCGATGTCGAAAAAAAGCTTTCTTTCAACCATAATTTTTCTCTCAACGGTCGGAATTGTGTATTTCGGAGTTAATTTTTACAAAAACATCAAACTTTATATTCAATATAGAGATATCACCAAAGATTTTCAGAAAATAGCTGTTGCGTTATTCAATACTTTGCAACATTTTAATTTATTGTCTAATGAATTGCGAGAAACAAATATTTTGACAACTGTAGATAAATCGGGAAATATTTCGTGTAGTTTATTGTCGGCAACAACTTATGATAAGGCGACTTTTTTACATTCGCTCGAAAATATTTTAAATCCAATTGATAATCCACGTTATTTTATCGAACGAAAAAGTGTGCTGATGAAGCTTTTCAAACAAAGAGATTATCATTCGGTTCCCGAAATTATTGGTCAACACAAGAAAAAGGCCGAATATTTTCATCAACAATGGTTGCAACTTGTAGGCGATGCAGAATTGCATTACACAAGAAGTTATTATGGACGAAAAAAGTTGATCAAAGCAAAAATAAAATCGTTAAGTTTTCAATTAAAGCAACCAATTGAACATATCAAAAAGTGGAAATAATCTAACTTCTCAAAATCTTTTCCATCGTTTTTCCTTTGGCTAATTCATCGATTAATTTGTCTAAATATCGAATTTTTTGCATCAATGGATTTTCAATTTCTTCCACACGATAGCCGCAAATCACACCTTTTATTTTAGTTGAATTTGGATTAAACTTTGGTGCATTTTCAAAAAAATCATGAAAGTTAGTTTTCTTTGTTAAAATTTCTTCCAAATCTTTTTCAGTATAACCTGTTAACCAAAAAATAATTTGATCAACTTCCGTTTTTGTTCGGTTTTTCTTTTCTGCTTTCGTGATGTAATGCGGATAAACACTTGCAAAAGACATTTCGATTACACGCTGAAAATTTTTATCATTCATTTTTTAAGAATATTATAGAGGATAAATTTCGACAATTAATTTGATAAAATCTCACTATTTTCATCGATTGTGATTTATAGATTTTGAGTTAAATTTGAGTATGAAATTTTTATTTAGATTTTTAACACTGTTTACGATAATTAGTTTGGTTGGATGTACTTCCAAAACCAAAAAGTCGCCGATTGATTTTTATTATTGGCGAAGTAATTATTTGGTGAACGAAACAGAAAAAAAAGCGGTTGATTCGTTGAAAGTGGAAAATGTTTACGTTCGATTTTTTGATGTAGATAAAAAACTGAATAAAATTTCTCCGGTTGGAATTATTCAGAATTTTGATGCAACAAAACTCAATGTTAATTATATTCCGACGATTTTTATTACCAATCAAACTTTTCTGAATACATCCAAAGATCAAGTCAAAATTTTAGCAAAAGATGTGTATAATTTTTTGAGTGAAACGGCTGAAAGAGGAAATATGAAAAACTTCAATGAAATTCAGATAGATTGTGATTGGACGAAATCTACTCGCGAAAATTATTTTACGTTTTTGTCAGAATTGAAACATATTTCGGGCAAAAAACTTTCGGCAACTTTGCGTTTGCATCAAGTTAAATTTAAAGATCAAGAAGGTATTCCGCCTTTGGATAAAATGGTTTTGATGTGTTATGCAACCGAAAATCCAACCGATCAATCTGAAAATAATTCGATTTTAGATTTGAAAATAGCGAAAGATTATTTGAAGAATTTAAACGATTATCCAATCAAATTAGATGTTGCTTTGCCAATTTATTCATGGGCAATTTTGACAAATCATCAAGGAAGAATAAAATTAATCAATTCCTTTTCGGAGCAAGATTTGATAGGAAAACCTGTAAAGAAAATCAGAAATGGATTTTATGAAGTGGAAGATGATTTTTTTGTTCGAAATTTTTATGTGAGCAAAGGTTTTACAATAAAAGTTGAAACGATTTTTCCCGAATTATTAGTTGAAACAAAATCATTTATCGATACAAAATTATCTTACAATTATCGCTTGATTTATTATCATTTAGACTCAAAATTTTTGAAAACAATACCAACACAATTATGAAAAAAATAGTACTTACTTTATGCCTAACTTTTGGTTTGACCAAAGCATTTGCGTGTGCTGATGGAGGTGGAGAAGATTATTATTACTACAATCTTTTTTCGCAAACATTAAGCGAAGCACCGCAATATCAGCCATTTTTGATGACGTTGGATAATCCATATTATACGATGGATGCAAATCAAAAGAATGAAAATATTTTGGATTGGCAAAAAACGTTAGGAATTAACTATCAGCAAGCATTTGAGTTGGTTTTTAAAGCATCGAAACAAGAAATTGATTTGATGATAAAGAATGGAAAATCATCCAATGCGAACTATAATTTTGCGACAACAGATTGGGTAAAAAAGAATAAACAAAGTTTACTTTATCTGTCGTATGCTAAGTACCTAGAACCTTACATGGCTTTTTATTACATCGATAATGGAGAATGGTCGTATGTCGATCGTCCAGAGAAAAATGTCAATAATCTAAATTATAAAAAAGTTCTTGAGGTTCTAAAGAAAAGTTGGAATGCGGAAACGGACAAAGAATTAAAAACTCGTTATGGTTATCAATTGGTGCGTTTTGCCCATTATTTCCATGAATATAAAGATGCCATCAATTATTTTAACATGTATGTGGCGTCGCAAGGACTTAAAAATTCGATGTACTATTATGCATTAGATCAAAAAGGTGGAGCAGAACGTGCACTTGGAAATTATATTCAGGCGAATTATGACTTTTTCGAAGTTTTTTCTCATTCAAATGATCGAAAAATGAGTGCTTATCAATCGATGCGCGTGACAGAAGATTTGAATTATGAGAAAATGTTAGCCAATGCCAAAACGATTCAAGAAAAAAATGATTTGTATTTGTTAATAGGTTACAACGATTTTTCGAATCCGTTGGCGCCTGCAAAAAAAATTATTGCGAATGATGTGAATGCTCCACAAGCGAGAATATTATTTGCACGTTCTATCAATTTAATTGAGCGCGAATATTTGCAACAAAATCCTGAAGATTATTATTGGGATTCGTCTCAAGAGCGAAAAAAGTATACGGATTTATATTTACCTGTAAAAACGAATAACAATTATTATGGAAGTTCTGATGAAAATTCGAAAGATGAAATTCAGATTAATGAATTAATTTCTTTGGCAAAATCGCAAGCAACAAAAGCTAATAACAAAGAATATTGGAATTTATCGGTGGCATATCTTAATTTATTGAACAAAAATTTTTCGGAAACAAAAACGTATTTAGCAAAAGTAAATTCAACATCGAAAGAATTTCAACAACAGAAAAAAGTGATTGAAATTTTATTAGAGATTTTCGAACAAAAGAAAATTTCAGATAGTTTCGAGAATCAATTGATGCAAAAATATGCGTCGATTTTAAATTATGAATATCCAAAATTACCAGAAGATGTTTATGATTATTCAGATGAAGATGATCAAAAAATGAACTTGAAAAATGTGATTTTAGATGTTTTGGGAAATCGATATTTTCTGCAAGGTGATAAAGGAAAAGCATTTTTGATTCATAATGAAATTACACAATTAGGTTCAAATCCGGATTGGGCGATTATCAATGATTTGGATAAATTGGATAAAAAATCGAATAAAACAGCTTTCGAAAAATATTTGATTAATGCAAAAGTAAAATCGAGTTCATGGGATTGGAGAACAGAAAAATCGACAGATATTCAGTTTAAATTATCTGATTATTTAGCCGATTTCAAAGGAACATTGTATTTAGGCGAAATGAAATTTGATTTAGCGAAGAAAGAATTTGAGAAGATTGATCAAAAATATCATACGTCAGAAAGTGCTTATTTTGTTTATGATTACGATTATACAACAGAAAAAGAAAGCAAAACTTGGGTAGAAAATCAGTTTGATGGCTATCATAATATTCCGAATAAAATTTTTGGCTATAATAAGATTGAATGTTTTAATTGTGACGAAAATCAAGTGATTGCAACACCATATTTGAATGAATTCAAATTTATCAAACCAAAAATGTCAAAATTAGAATTGACAAATGCGATGATTGAATTGAATAAAATAGCAAAGAAAAATACAGAAGAAGCTGCAAAAGCGAATTATTTGTTGGGGAATTTCTTCTACAATACGACGACTTTGGGCTATTATCGTTATTTGTTGACATTTGATCGAAATAATGATAATGGACCAAAATTTAATAATTATGGCGATCAGTATGAAGCGACAAGCAATTTCTTTTACAAAAGTTTTGGTTGGGGTGGAAATTACGTAGATAATTTTACGCCTTCAGAAAATTATTTGAAAAAAGCATTTGATTCGACAAAAGACAAAGAAATGAAAGCGCAAATATTGTTTGCATTGTCGAAGAATGAACAAGGAAGATTTTATAATGCAAAAGACCCTGTATTGAAACGTTTGTACGAAAATCAATATGATAACGAAGAGAAGATTTTAGCGTTTAAAGTGGCAAATTACCGTTCTAATTTTAAGAATTTGAAACAATATTCGGACACTAAAACATATCAAGAAATAAAATCAAATTGTAAATATTTCGATTATTACACGAATAACTTTTAATAATTAAAACGCTTCTAATTTTAGGAGCGTTTTTTGTTAGGTGATTTTTGACTAAAATAGATTATTATGAAATGTTTTGTAACTCAAAAACCAATTAATCGCTACGAAGCTGTAAAAGGAAAAGAAATTCAGCAAGAGATTTTTAAATTGATTCAGCAAGATTATCCCGCAATTACCGAAGAAGATTATGTTTCGATAAAAGTATTGAACAAATATCGTCGTCAATTTTTTGCAAATTTGATTTCGCAAGAAAAAGGTGAAATGGAAAAATTGGATCAAGATGTAGTGGAAGCGATTCGTGATAATTCTATTCTTTCCGAAAATATAAAAGAAAATACATCAAAACCATTGACAACAGGCGATAGAATTGCAGATAAAGTAGCATCTTTTGGTGGAAGTTGGACATTTATTATTTCGTTTTTTATTTTCTTATTGGCTTGGATGTTTCTTAATTTTTGGATGTTGCACAACAAAGGTTTTGATCCCTATCCATTTATTTTACTCAATTTGATTTTGTCTTGTTTAGCGGCAATACAAGCCCCAATTATTATGATGAGTCAAAATCGTCAAGAAGATAAAGATCGTGATAGAGCCGAACATGATTATAAAATTAACTTGAAAGCTGAATTGGAAATAAAATTATTAAGTGAAAAAATAGATCATTTATTGGTTCATCAGAATAAGAAATTATTAGAAATACAGGAAATGCAGATTCAATATTTAGAAAATATCGAAAATCAAATTCTTCATACAAAAGATAAAAAAGAAAATAAAAAGGAAGAATAATGGATAATTTTATGTCTAAAGTGGTAAAAGACTTAATTATCTGAACTGAAACATTTCCATTTATTTTTCTTAAATTTGAACTTTGAAAAGTATAAACAAACAAAATAATCAAAATGTCAAAATCATTTGCTCAAATTCCTCACGCTGTTAACGAAGAGGTGAAATCATATGCTCCTGGTACGCCAGAGCGTGCGCAATTATTAGACGCATACAAAAAAATGTTTAACGAGGTAACAGAAGTTCCTCAATACATTGGTTCTGAAGAAATTTTTTCAGGAAATAAAAAAGAAATTCGTCCTCCACATGATCACCAAAAAGTTGTTGGTTATTTCCACGAAGGAACACAAGATGATGTAAAAAAAGCGATTAACACAGCTTTGGCAGCGAAAGAAGCTTGGGTTGCAATGCCTTGGGAAGATAGAGCGGCAATTTTTTTAAAAGCTGCAGATTTGATTGCTGGTCCTTACCGTGCAAAAATGAATGCTGCAACAATGATTGGTCAATCTAAAAATGCAATGCAAGCAGAAATTGATTCAGCTTGTGAGTTGATTGACTTTTTACGTTTTAACGTACAATACATGACAGAAATTTATGCAGATCAACCAATTTCTTCTCCAGGAATTTGGAATCGTGTAGATTATCGTCCATTAGAAGGATTTACTTTCGCAATTACTCCATTCAACTTTACTGCAATCGCTGGTAATTTACCATCTTGTATGGCTTTGATGGGGAATGTTGTAGTTTGGAAACCTTCTGATAAACAAACTTTAGCTGCTAAAGTAACAATGGAAGTGTTCAAAAAAGCTGGTTTACCAGATGGTGTAATCAACATGATCTTAACTGATGGAGCAGAAACCGCAAAAACAGTTTTAGAACACAAAGATTTCGCAGGTTTACACTTCACAGGTTCTACAAAAGTTTTCAATACTTTATGGAAACAAATTGGAGATAACATCAATAATTACAGAACTTATCCACGTATCGTAGGAGAAACAGGAGGAAAAGATTTCGTAATGGTTCACAAATCAGCTTGTCCAACAGAAGTTGCTGTAGGTTTAGTTCGTGGAGCGTTTGAATACCAAGGACAAAAATGTTCTGCTGCTTCTCGTGCTTATATTCCATCTAACTTATGGAGCGAAGTTGAGAAACAAATGAAAGAAATGTTAGCAACTGTTACATTAGGATCTCCAGAGGATTTCTCTAATTTCATGACAGCGGTTATCGATAAAAACTCTTTCGAAAAATCTAAAGCATATATCGATCGTGCACAAGCATCTTCTGAAGCTGAAGTTGTAATAGGTGGTACTTATGATGATTCAGTTGGATATTTTGTTCAACCAACAGTTATCAAAGCAACGAACCCTAAATATGAATCAATGGTAGAAGAAATCTTCGGGCCTGTATTATCAGTTTATGTTTATGATGAAAATGAATTTGAAGCAACTTTAAAATTAGTTGACGAAACTTCTGCTTACGCATTAACAGGATCAATCTTCGCGAAAGATCGTGCAGCTGTAGAATTAGCTGCTAAAGCATTGAAAAATGCTTGTGGAAATTTCTACATCAACGATAAACCAACAGGTGCAGTTGTAGGACAACAACCATTTGGTGGAGCACGTGCTTCTGGTACAAATGATAAAGCAGGTTCTGCAATGAACTTGTTACGTTGGACTTCTGTTCAAACAATCAAAGAAACATTTGTTCCTGCAAAAGATTACAAATACCCATTCTTAGAAAAATAATATTTTCGAGATATAAAATTAGAATAAGCCTTACATTTGTAGGGCTTATTTTTTTGGTATGAATGATAATTCGGAAAAAGCAATCAAAGCTTCAATTTTTAGTATTGTAGGAAACGCTTCTTTGGCTGGAATTAAGTTTTTGGCTGGTTATTTTGGGAATTCTTACGCACTTATTGCAGATGCAATCGAGTCTTCGGCAGATGTTTTTTCTTCTATATTTGTTTTCTTTGGACTAAAGTATTCTGCAAAACCTGCAGATGAAAATCATCCTTACGGGCACGGAAAAGCAGAAGCGTTAATCACATTTTTAGTGGTTACTTTCCTTATTGTTTCTGCGATTATCATTGCAAAAGAAAGTATTAACAATATTATTACACCACATCATCAGCCCAAACCATTTACCTTATTAGTTCTTGGAGGAATTATTTTATTCAAAGAATTATCGTTTCAGTATGTAATGCGAAAAAGTGTTGAAACCAATAGTTCTTCTCTAAAAGCAGATGCTTGGCATCATCGTTCGGACGCAATTACATCGTTAATGGCGTTTATCGGAATTTCGATTTCATTGGTAATGGGACCAGGTTGGGAGGCAGCAGATGATGTTGCAGCACTTTTTGCATCAAGTTTTATTTTATATAATGCGTACAAAATCCTTCGACCTGCGTTGGGAGAAATTATGGATGAACAATTGTACGAAAATGAAATTGAACAAATCAGAGAAATCGCTTCGCATGTTCCTGGTGTTATGGCGACTGAAAAATGTAATGTGCGTAAGAACGGAATGAATTATTATGTGGATTTACATGCAATAGTCGATGGAACGATTTCGGTAGTGGAAGGACATAAAATTAGTCATGATCTGAAAGATGCTGTACAAGCCAAAATGCCACAAGTAAAAGACGTTTTAGTGCATATAGAACCTACGTTTGTTTCGGTTCGAGAATATTTTCGAACAAATCACATTGAAGATAAAAGAGTGGAGGAGTAAAAATAAATCAATTTAAATAAAAAAAGAGAAGCAATTGCTTCTCTTTTTGATCTTTTAGTTGGTTAATAAAAAATCATAATATATATAAAAGGTCGATTTTAGAATAATTTGAAACCAATACCAGTACTGATTAACCAAGGATTAAGATCTACATCTGCTGGTACATAAACTTGTTTGTCTAAAGCTGCACCAACTGTAACGTCTGTGTTTAAGTATAATTTTTTAACATCTACGTTCCAGTATAATTTATCATTGATTTTGTAATCAAATCCTAATTGAAATCCGAAACCTACATTGTTTTTGTAATCTACACTAGTTACGGCTGCGTTTCTCCCTTTTCCTTGCCCTTGATCATA
Source organism: Empedobacter sp. UBA6745 (assembly GCF_002453775.1). Lineage (NCBI taxonomy): Bacteria > Pseudomonadati > Bacteroidota > Flavobacteriia > Flavobacteriales > Weeksellaceae > Empedobacter > Empedobacter sp. UBA6745. The sequence continues at coordinate 215,368 of NZ_DKHL01000057.1, forward strand.
GAAGATTGTATAATTAATTCCTGCGCCAACATAAGGTTTTAGGTTTTTTGTTGGATACAAATGATATTGTACATTAAGAGTTGGAGGCAACAACATCACGCGTCCCAAATCCAAATTTCCTAATGCAGTATTTACCGCAACAACTTCATGTTTAGATGTCCCTAAAATTAATTCGGCTGCGATATTTTTTGTAATATAATAGGTAAAGTCGATTTCTGGAATAAGGTTATTCGTCACTGCGACATTTCCACCTATTGCTTCTATTTTAGCATCTTCCATAGGAACTACACCAGTTGCTCTTACACGCATATGCAATTCACCTGCTTCTTGTCCAAATGAATTTATCGATGCTAAAATTGCTCCTACTATTAATAGTCCTTTTCTCATAATGTTTTATTTTATTTCTGAGAACAAAACTCGGATTAATTTATCCGAATTAAAATGTCAAATATCATTTCCGAAAATGACTTTAAACATTTGTTTTTTTTTAGGATATTATTAACTTAAAAACGCTGATAGTCAATTATTTTTAATGAGTAAAAATAATCGTAAAAGAAAAACTTTTCACTTAATAGAAATTTATTACTTTTGGAGGAAAGTCATAAAAAAACAAAAAAACTCAAAAAAATGGATTTCTTAGAAAATGAAAATTTATCATTAATCGCGCAATCGGCAAGAGATTTCGCAAAACAATACATTCAGCCGAATATTATGGAGTGGGATGAAGCTCAAACTTTTCCAGTTGAAGTTTTCAAAGAACTTGGAAAAATGGGATTCATGGGAATTGTTGTTCCAGAAGAATACGGAGGAAGTGGTTTGTCTTATGACGAATATGTATCAATTGTAGACGAAATTTCACAAGTTGATCCTTCTATCGGTTTATCTGTAGCAGCACATAATTCACTTTGTACAAATCATATTTTAGAATTCGGAAACGAAGAGCAAAAACAACGTTGGTTACCAAAATTAGCAACAGCAGAATGGATTGGTGCTTGGGGATTAACAGAGCACAACACTGGTTCTGATGCAGGAGGAATGTCTACAACAGCTGTAAAAGATGGTGACGAATGGGTAATTAACGGAGCAAAAAATTTTATTACACATGCAATTTCTGGTGATGTTGCGGTTGTAATGACAAGAACAGGAGAGAAAGGAGCGAAAAATAACGCGACGGCTTTTGTAATCGAAAAAGGAACGCCAGGTTTTACATCGGGTAAAAAAGAAAATAAATTAGGAATGCGTGCTTCGGAAACGGCAGAGTTAATCTTCGATAATGTACGTGTTTCGGATGCAAATCGTTTAGGGAACGTAGGTGATGGTTTCAAGCAAGCGCTTAAGATTTTAGATGGTGGTCGTATTTCGATTGCAGCTTTATCTTTAGGAATCGCGAAAGGAGCGTACAAAGCAGCGTTGAAATATGCGCAAGAACGTCATCAGTTTGGAACTGCAATTGCAAATTTCCAAGCAATTAACTTCAAATTGGCTGAAATGATTACAGAAATCGAAGCTTCAGAATTATTAATTCGTAAAGCATCTTATTTAAAAAATCATAAAAAACCAATGACGACAGAAGGTGCAATGGCAAAATATTATGCATCGGAAGCGTGTGTTAAAATCTCGAATGAAGCGGTTCAAATATTTGGTGGATACGGATATACAAAAGATTTTCCAGTAGAGAAATTCTACCGTGATTCTAAGTTATGTACAATTGGTGAAGGGACAACGGAGATCCAAAAATTAGTGATTGGAAGAAATATTTTGAAAGATTAATACAAAACGATTTGTTTAATTACTAAAGAGTTGTATATTTGCCATCTCAAAAAGAAATAGATAAAATTATGTTGATTATACCAGTAAAAGACGGAGAGTCAATCGAAAGAGCTCTAAAAAAATACAAAAGAAAATTTGATAAAACAGGTGTTGTACGTCAGTTAAGAGCACGTCAACAATTTACAAAACCTTCTGTTACAAATAGAATTAAGATGAGTAGAGCAATCTACAAACAAGCCTTAATCGAAAAGGAGGAAGCATAAATTGCCGTTTTAAACGATATAAAGAAATTAATTTCTGTTGACCTATTTATTAAAGTTGTAACTTTGATGAATAGGTTTTTTTATGGAATTTATTCAACTATTCTTAGATTATTTAGCGCTCGAGAAAAACTATTCTACGCTAACAATCACAAGCTACAAAAGAGATTTGGACGATTTTGTTGAGTTCTATCAACAAGAAGAAAATTCGTCGGAAATACAACTTGCAACAAAAAATCATATTCGTGCATTTGTGATGCATTTATCAGAATTAGAAAAGTCTGAGAAAACGGTTAATCGCAAATTAAGCGCTTTACGGACGTTTTATAAATATCTGATCAAAGAAAATCATCTTACCATTAATCCAATCGAACAAATTCATTCACTCAAACAAAATAAACAAGTTTTGGTGCCATTTACAGAAGCAGAATTGAATGATTTGTTGAATAATGATGAGTTTTTTCCAGATACATTCGAAGGTTTACGTGATCGATTAATGATTGATGTAATGTATCAAACAGGAATTCGACGTGCCGAATTAATTGGTTTGAAAGAAAATGATATCGATCCGAATACACTTTCTATAAAAGTTCTTGGAAAAAGAAACAAAGAACGTATAATTCCTATTTCGACCTTTCTGTTAGAGGATTTGGCGAATTATAACACCAGAAAACATAATGAAATTACCTTACAATGTACGAATGTTTTTGTAACAGAAAAAGGAAAACCTTTGTATGATAATCTTGTTTATTCGAAAGTAAAATACTATCTTAGTCTTATAAGTGTAAAACATAAAAAAAGTCCTCATATGTTGAGGCATTCATTTGCGACCCATATGTTAGATTCCGGAGCAGATCTGAATGCGGTAAAAGATATCTTAGGGCATTCAAGTTTGTCATCGACTCAAATTTATACACATGGGAGTATAGAAAATTTAAAAAAAGTGTTTAACAAAGCTCACCCGCGTGAGAACAAAAAAGAGTAATTATGACAATTAACTTTCAAGCAGTAAACTTCAATACTAAACCAGGTTTAGAGGAGTATTTAGAAAAAAAATTAGAAAAATTAGAAACTTTGTCAGACAAAATCATTGCAGCGAATGTTTCTTTTAAGTTAGAGAATACTGCAGAAAAAAATAATAAGACAGTTGATATTAAGTTAGAAGTACCAGGAGATGATATTGTTGTGAGTAAAACAGGACAGTCTTTTGAGGAATGTATTGATTTGGCGGTAGATACATTAAAAAAATTAATTATCAGAAAAAAAGAAAAGATTAGCGAAAGATAAAAAATAACGAATTGACTAAAAAAAGAACCTAAAAATTTGGTTAATTCAAAAAACAACGTAAATTTGCAGTCCGTTAAACAAACATATTTAACGGACTGTTCTTTTAAATAACGCTTTTAAAAACAAAAATGCCGATGTAGCTCAGCTGGCTAGAGCAGCTGATTTGTAATCAGCAGGTCGTGGGTTCGAGTCCCTCTATCGGCTCAAAGTTTTTAGAAGAACAAAAAAAAGTAAGGCGGGGAGATACTCAAGCGGCCAACGAGGACGGACTGTAAATCCGTTGGGTAACCTTCGCAGGTTCGAATCCTGCTCTCCCCACAAACTTAATTTTTAAAATTTTTTGTGGTTTAGGATTTAATCTTTAAATTTGCAAAGCTTTTTAGAAGTGAATGCGGGAATAGCTCAATTGGTAGAGCGTCAGCCTTCCAAGCTGAATGTTGCG